>NZ_CALKZP010000051.1 GCF_938002845.1 uncultured Campylobacter sp.
TAAAACAGCCTATTTTAAAATTTCATAAAATTTAGCCGCAAGACAGGGCGCTTACTATCTTTCGTAGAAGCCCGCTATAACATCTTTTGACTTCATTTTATTTACGGGATCTTCTTTGCCGTTCGTGATAAGTTTAAATTTATCAGACAGACTTACGCTTTTACCCTCATTTACGATAAAATTTAGCTCAATAGCAAGCTTTGATAACCCATCTTCTTTATGTCCGAAGCTCGCGTCCAATTGCTCTGCGGTTATTTGCGAGTAATAAATGGCTGCTTTTAAGCGCTCTACAATAGAGTCCATGTAGATTTCGGTATTGCTTTCTTTCAGTATCTCCGCTTTTAGTTTGTCGTCGCAATCGACCGACTTCCATTCTTCTTCAAATTCTATTTTGCCTTTGGTTTTTAAGTGTTTCTTGAAATTTAGCTTCGTTTAATTTGCAGTGTTCTTTTGCTAGCTTAAACAAACCCTGCGCGTCGTAAGCCTTGCCCTCATAAAAAGTCATAACCCTTTTTAAAGACGAGTCCAACATCTCTTGTTTATATGATTTAAGCCTCTGCTCTACATCCACGTCGCACACCATCTTAACCATCTTTAATCCGCCGTTTTCCTCTTTGCTCCAGGCGATATTTTTGCAGATTTTCGAGCCCTCAATCGCCGTACCAATATTCATCGATTTGAAATCCGGCAGGGTGTAGTTTTTCACAAGCCCCACATCGTCATCGCCGCATCCTGCAAAAATAAATGCCGCAAGCGCAGCACCTAATGCGTATTTTATACGCGCTCCTTCAAGAAAAGTTAACGAGCAATGCTATCCATCTCTGTTTAATAACGGATAAATTTAGAGCTGAAAATTGAGATAAATTCGCGAAGTACGTGGCTAAAAGCGTGAAAGATAAAATTTAAAGATGGAATTTTAAAAGAATTCGGCGAGAGAGGGAGGGAATCGAACCCCCCGGAAAACGGTCAACCGCCCTCCTATCGGATTTGAAGTCCGCAGACGCCACCAGGTCGCCATCCTCTCCAAATGCGGGAATTATAGCGAGATAAAATTTATTTAGCTTTAAAGAGGCTAAATTTTAAGCCCTTTCGGCTCATTATTAGCGACGGCAGGATTATGAGCGCACCCAAAAGAAGCAGGCTCATCACCAGACATATTAACATCCCAAAGTAGATCGTAGGCCAGAAATTGCTCATCATCATCACGCTAAAACCTAAAATGATCGCAAACGACGTATAATACATCGCGTATCCGATACTTGCGTGGCTCGCGCGGATTGCCGCGGCCTCGTCGCCCAGGCGCGCAAACTCCCGCTTATAGCGGTAGATGTAGTGGATGACGTCGTCCACGCCGATACCGATGCTAATCGCCGCTATCGTGATGCTCATAATATCTAGTGGAATGCCCGCAACCCCCATAATGCCGAAGCAGGCGCAAAGCGGGATTAAATTTACGACGATCGCGATAAGCGCGTATGAAAAGGAGCGAAAGATGATCACGAAAAGCACGAAAAGCACGAACACGGTGATACCCAGAGTGCCTATCTGCGAGCTCATCAGGCTTTGAAGCATATTGTTATAAAGCACCATTATGCCGCTAATCTGCACCGTGACATTATCTTTAGCGAGCAGGGAGTCCAGATCGCGCTTAAGATCGGCTAGGAATTGCGCCCTGCGAAGATTCGGATCGCTGTCTATCGTGCGGACGCTAAAGTGCGCCTCGTTCGCTTCGATATTTACAAAGGGCAAAAGCACCAATTCACGGTAGTTTGCCGGCATTTCAGAGTAGATTAGAGCAAGGCTCAGATCGTCCAGATCGCGCCCCTGATTAATCTGCTTGCCGAGCTTCAAAAGCGACGCAAGCGAGCTTACGTTGCCGATAAACTCATGCCCCGTGACGTTTTTGTCCTTCAAAAAATCGTCTATCTTGCCGATGATACGCATCTTTTCGGAGGTGAACCAATACTGCGGCTTGTTTTCGTTGGCGGCGTATTCGGCTTCGAAATCGCCAAAATCGTCGCTCGCGGTGGAATTCTGCTCTAAATTTGCGGCGCGGGTTTGATCCGAATTTGCGGCGTCGCTTGGCTGTGTTGCCGCAGCGGAGCCTTGGGGCATAGAATTTTCTGCAATAGAATTTTGCACAGTGGCGGTAGAATTCTGAGTAGCGGAATTATGCGCGATAGAATTTTGCCCCGCGGGATTGGAATTTTCGCCGCTCTTAAAATTTGCGCTACCGCTTGCGGAATTTTCACTCCCGCTAGCAGGATCTGCGCCGCCTGTGCTTTTAAATTTAACGATGATATCAAGCGGGATCGTTCCGCCGAGATTTGTATCGATAACCTCCATACCCGCGCGGATGTCGGTGCTTTTTTTGAAGTAGCCGATGAAGCTGTTTTCGACGCGCAGCTGCGAGATACCGTATAGTCCAAAGATCACCGCCGCAGCGCACACGCCGTAGACCGCGCCTCTGCTGCGTAGCGCCGTTTCGGCGCACCAAAGCGTAAATTTAAAGTGCTGCTCGAAGCTGCGATTATTGTGCGTGCGCCTTAGAAGTGACATAACCGCGCCGAATACTCCAAATGCCGTAACTAGCGAGATACTGATGCCTACGCTCATCATAATTCCCAGAGAAATTACGGGTTTTATATCGCAAAAAATTAGCGACATAAAGCCGATGACGGTCGTAAAGATCGCGAAAAAGCAGGGTCTTGCGCGCTCGCGCAGCACCGCATAAACGAGCTGGCGCTGCGAAAAGGCGTGAAAGCGCGCGCTAAACTCGCGGTAGGCGACGATTAGGTGGATACAGACCGAAACCGTGATGATGAGCTGAAGCGCTATGAAATTTGAGCTAATCACCGTGACCTCAAAGCTCAAAAAGCCGAATAATCCCGCTGCAAGCACGACCGAATACGCGCAGATGATAAGCGGCAGCAGGATAAATTTCGCCTGTCTAAAAAAGAGCCAAAAGCAAGCTAGCAGAAGCACCAAGGCGCCGAGTCCGTAGGTCGCCAGATCCGAGCGGACGTAGCCTACCATATCGTCGGCGATCATATTTAGTCCGCCCAAAAATAGCCGATCGCCCGCAAATTCCTTCTCAAAGCCCGCGATCAGCGCACGCAAAGCCACAATGTCGCGGTGATCTTTTTCGCGAAGCTCGTCGCGATAGGATTTGAAATTTTGCTCCGAAGCTTTAAGCGTATCTTTGAGCTGTGAAATTTGGGCATTGGAGCGGTTGCCCTCATGCTCTGCTTGCTCTAGAGCGCTTTTAGCTCCGTCTCTTAGGCGCAAAAGCTCCTCGTAGCGGGTCTGCGGCTTTAAATTTATTAAAATTGCGGTAGTGCGAAAATCGGCGCTTACTAAATTTGATGCGTAAAAGGGGCTTGTGGCAAACTCGCGCCTAGCCGCGGTTAAATTTACGTCCGCGTCGGTAAGAGTGGGTATGTGCTTAAGCAGCTCGCTCATGCCACCACCTTTGTTTAGCAAAAGCGGCACATTCGTGATGTCCGTGACGCTAGCGACGAAATCCAGCTTGGAAAAAGCTGCGTCCATCTGCGCTATTTTGCGGATCGTCTCGGGCGCTAAAAGATCGCCCGCGGGAGTGTATGCAAGCACCAAGAAATTCGGCGTTTCGTAGCGTTTGGATACTTCGCGCCAAATTTGAAGGTCTTTGTCATTATCTAGTAGAAGCGTCTGGCTCGAAGCGTCGATCTCGAGCTTGGTGGAGTAATATCCGAAAAAGAGCGCCAGCGCCGTAAACAGCGCAAGCGTGATTTTCGGAAACGCGACGATTAGGCGAAAAATTTTTTTCAAATACCGCTCTTTTGGGCGCGCCGCTATTCGCCGCTATTGATGACGGTCGAATTTAGCCGCTTTATAAGCTCGTCAAAGCCCAAATTTTGCGTTACGTCGCCTAGCTGCGAGCGATAGGTTTGGATTAGGCTAACGCCCACGATATCGACATCGTAGATGCGCCAATCAGAGCCGTTAGGATAAAATTTAAAATCTATGTCGTAGTTTTTCTGCTCGCCGATGACCTGTGTTTTTAGCACGCGGCGCTTATCGCTCGGACTTTGTTTGCTTAGCACCTTCATATCCTGATCGGTATAAAGCGAAAGCTTTTCGATAAACGAGCGCTTTAGATGCGCTTCAAAGGCCTTATTAAATTCTGCGATCTGCGCGGGGCTAAGGCTTGCGTAATGCTTCGCAAGGGAGAGCTTCGCCATCATCTTATAATCAAAATAGCCGTCAAAAAGCGCAAAAATTTTTGCGGGCTTTGCGTCTTTCGGGGTGCTGCTTCGCATGATGCTTACGGCCTCGGCGACCTTTTGGCTCATCACAGGCTCGATATCCGCATCGCTAATAGCGTGCGCCGAAATCAAAAGCGCTCCGCAAAGCGCTAGAACTTTTAAAATTTTCATTTTCATTCCTTTATTAATTTCTCGCGATTTTGCTCGTAAGCATCGCGTAAAAATGGATATAGATCCACTGCATCTTTGGTCATTTTTTCATAAAATTTCGGATCGCGCGAGTAATCGTTAAATATTCTAAATCCATTGACGGAGTTTCGAACGGTGCTATCTTTAATATAGTTTATCGGATTTGAAAAATAATCTCCGACAAGCCCCGCTGTATCGCGGAGATTGCTTTGTCCCAAAATCGGCCAGACGATATGCGGACCTGCCGGAACGCCCCAATATCCGAGCGTTTGCCCGAAATCCTCGTCGTGGCGCGGAATTCCGTAGTATTTGCCTGCCATATCATTAAGCCCGCCGAAGCCGACGGTCGAATTGATCAAAAATCGCTTCGTCTCATCCCAAGAATTTTCAAATTTACCCTGCAATAGGTTGTTTACGAGCCTCATCGGATATAAAATATTATAGAAAAAATTTGAAAACGCGCCCTGGATCGGATCGGGCATTACGTAATCGTAGCCGCTGGCTACAGGGGTTAATATGTATGAGTAAAATACGTCGTTGAAGCTCGTCATAACGCGGTTATAGCCGCTAAGCGGATCGAAAACCTCGCGCTTGGCAAACTCCTCGTCAAAACCATCCGTATCGCTAGGTGCTACGTCTTGCTTTTGCGAGCAACCGCAAAGTGCCAATGCCGCGGCTAAGAATATAATTTTTATAAATTTCAAATTGTGACCCTTCTTTATAAATCAAAGTGGCGATTTTACAAGTTTAAAGAAATTTTGTCAATAAAGGTAAAATTTCATATAGAATTTCCCTCTTTATATCGCAGAATAAAGCCTGCAGCTCTTTAAGAAATATATCAGAGGATATATTATAAAATCACGTGAAAGTAAATAAGAAAGGATGAAAATGGACGCAAAATTTGCTTTGGAATTCCTGCTTGGCAACAAAGCATCGCTTTTAGCCAAGCACATTAAGCTGCTTAAGGCCGTAGATGAGACTAAAAGTATTACAAAGGCCGCAGAGATCGTAGGAGTGTCGTATAAAAACGGCTGGGACGCGCTAAATTTAATCAACAACGCGAGCAAAAAGCCGCTCATCGTCCGCACTCAAGGCACAAAGAAAAATAGCGGCTCGGAGCTTACCCCTTACGCTCACAAGCTGATTCGCGCTTATGATGCTATCAGCCACGCGGGCGAGACGTTTTTGAGTGAAATTTTAAAGCTTGATGAGATCACTGAAGAGAGTCTTTTAAGCTTAGAGAAGATCGGTATGAAGCTTTCTGCACGCAATCAGCTAAGCGTTGAGATTACGGATGTTCAAACAGGCGCTGTAAATTCTCAAATCACGGCTAAACTCGCAGGTGGCGAAATTTTATGCGCGACGGTAACCGTAGAGAGCGAAAAAAATTTAGGGCTAAAGGCGGGCAAGGATGTGCTGTTTTTATTCAAAGCTCCAAGCGTCATCATTGCCAAAGGAGCCTCGGAGAAGCTAAAACTTAGTACGACGAATCAAATCAAAGGCACGATTAGCGAGGTCAAAATCGGCGCGGTAAACGCAGAGATCTGTCTAGGCACAAGCTCGCATCAAAACATCACCGCGATCATCACGCGAGAATCTGCCACCGCGATGGCTCTAGGAGTAGGAGATGAAGTAACGGCGATCATCGAGCCTAGCGAGATCATTATTGGCGCGTAATAGGGTGAAATTGGGTGCGCAAAATTTTAAAATTTAAGGCGTAAATTTAAAATTTTAGATACAATTCAATTCTCGGTGAGAGCCGAAACGAAAGGCATAAAATGAAGTTGAAAGCAGTGCTTTTAGGAATTTTAACCGCAGGCGCGCTAAGCGCAGGCGAGGTCAGCGTCGCAGCCGCTGCGAACACGACGTATGCGTTTGACGAGATCAAGGCGGAATTTGTCAAGCTGCATCCGCAAACTACGCTAAATGTGAGCTTGGGTGCGAGCGGTGCGCTTAGCACGCAGATCAAAAACGGCGCTCCGTTTGATGTTTTTATGGCGGCTGATATGAAATTTGCAGACGATATGTATAAAGAGGGCTTTGCGACGGCGCCTGCCAAAACTTACGCCAAAGGCAAAGTGGCGATGTTTAGCGTGCGCGGTGTAGATCTTAGCAAGGGGCTTGAAGCTTTAAAAGACCCTAGCGTTAAAACGATTTCCATAGCAAATCCAAAGACCGCTCCTTACGGCACCGCAAGCGTACAGGCTTTCCAAAAAGTGGGAGTTTACGACGAGATCAAAGGCAAAATCGTAGAAGCAAAATCGATTGGCGAGGCTCTTTCGCAAGCACTTAAGGCTTCCGACGTCGGATTTATCGCGGCTAGCGCGATGTATGCGCCTAAGATGGCGAAGGACGGCTGCAACGGCAAGCCTTGCAAGCAGGGCGAAAATTTCGTCTTGGTCGATACCAAACTCTACGAGCCGATAGCTCAAGGCATGGTCGTGCTAAACCGCGCCAAAGATAATGCCGAAGCCAAGGCGTTTTATGATTTTATCCTAAGCGATAAGGGCAGGGCGATCTTTGCTAAATACGGATACGAGTTTTAATGATTAGAGCGAGAATCAACGAAATTTTACAAAAAGACGGCATCCATTCTGTAGGATTTATCGCGGGCGGCATCAAGCTACGTGGCGTATTTCTGCAGCTAAGTAGCGAGCTTAAGGTGGGTAGCGAAGTTTACGTGGGCTTTAAAAGCACCGATGTGCTTTTATCTCGCGAAGCCCTAAGTGGTGTATCTAGCGAAAATGAAATTCACGGCAAGATTATGAGCCTAAGCTTAGGTGAAATTCTATGCACGCTTAGATTTGAAGGCAAGATAAGCTTTGATGTGCTCATTAGCGCGCATTCTGCGCAGGAGCTTGCTTTACGCGAGGGCGACGAGGTTTTCGCATACATTAACGCCACTGCGATATATATAGAAAAATATGATAACGATTGATTGTAAGAAAAAAATCAGTGATGATTTCTCGATTGATGCTCGCTTAGAGATTAACAAAGGCTCGTTTGTGTGCCTATATGGGCGCAGCGGCAGCGGTAAGACTACACTGCTGCGCATTTTGGCTGGATTTTTGCGCGCAGATAGTGGTAGCATAAAAGATGGCGATCTCGTGCTACAAGAAGGCAATGAATTCTTAAGTGCGGGCAAGCGCAGGATCGGCTTTTTATTTCAAGACTACGCACTTTTTGAGAATATGAGCGTGACGGGCAATCTACTTTTTGCCAGAAATGATCCGCAAAAAGCTGCAATGTTGCTTGAAATTTTAGAGCTTAGCGAGTTTGCAAAATCTGGTGTCGAGGGTCTTAGCGGCGGACAGAAGCAGCGCGTAGCACTTGCTCGCGCACTGATGCAAGAGCCTGAAATTTTGCTACTTGACGAGCCGCTTTCGGCGCTTGATTTTACGATGCGCGAAAAAATCCAAGAATATTTACTAAAGATCCACGAGCAGTTTCATCAGACCGTGATCTTGGTAAGCCACGACGTAAGCGAGATTTATAGGCTTTGCAAGCGGGTTTATGAGATGAAGGACGGCAGGATCGTCCGCACCGGTACGCCGGAGGAAATTTTCCTTAAAACTAGCGGCTCACAGAAGTTTTCTTTCGCGGGCAAGATTGTTGATTTGCAAGCACGCGACGGGGTCAAAGTGGCTGTCGTAGCGATCGGCAGCCAGCTGTGCGAAGTGGTGCTAAGCAATGCAGAAGCCGATGGCTTGCAAGTAGGCGATGAGGTCAAAGCGGGTGCCAAAGCCTTTAATATCACTCTGCGTAAAATTTAAACTTGCAGACAAGCTTTTAGGTGCGCCTAAGTAGGAAACTTCAACTAGATTAGAGATTTAAATACAGGCTTTTATGGAATTTAGACGAGGGATTTTGCGAAATTTTAGCTAGATTTGCCCGCAAAATACGGTGAGATTTTAAAATTTCATTCGCATCGCGCTTAGATTTTCATGAAACACAAAATTTAAACGTAGGCTAGAGCAAAATTACAATGCAAGACTAGATAGCGTGGGGAAAGTAAGCTTAAATTTTAGATTTTGCGCAGACAGGCGCCGTTAAATTCCTTCTTTGAATTTATTAATTGGCGTGGTGGGTTTATTTTTAAATTTAGCGGCTTTTAGCTTACTTTTTCGGCAGGAGTTGCGTGAATTCTATCATGCGATCTTGGTAAAAATTTAATGTGAAGCTTCGTAAAAACTTAAAAGTTTAGATTTGGAATTTTGTCTAGATTTTGTGGCTTTGAAATTTTAAAAGCTTTAACGGCTCGAAGCTTGCGCGTTAAACTCGCTTAATGAGCTATGACAGGTTTTCATTAACCCGGTTTTTTAGATTTATGCAAAATTTTAATTTCGTCTTGTCGGGCTCAATGAAATTTCGCTAGGTCGTTCGGAGGGCGTCGTTTAGCTATATTTTTCGTGAAATTTGCGCTCAGATGAATCCTGTCCGCTCAAGTTTTAAAGCCAAGCGAAGCTTTTTGGAATTTAGCTCGGCAAAATTCGTGGTCTTAAAGAACCGCCAGCTTAGTAGAGTTTAAATGCCTGACGGAATTTGCACGCTTGAAGGAATTTATTGGCCAAGCACTTTTATAAATTCCGCTCTCTTTAGCTTGCACGGAATTTTTAAAATTTTATTTTGCAAAGCCTTATGACTATGAGGTTTGCGCAAATTCTATCCAGCTTTGCCTCTAAATTTTAAAGCAGAGCTAGGCTTTTAAAATTTTATAGTTTGGGCCCAGCGGCTCGGCTCGGAGGATAAATGTTTGAAATTCTAAAGGGGCTCGATTACACGCCGTTTCTCGTCTCCTTAAAGCTTGCGAGCTTAACGACGCTCGCGTTGTTTATCATCTGCGTGCCGCTTGCGTTTTTTATGGCGAGAAAAAATTTCCGCGGCAAAAGCGTGATCGAATCGATCATCTCGCTTCCGCTGGTGCTGCCGCCCTCGGTGCTAGGCTTTTATCTACTAGTTTTTCTATCGCCGTATTCGGTGCTAGGGGAGTTTTTCGACAAACACTTCGGGCTTAGACTCGTATTTAATTTCAGCGGGCTTGTGATCGCGAGCTGTATCTACTCGCTGCCGTTTATGTTTTCGCCGCTGGTTTCGGGCTTCCGTGCGCTTCCGCGCTCGCTTTTTTGGGCGTGCGATTCGCTAGATAAGAGCTATTTTTCCAAGCTTTTTCGCGTCGCGTTGCCAGCAATTCGCCACTCCCTGCTTAGCGCTTTGGTGATCTGCTTTGCGCACACGATGGGCGAGTTTGGCGTCGTGCTGATGATCGGCGGCAGCGTGAGCGAGCAGACCAAGGTCGCCTCCATCGCGATCTACGAAGCGACCGAGACGCTCGATTTTGCGCAGGCTCACGCATATTCGGCGCTGATGCTTATTTTTAGCTTCGCCGTGCTTTTGATCATGCATTTTTTGGGCGCAAAAGGCGCAAAAACACAAGCTTAAATCGGCTTTAAAACGAAATTTGCTAAAATCCCGCAAAATTTGGAATTTGGCATGAAAAACAAAAAAGACTTTGTTACCGAAAGATTTAACGCCGCCTTGATTCTAGGCGCTGCGCTGCTTACGCTTGTAGTAGTTTGCGAGATTAGCTTTTTGCGCACTAGGATCGCTACGCAGCTTGATTTGCGGACGCGCACGGCGATTACTTTACTTAAAAATACCGACGAGTCGCTTTTTAGCGAGCTTGAAATTCTAAAAGAAACTATCCTTTCTTTAGACGCAAGGCACGAAGCTATGCAAAGCGAGCTTTATGCGGATTTGATCCGCAATGTCGTAAAATCTTCTCATAGATTTGACGCTATTTTTTATCTGCGCGCCCGCGGCGCGGAACAGGAGAGCTTAGCACATTTTTCATCGGATGGGCGCATTTCGGATCTTGGTGAGATACGGCTTGCGGATATCACAAGCGAGCTAAAAAAGGATGAATGGGTATCGCGCTATATGATGATGGACGGGGCGTGGCGGTATTTTTTGATCAAGCGCGTAAATGCCGATTCGTATCTGCTAGGCTTTGCCAACACCTCTAGGCCGATTGCCAGGCTCTCCTCGCTGGGAGATATTTTGGTCTTTAATGCCGAAGGCAAATTCTTTAACGCTCCTGGCAGCGTAACCGATATATTGGGGCAGGATTTTGATTTTTCGCGCCTAGGCGAAGTGGTAAGCTTTGAAGACGAATCTGGGCTAAGCTTTGCATATCTTGCGAAATTTGGGGATAATTTCGTAATGGCTCGCGAACGAGCCGGCTATTTTTTGGGCGCGGACGATTTTATCGTCGTAGCGCTAGCAGCAGTGATTTTAGCTTATTTAATCCTTCTAATTTCAAATTTTACGTTTTTAAAAAAGCGCGTTTTTATCCCACTTGCAGCAGTTCAAAACGCTCTGCGCCAAGGAGATTATCACTCCAAAATTCGCGATATAGAAGCGCTAAATCCGCTAAGCTCCGTCTTAGAAATTTCTAAATCCATAGACGAGGTTTTGAAGTCTAATTTGCGCCACGGCGATTTTAGCCTTAGCTTTAAAGATGCGCTAAAATATAGCTCCCTTTCGGTGCTTAGCATCGATAACGTCGCAGGCACGATCGAAAGCGCTAGCAACGGCGCACGCGAGCTTTACGGCGATGACGTCGTAGGACGGAATATATTCGCGCTGCAAGCAGGCTCGTTTTACGATCACGCCTATCAAACCCAGCGCGCAAACTATGTCAAAGAAAACTATGTCGTAACCCGCCAAGAGACCAAAAATGGCGTCAAAGATCTTTATGTTAAAAAATCTTATATCCGCGACGGAAGTAAAATTTCAACCCTTTTTGTGGTACTGGATGCGTCAAAATATCGCAGATTTTACGATGAAACTAAGCAAAAATATGAGTATTTAAATCACGCGCCTATCGTTACGCTCGTGTTTGACTACACTTCGGGCAAGATCGTAGATGCTAGTAAAAATATAAAAGAGCTTTGGGGTTACGAAGCGGCACAGTTTTTAAGCGGCGAGATAAGGCTATGGGATTTGCTGGATGAAAAGGATGCGAATGAGGCTAAAAATGAAATTTTAAACCGCTTAGCCGATATGCCCGCAGAAGAGCTAAGCTTTTCTCAAAGCTATAAAATTCGCCACAATGACAATATCCGCTATAGCTACGAAGTGAGCATCTATGTCAAAAAGTCCGCCGCCAGGGCTGCGTTTTATTTTCAAAATATCGATGACGATGTTAAGGCGATCCGCGGCTTGCAGGAGGATTTGGACTTTTACCGCACCGTAATCGAGACTAGGAATTTTTGTACCTGCTTAATCGATCTTGACGCGCAGACGCTGTCGTTTGATAAAAATTACTTTAAAATTTTAAAATATCGCGGCAAAAGGCTAAATACTGCGATGAGCTTTGGGGAGTTTAGTTATGAAATTTACTTCGCGGATTTAGAGAATTTCAATAAAATGATCCGCGAATGTACCGCCGGGCTTAGGAGCGATTTTAGCTGCGAATTCCGTCTGCGAAATGCCGCTAATGCCTATACTTGGATCAGTATGCAAGGCTACGTCACCGAAAAGCACGGCTCTCGCTCGCGCCTTGTAAAAACTACGCTCGAAGATATCAGCTCGCGCAAGCAGACGGAGCTGGAGTTAAATTTAAACGCTAACGTATTTTCGCGCTCGCTAGAGGCGATCTTAATCACAGATGAGAGTGGTCGCGTGCTGCGCGCTAATAACGCCTTTTATGAAATCACCGGCTATAGCGAAAGCCAAACTATCGGCAAAATTCCAAATTTCTTCGCTCCTACAGAGGGCGGGGCAGACGTGATGGAGAGGATTAGAAAAAATCTAGTTGGCAAACAGACCTCCTATAAAGATGAAATTTACGGGCTAAAAAAGGACGGCGGCACCTTTCCTGCGTTATTTACGGCGATCGCGATAAAGGATGATTTTTCGCTTACTTCAAATTTCATTCTGATGTTTACCGAAATTTCGCAGATAAAGCAAAAAGAGAGCGAGCTAGCCAAGATCGCCCACCACGACGCGCTTACCGGGCTTCCGAACAGAGTATATTTTATGAAGGCTGCGCAGAGATTTACGGCAAACTCGGGCGAAAATTCCAAGCTTATGGCGGTGCTTTTCATAGATTTTGACGGCTTTAAGGCGATCAACGACACCTATGGGCACGAGGTCGGCGATATGTTTTTGCAAGCGATCTCAAAGGCGATGAGCGGGCTGCTGCGCAAGGGAGATATCTTGGCGCGCCTCGGCGGCGATGAGTTCGGCGCCATCATCGGCGATCTGAAGGACGAGCAGGCCGCGCATATGCTTTTGCAGCGACTGCTTGGAATTTCAAAGATGAAATTTAATCTTAAAGGCAACGAGATCAGCGCTAGCATCAGCGTGGGCGCGGCGTTTTACGACGGCAGCGAAAAGATCGATTTTTCCGGTCTTTTATCGCGCGCTGATAGGGCGATGTACCGCGCTAAAACGAGCGGCAAAAACCGCTATTTTATCTTTGAAAACGCCCCCGTTACCGATGATGAGATGAGCGAAGCGGGGCTTAGACAGGCGATAGAGAGCGGCGAGTTTTTCGCGCTCTATCAGCCGATAATCAGCGGAGCTCAAATTTACGGCTACGAGCTGCTTTTGCGCTGGAAGCGCGGCAGCCTAGGGGTTTTACTGCCGCAGGATTTCTTTCCTATCATCGGCGAGCCACAACTTGAGCTTTTGATATCTAAATTTGCCTTTTCCAAGATGTTGGAATTTAACGAGCAGACGGGCGCAAACTGCTCCATAAACGTGAGTCTTACGGTGCTTGCAAGCGACGAATTTTACGGTCTGGTAGCGCGCAGATTGCGAAGCGCGGGCGAGCGGCGTGGGGAGCTGATGTTTGAGATTACCGATTTTAGCGAGCAGAGTTATCAAAGTTTTATCCCCGTGCGCAAGCGCTACGCGGATCTTGGGATTAAATTTGCGCTTAATAACGCAAACGCGCAAAACGTGCAGTTTTTGGCAAATCAGCCCTTCGATCTTATCAAGATCGATCGCGCCCTTTGCCTTAATATCGGCAAGAAAAAGGATGGCATCCGCGCTATGGTTGAGATCACGGGCAAACTAAAGCGAGAGTTTGGATTCGCAGTAGGTGCTCAAGGCGTAGAAAATGCGCTATCGCTGCGGCTTTTAAACAATTTGAAATTTAACTATCTGCAGGGAAATTTTATTGCAAAAGCGCTTGATCGCAGAGAGATAGACGCTTTCATCGCGCGATTTAAAGATACGCCAAAGCTCGCAGCTATCGACAAAGATGAGTTTATCAGCTTTTTAAACGCGCTTGATTACAAGGACTTGGCGCTAAGCTTTATCGCGCGTAGCCAAACAGGCGAGCTTAGCCCCGGAGAATTTGAAAGCTTTAAAACGAAATTTGGCGAAATTTTAAATAAAACTCAAAGCGCGGGCAGCGAAAGATTTGCGCTAACTACAGAAATACGTAAGCAAATTTTAGATATTCTTTCGCTTGATTATCTCGCTTTGGCAAGCTTCATCTCGGGCTTTAGGGCGCAAGTAGAGAAGTTTATAAGCGATTTGGAGGCAGCATGATAGATAGCGTTAGCGCCGATTTCGATCACGAGATACCAAACGGCTCGAGGCTGTATTTCGGAAAGAGCGCGCAGCTCAAGCGCGAGCTGGAAAATAAAGCGAGCGAAATCCTCGTTAAAAACGGCTTTAGCGAAATTTTAACGCCATATTTTTCATATCATCAGCACCTAAGCGTCGCGCCGCAAAAGCTTCTCAAGCTCTCCGATCCCACGAACCACGAGCTCGCGCTTCGCGCAGACAGCACCGTGGACGTCGTGCGTATCGTGCGCAAACGGCTGAAAGACGATAAGCTAAGGCGGCTATTTTACGTCCAGCCGACCTTCAAATACCCAAGTGACGAGTTTTATCAGATCGGCGCGGAGCTGATCGGAGAGAAAAATTTGCCCCTTGCGATCAAAATCGCGCAGGAATTTTTTAAAGAATTTGATCTTATGCCTGCGCTTCAGCTAAGCAATATCGAAATTCCGAAAAAAATCTGCGAAATTTTAAACCTGCCGCTTGAGATTTTTGAAAAGGGCAAGATTGAGACGCTGCTTGGGCAAAATTTGCCTTGGCTGGACGCTACGGCCCGCGCCACGTCGCTAAAGGACGTGCAGGCTCTGCGCGCGCAGGTGCCTGAAGAGCTAAAGCCCTGCTTAGATGAAATTTTAAATTTAGGCGTGGATTACGACGATATACGTGTTTCGCTGCTGTATTACTCTAAAATGCGCTATTATGACGCGCTATTTTTTAGATTTTTGGACGCGGGCGCAGTGTATTGCAATGGCGGAAATTACGAAATAGATGGGCTAAAATCCAGCGGCTTTGCGCTGCTAGTGGATGCTTTGATAGAAAAAATTATGCAAAAGGATGAAAAATGAGTAAAGTTGACGTAGTCATCGGCGCCCAATGGGGCGATGAGGGCAAGGGCAAGATCGTAGATATGATAAGCGCGAATTACGATTTCGTATGTCGCAGCAGCGGCGGGCACAACGCGGGCCACACCATCGTCATAAACGGCGAGAAATTTGCGCTGCATCTGGTACCCAGCGGCGTGCTTCATAAAAATATCATCAACATCATCGGAAACGGCGTCGTGATCAACCCCGATGTGCTGATTACCGAGATGGCGCAGTTTGAAAATTTAAAGGGCAGATTTTTCATAAGCGAGAAGGCGTTTTTAAATTTACAGCACCACTCGCTGATCGATCAGGCGCGCGAAAAGAGCAAGGGCGAGCTTGCGATCGGCACCACCGGCAAGGGCATAGGGCCTGCGTATGCCGATAAGATCGCGCGCACGGGACACCGCGTAGCGGAGCTTTTGGAGCCCGAAAGGCTTGCCGAGGCGCTATCGCGCGATTTTGCTTCGCATGAGAGCGTTTTTGAAAAAGCGGGGGTTAAAATTCCTAGCAAGCTTGAAATTTACGAGGAGCTAAAGCGCTATAAAAGCGCGCTCGAGCCATACATCGCAGATATCACGCACATGCTGTGGAAAGCGCTTGATTACGACAAGCGCGTGCTCGTAGAGGGGGCGCAAGGAAGCCTGCTTGATATAGATCACGGCACCTATCCTTACGTCACGAGCTCGACGACTATCGCGGGCGGGGCTTGCAGCGGGCTCGGGCTCGCGCCGAAAGATATCGGCACGGTGATGGGGATTTTAAAAGCCTACACCACTCGCGTGGGCAACGGCGCGTTTCCTACCGAGGATAAGGGTCCGCAAGGCGAGGCGATGCGCGAGATCGGCAAAGAGTATGGCACCACGACGGGCAGGGCGCGCCGCTGCGGCTGGTTCGACGGAGTGGCTACGAAATACGCCGTGCGCCTTAGCGGCATCGACAAGCTCGCGCTGATGAAGCTTGACGTCTTAGACGGCTTTGAGAGCATTAAAATTTGCCGAGCATATCGCTATAAGGGGGAGGAGATCGATTATTTTCCGATCGATTTGGAAGCTGCCGAGCCGGTTTATGAGCAGATGCAGGGCTGGGACAGCGTCAAAGGAATTTCAAAATTTGAGGATCTGCCGCAAAACGCGCAAAATTATATCCGCAAAATAGAGGAGCTAAGCGGCGCGAAAGTGGGCTTTATCTCTACCAGTCCCGAAAGAAGCGACACGATAATTTTATAAAATCGGGCGGAATTTTAAGAATTTTAAAATTCCGCCGTTTGCAAACGCGGGCGGCGCGACCGCTCATAGAACTGAATTTAAAGGAACGATCATGCGAATACGACTACCACACGTGCCATATATCGCGCATAAAATAGCGCTGGATCTGCTAAACTCGGGCTGCGTTACGCTCGGTGCGGGCATAGAACCCGTCGCCAAGGAAGCGGACGAGATCATAAGGACCGATCTGCAAAAAGAAAGAGCGATAGACGAGCGCGCAAACGAGCTGATAGATGAGCGCATAAGCGAGCTAGATGAGATGAGCGTGAATAAAAAAGATATGTTTTGGCTCATCAAGCGCCACATCGCAAACGATGAGAATTTCGAGCTAAATTTCGAGGATCGCTACGGCACCATATCGCATAAAATTTTAGAAACCGTTTGGAAGAAAAATTTGATCGATTACAAAGTCTCGGAAAATAGGCTAAAGACGATAATTTATAACGCGATCGACGAATATCTTAAAAATTATCAAAAGATTGAGGATGCGGTCTATGAAAAGATCGATGGCTACAAGCAAAAACTGATCCCAGGTACCGAAGAATACGAGCTTGTGTTCGAAAAGCTCTACGAAGAGGAGCTAAGAAAACGGGGCATGCTGTAATGAACGCGTATATCTATATAGAAAACGGCATCTATCTGCAAGCCAAGGCGTTCGGCAAAGGCGGCAGCGCATTCGGCGAGCTCGTGTTTAACACCTCCGCCACGGGCTACGAAGAGATCATCTCCGATCCCAGCTACGCGGGGCAGTTTATTATCTTTACGATGCCCGAGATCGGTATCGTGGGCATCAACGAAAACGACAAGGAAAGCTCCAAAATCCACGCCAGCGGAATTTTCGTAAGAAATTTTAACAACGAGCCTTCAAATTTCCGCTCACAGATGAGCTTGGAGGATTATTTTCTGCAAAACGGAAAATTCGGCGTTTACGACATCGACACTAGATTTTTAACTAAAATGCTGCGCGACGAGGGCAGCCTGCGCGCCTTCGTCTCTACCGAGATCAGCGATAAGGCGGCTCTTAAAAAGGCGCTTAGCGAGTCTGCGCGCATAGAGGAGATCAACTACGTAAGCATCGTAAGTACGAAGGCGCCGTATAAGCACACCTCCGGGCGCTGGAACGCCGAGCGCGGAAGCTACGCTCAGCCCGTAAGCTGCGGCAAAAAGATAGCCGTGATCGATTACGGCGTCAAGCGAAACATTCTCAACGAGCTTTGCGATCTGGGGCTCGGCGTCGAGGTTTTCCCGCACGACGTTAAAGCGGAAGCGCTGATCGCAAAATTTAAAGAGGGGCAGATCGACGGCGTGTTTTTATCAAACGGCCCTGGCGAGCCTCGCATGCTCAAAGAGGAGATCGCGCAGATCAAAAAGATGGTCGAAGCGCGCGTGCCGATTTTTGGAATTTGCCTGGGTCATCAGCTGCTAAGCAACGCGATGGGATATGAGACCTACAAGCTGAAATTCGGCCAGCACGGCGCAAACCACCCCGTGCAAAACCTGCGCACCAAATCGATCGAGATCACCGCGCAAAATCACAACTACAACGTCCCAGAAACGATCGCGCAGATCTGCGAGATCACGCACCGAAATCTTTTCGACGGCACGATCGAGGGCGTGCGCTACAAGGAGTATCCCGTATTTTCGGTGCAGCACCACCCCGAAGCCAGCGCAGGGCCTA
Organism: uncultured Campylobacter sp.; assembly: GCF_938002845.1. Lineage (GTDB taxonomy): Bacteria > Campylobacterota > Campylobacteria > Campylobacterales > Campylobacteraceae > Campylobacter_B. The sequence goes on from NZ_CALKZP010000051.1 coordinate 17,825, forward strand.
CCGAGAGCAAGTATATCTTCAAAGAATTTCTTGAAATTTTATGATTTTTGAAATTTTGCCTGCATGAAATTTTACCGCGGTCGCGCGGTAAAATTTTAAATTTACGACAAGCTTTAAATTTTAATGCAGTCTTTGCGTCGTGAATTTAAGACTCGTCTCAGCCTGGATAATTGCAGGCTGGAGCGGTACGCAAAGCACGCTTTTACGGACTAAGGATTGCCGCGGTGATTTTAGATTAAGAAGCTTTTTGGATGAAGCGATCTGTGCTAGTCGCGGTTTTAAATTTAAACTGGCTACCGCGCCGCATGCTTTTCATTCGTGTGATTTTTGCATCCGCTTAGCTTTTAAGCGTACACGCGGCTAAATTTCATGCGTTTTAAATTTAAAAATTGGACTTGGTGCGCTTAGCCCTTTCAAAACAGATCCTGCGGTATATTTAGTATGGCTTCAAGCTCTTTAAATTTGACGAACCGTTTTGTTACCGTCAAAAGTTGCGCTAGTAAGCTGCCCTGTCGCCCGTAAAATTTTATCTAACGTCGCCCGCCCGTTAAAGTCTTATTGACGCAATTTTGCCAGTTATGCCCTAGTTTTTGATAAACTATACCTGCCCTTCAAACCTTATCGGCGCCGTTTCATTTCCCTCTAAAAGCCATTTGCCTAAAATAAAATTCCACTCCGCCGCGTAGTGAAATTTTACCTGCGTTTGCTTTGAAATTTTACTTTCAGCCGCTCTTAAATCTCTTTCGCACCGATAAGATTTAGCTTACGTCATTTTAAATTTTGCCCCACTCCTAGGCTGCGGTTTTTACTCATGCTTCTTTTTTAATCCCGCCCATATTTACACTTAAAATAAGAGTTGTGTTACTTTATGAAATTAAATTTTTAACTTAACATTATTTTAAGCTCAATAAAAGAGAAAATTTGAAAGAATTTCGTTTGAAATTTCGCCTTGAGGGGTCTGCTATGAGCTGCGCTTTAAAAGAGCTGGACGTCTTGCTAGTCGAGGACGATACTAAATTACTAGCCTCGCTGCATAAGGCGTTTGAGGGTATTTTTAACAACATTTACAATGCCCAAAACGGGCTTGAAGGTGTGAAAAAATTCAAAAAATTTAGTCCTAATCTCGTCATTACCGACATTCTAATGCCGATCGAGGATGGGCTAGCGATGATACGCCAGATCAAGCAGATCTTTCCGCATGCCCCTATCGTGGTGCTTAGCGGCTTCAGTAGGGAGGAGCAGCTAAAAGGCGTTATGGAGATTGGCGTCGAGCGGTATTACTTTAAGCCGGTAGATATCGCCGCATTTGTGCTAGAGATAAGCGCGCTGATGAAGTCTAAGCTGGACTCGGTACGAGTCGTAAATGTGGGTGCCGGCTACGTATTTGACGGGCTTCGTCGTATTTTACTGAAGGATGGCGAGCAGATCGTGCTTACTAAAAAGGAGCTTTCTTTTGTTTCGCTGCTAGCCAGTCGTGTGGGCGAGCTGGTACTTTACGAGGAGATCAAGCGTTATGTTTGGACTGAAGGAGCCGTGAGTGATACGGCGCTTCGCACCTTCGTCAAGCGTATCCGCGATAAAGTGGGGGGCGAAATCATAAAAAACGTCCCGAGCCTGGGATACAAGATCGAGCTTGAGCCCGCTTAAATTTGATCGCGTTTTTGCCACTTTGTAATTTACGGAATCCACTTGTAAAATTTTGCGTTTAAATATGCTGCAATTAATGCGGAGCGAGGTAGAATTCCGCGCCAAAGCGCCGCAAATTAAAATTTTACGCTCATCCAACTTACTAAATTTGACTTGATAAAATTTAACCTCTCAAGCTTTTCAAAAACTTCTTTGCTTAAAAGCCCAAACTAAAAATTTCTTGCTAAAATATCGCAAAATTCCGCGTTCTGCGAATCGCTCTAAAGGATTTGTTTTGAAAAATTTGCCCTCTAAAAATCTCTTTGTCTACACTAGCTCGCGTGCGCTACGCGCGGCGCTGCAAAGCGAGAGCGGCGGCGTGCTGGCGCCTAGGATTACGTTGGCGGAATTCTACGAAAAGGCGCTTTTTGTGCCGGATCTTGTCGCTTGCGGCGAGATAGACCGCGCGCTTTTTATGAAGCAGGCGGTGAGCGAGAGCAAGCGCGCAGGCGAGAGGCTGAAATTCCCTAGCGAGCTTTACGAGTTTATGCGTAACCGCGAGTATCTTTTTGGCTTTTTCAAGGAGCTTGCGACGGAGCGCGTGAGTATCGATGCGCTCGATCTTAGCGACACCTACGCGTGGTATGCCGAGCATTTTGAAATTCTGCGAGAGCTAGCGGGGGCGTATGCAAGGATTTTGCGCGAGCATGGATTTTACGACGAGATCACATTGCCCGCGCTTTATGAACTAAACGAATCCTATCTGCGCGGATTTGAGCGGATAGAAATTAACATCGACGGCAATCCTAGCGCATTTGAGTTCGAGGTTTTTAAGCGCGCTGCAGAGCTTAGCGAGGTTGTATTGAACTTTAGAGCCACGACTTTAAATTCCAAGCCCGTGCGCGCGGTGGAGGAGCTTTGCGGCATAAGCCTAGAGCCAGGTTTTGCATACCGCGTAAATCTTGGTACGGGTGAAATTCTAAGCCGCAAGCCGCTAAGCATGGGCGGAGCGGTTGTGTGTAGAGGCTTTGAGCTGCGAAGCTTGCAGGTTAGCTACGTTTTTGAAAAAATTTCATCCTTCGTGCGCGCGGGCATCGCGCCGGAGCGCATCGCGGTAATTTTGCCCGACGAGAGCTTTGCCGGCACACTGCGGCTTTACGACGAGCGCATCGCAAGGGCTCGCGGTTCGCACAGGCTGCTAAATTTTGCGATGGGAGAGAAGCTTAAAGATAGCCTATTTTACGTAACGCTAGAGAAAATTTCGCAGTGCTTAAAAGAAGCGCGCATGCCGGAATTTGGCGTAGATTACCACGCATTCAAAAGTCCGGATGGAGGATTTTTGAATGCGGAGGATTCCGCGGTACAGCAAAATTTAGCGCTAGGTAATTTCGCTCCGGAGAATTCTATTTCGCAAAATTTCGCACAGCAAAATTCCGCGTTTGATTGCGAAATTTTTTCAAATTCTAAAACGGATTTAAATTTTATGTCTGCGCGAGAGTTTGAAAATACGGAAAATTTTGAAATTCTGCACGAAATTTCGGCGGAACGCGCGGATAGTGCGGAGGAGGAAAGCTTTTCGGTAGAGTTTGTAGAGTTTCAAGAGCCCTTGGAGTGTGCGCAGCAGCGCGATTATTCGGTTAGTGCAAAACGGCAGGAGCCTTCAAGGAAGCAGCAAGGGAGCCTACGAGACTCTATGCAGCGGAAGCATATAGAGCTTGAGGAAGAAGATGGGTATTCAAAAAGCCCTGAGCAGCGCGATCGTTTTAGGCACTCTAAAATGCGCGAGGACGCAGATGAGTATCCGCAGCGTCCAAACCCACAGGAGCTTGATCTGTTTTTTGCGAGTGTGGACGTGGATGAGGCGCTTTTTGGCGAGTTTGCGCGCGATTTTACAAAGCAAGTAAGCTTTGAGCATTTCGAAGCGCTAATTGTCAAGCTCGCCTGTTTACCTAAAATTAGCGACGCGCTGCTGCAAGAAAAGCTAAAAGAGCCGCTATATCTAATTAAAATTTTGCTTCGAAAATTTAAGGACGAAAACCTAAGCTTGGGCAATCTAATCGATCTTTTTTTGCTGGAAATTTCGCGCATTAAGCTCGATGATGTTCGTGGCGGAAAGGTCACGGTAATGGGGCTTTTGGAGAGCCGTGGGCTACAATTTGATGGCGTGATAATCCCAGATTTTAACGATGATCTGGTGCCAAAGCGCAGTAGCGGAGAGATGTTTTTAAACTCTGCTTTGCGTGCTAGAGCAGGGCTCATCAGCCACGCAGACCGCGAAAATTTACAAAGATTTTACTACGACGGCTTGCTAAGAGGCGCTAAAAAAAGCGCGATTTGCTATCTGCAAAGCGTCGAGAAATTGCCTTCGCGGTTTTTGAAAAGCTTTGAAGTGCAACAAGACGCGGAATTTTCGCAGGAGGATTATTTGCGGCTTTTTGGGCGAGAGGAATTTAAGCCTGTATTATGCGGACAAGAAGATCCCGTGACTCGCCATGATTTTTTTGCCGAGGAGCTGTCGTTTTCGCGGCTGGATACGTTTTTAGAATGCAAGAGGAAGTATTATTACCGCTACGTTTTCGGACTGAGGGAGGGGCTAAAATTCGGTGAGGATAATGCGCTTTTAGGTAAAATTTTACATACGAGTTTTCAGCGTTTATACGAGCGAGCGGGGATGAAATTTAGCATGGAAAAATTTCGCTCTATTTATTCGCAGCTTGCGCGAGAAGCAGGGATTGCGCGCTTTGATGCGGAGCTTGAGCTAAAATCGGTAGAAAAGCTAGCTAAGCTTTTAGAAGAGCATGAGCAAATTTGGAGCTTTATCGGTAGTGAAGTATCGCTAAAAGGCGAGCTTGACGGAGTGCGGCTGAGCGGGCGGATCGACCGCATCGACGAAGATAGGGCAGGGCGGAAGTTCATCATCGATTACAAACGTGGTTCAGCTAAAAAGCATATGGAAAAATTCCAGCTTACGTTTTATCGCGCGCTTTTGGCTCAGGAGTGCGAATGCGCCTATCTGTCGCTAAAAGATTGCGCGTTTGCGGCTCCTGGCGACAAAACGCCTAGCTTAGAAAATCTGCGCGAGACGCTAAGCTCTATCGGCAAGGAATTTGCAAGCGAGGTCGCTTTTACGCGCACGGAAGCGGTGCAAAGCTGCGAATACTGCGATTATAAAATCATTTGCAAGGGGCAGATCGATGGCAAAATTTGAAAATTATCTGGCGCTTGAAGCAAGCGCAGGCAGCGGCAAGACCTTCAATCTCGCAGTGAGGTTCATCGAGCTGGTTCTAAAAGGCGAGCCGATCAATGAAATTTTAGCGCTTACCTTCACCAAAAAAGCTGCTGCTGAGATGAAAACGCGTATCGTAGAGAAATTTCAAAATTTGCTGCTTTTGCAGGATGGCTCGCTAAAGCCTAGCGCCGAGCTGGAGCAAATTTGTGCTGATTTAGGGCTAAGCGCGGATGAGGTTTTGGCAGCGCAAGAGCGGCTGAGCCCAAAATTTTTAAGCGAAAGCTTAAATATCTTTACCTTTGATGCGTTTTTTGCAAAAGCTCTGCGCTCGTTTGCGCTAAATAGCGGCATCGATCCAGGCTTTGAAAACGACGAAAGCATACTAGGCGTGCAGCAGGCGGCGTTTTTAGGCGCGATTTGTAAAAACGAAGCGCTATTAAGAGAGGTCGTGGATTATGTGAGCGACTCAGGAATGACAAAGAGCGAGTTTTTAAATAGCTTACAAAGCATTTGGAGAGGCGATATAAGCATAAATCCGCCCACGCTTCCTGCAAGCTCGGCGCTAGCAGAGATAAATGAAATTTTATCCTGCTTGCAAAAAGCGGCGAGAGATGCGGGCGTAAGCGCTGGAGCCGTAAATGGGCTAAGCCCTGTTAGTGATCTGTCAAAATTATCCTCTGGTTTCATTCTTTCGGCTCTTGCCAACGGCAGTTTCGATTATCCGCGCTCACAGCTTAAAAAAATTTCGTATCTTGACGGCGAGTTAGCAAGGCTAAAAGACGCCGTAGCTCGCGAAATAGCGTGGATGGATGCGACATATGCAGTTAAGCTGGCAGGACTAATTAAAATTTATGCCGAAGCGCTTAAATCGGTGCAGCGCAAAAGTGGTAAGCTTACATTCGGCGATGTCACCGCAGCAGTGCACTCGCTGCTAAATCCGAGCGCAGAGACGTTGCATGGCAATCGCGAGCTTTTGTATTTCAGGCTCGATTCTAAAATCACGCATATTTTAATTGACGAATTCCAAGATACCGACATTTGCCAGTATGAAATCATGCTGCCGCTAATCTCTGAAGCGCTTGCTGGCAAAGGGACGGAAGAGCGCTGCGGTAGCTTTTTTTACGTAGGCGATAAAAAACAGAGCATCTATAAATTTCGCGGCGCAGAGAGAAAAATTTTTGATATTTTGCGTGAGCAGTTTAGTCAAATCAAAACGCAGAGCCTGCCGCGCAATTATCGTAGCTTAAAACTCATCGTAAAATTTGTAAATGAGATCTTGCGCGATGAATTTGCGTCTTATGAAGATCAAATCGCAGCAAATAAGCTAGATAGCGATCTGCCCGCTTCGGTGCTGCAAAAAATCAAGGACTATCCGCTTTCCCATCCGCAAATGCCGCTATTTGAGGTACAAAGCGACGATTACGGCTACGTAGCAGCGTTTTCATACGACGACGTGCTAAAGGGGGCTGCGGAGCAAGCGCGCAGACTTGTTGAGGAGTGCGGCGTAAGAGCTGATGATATAGCGATTTTATGTTGGAAAAACGAGCATGTAAGCGCGCTAAAAGAGATGCTATCGGAATTTTGCGAGGTGTGTAGCGGCTCAAATAAGGCCCTGCGTTGCAGCGAGCAGGTAAATGCCGTAATTCAATACGCGAAATTTTGCGTAGGTGGCGATGAAATTTATCTACGAAACGCCGAAGCGATTTTAGGGAGGCGGCTTAAAAAAATAGCGGTCGATCTGCATAAAAACGCGCAAAAAACGGCGGAATTTATCGCTAGCACGCTGAAATTAAATTTTGTCGATCCGGATTTGCTGCTGTTTTTCGAGACGCTGGCAAAATTTAATAGTTTTAGCGAGTATCTGTTTGCAAACGACGAAACGGAGGTATTTGCCAAAGAACAAAGCGGCATTAAAATTATGACTGTGCATAAGTCCAAGGGGCTTCAGTTCCCGCACGTAATCGTCTGCGACCGCATCGGAGGAAAAGACCGGGGCGAGAGCTCAAAGCTCGCGACGGACTATGATTTTGCCACGCATAAGTGGAGGATTTTTTATAAATTTGCGAGCAGAAAGAGCTTGGATGCGGAATTTGCAGCGCTAATGAATGAAAACGATCGCTCTGCGCATGAAGAGGATATAAACAAGCTCTACGTGGCATTTACCCGCGCCGAACGCTCGCTCATCATCGTAAAACGCTCCGAGGCAAAAATAGATCAATACAATTATAGCTTTTTTTCGCCTTACGCCAAAAAGACCAAGGGCGCGGGCGTAGTGGAGTGGCTGGATATCCCGGATTTTCAATACGGCTACGTAATCCCAAGCTCCGTAAAATCAGAAGAGAAACCGCCGCGCAAAAAGATCGCGCTCGTAGCGGGCGAGCCTCAAGGCGCGCAAGAAAAAGCAGGCGGCGGCGAAACAGAGGCACTAAGCGCGATATATTTCGGCGAGGCGCTGCACTATGCTCTGGAGATGAGCGAAGGATTTGCGGCGGATGAAATTTTACGAGGAGTGAGCCTTGCAAGAGGACGCTACGCTAAATTTTTAAATGACGCGGATTTTGAAAATATCGCTGCGCGGGCGCTAGGACTAAGCGAAAACGAGGAATTTTTAGCTCTGATAAAGGGCGCTCAAGCTTATAAAGAGATGCCGATCAAAAGCGCGGAGGGTGAGCTTTTGCGCGTAGATCTGGCGTGCTTTAGGCAGGATGAAATTTTGCTTTTTGATTACAAAAGCTCCGAAAAATACCTCGCGCAAAACAAAGCTCAAGTGGCGCGATATAAAAGCGTGATCCGCGAGTTTTATCCGCATGCGCGAGTGCGCGCCTTCGTGCTGGCTCTCGAAGCTGCGGGCGCTAGGCTGATCGAAGTGAATGAGGATGGATAAAATTTTAAAGCTTAGATGAAATTTGAGCGCAGATAGATTAAAGATAGCTTAAATTAAGCTATACGTAAGGATATTTCTATATAATCACAGCTCAAATTTTAATAAGGCGGAAACCATGACAGAAATTACAAAGCCTAGCGAAGTTAAGCGCGACTGGGTCGTTATCGACGCGACCGACAAAAGATTCGGTAGGATGCTTACCGAAGTTGCGGTATTGCTACGCGGCAAACACAAACCAAGCTACACTCCAAACGTGGATTGCGGAGATTACGTCGTTATCATCAACGCTTCAAAAGCCGTATTTACCGGCAATAACAAGGGCGACGACAAGCTTTATCATAGCTACTCGGGCTATTTCGGAAGCGTAAAGAGCGTGAAATTTCAAGATCTGCTTAAAAACAACCCCGCAAAGCTATATAGACTTGCGGTTCGCGGTATGCTTCCTAAGACGAAGCTCGGCAAGGCGATGATCAAAAAGCTATTCGTATATGAAGGCGGCGAGCACCCTCATACTGCGCAAACAACTAAAAAAGGAAAATAATCATGGCGACAATTTATGCAACCGGAAAGAGAAAAACTGCCGTAGCTAAGGTTTGGGTAAAACCTGGAAGCGGCAAGATCGTAGTAAACGGTATGGATCTAAACACTTGGCTAGGCGGTCACGAAGCGATCAAACTAAGGGTTGTTCAGCCGCTTTTGGCTACTAAACAAGAGACCTCAATGGATATCACCGCACAGACTTTAGGCGGCGGATATTCGGCTCAAGCGGATGCGCTAAAGCACGGAATTTCAAAAGCGCTTGCCGCGATGGATAAGGATTTTAGAGCGGCTCTTAAGCCAAAAGGTCTGCTAACTCGCGATAGTCGCGTGGTCGAGCGAAAGAAATTCGGTCGCCGCAAAGCGCGTAGAAGTCCGCAGTTCTCTAAGAGATAATGTTTTTTACAAATTTGTGGCGAAATTGTCGCGAATTTGTAAATTCTTTAAAAATTTTATGGTAATATCGAATTACAACTTTATTTGAAAGGATGTTTAATGAAGAAAGTTCTACTTGCATTAAGCTTATGTGCATCTAGTGCGTTGCTCGCTAGCGATGCTGATTATCACTGGGAGATTACCCCTACTGTTGGCGGAATGACTCATGAGGGAAATATGGATTTGGATTCGAATTTTATGTTCGGTCTACGCCTTGCTAAAAACCTACAGAATTCATTCATTGATCAATTAGAAGCAGGTTTCGATTACTCTCGCCATATTGGTGTAGAGGATCTAGCTTACAGAGCCGGCAATGCTAAGCCTAGCGCTAGATACTACCACATCAATGCTGTAAAAGACTTGGTAAATTTCACCGATAATTTCAAATTATACGGCTTGCTAGGTCTTGGATATATGGATTACACTAAAGACGTTTACAACGATGGTGATCAAGATAGCGGCTTCGGTCAATACGGCTTGGGTCTAAAATACTACATTACCGACAACTTTGCTACAAAACTTGAAGCACGCGATGCTATCAGATTTGACGACGGCAACCACGTATTGTTCTATACTCTAGGCTTTGCAGTTGATTTTGGCAAGAGATATGCTGATGCAGCTCCAGCTGCCGCTCCGGCTCCTACAGGCTGCAAAGATGCAGATAATGACGGCGTATGCGATAATGTCGATAGATGCCCAGGTACACCTGCCGGCGTAGTTGTTGATGAATACGGCTGCGAGAAGGTTATTAGATTAAATTTGGGCGTAAATTTCGCTACAGATAGCTCAAAAATTTCTCCTGAGTTTATGAACCAGATCAAAAACGTAAGCGACGTGCTAGTAGCTCACCCTGATTACAAAGTAATTCTAGAGGGTCACACCGATAGCACCGGCTCGAATGCATATAATCAAAAGCTTTCCGAGCGCAGAGCTGCTGCAGTTGGAGGTGCGCTTAAGAGCTTCGGCGTAGATGCTAGCAGAATCACCACTGTAGGATACGGCGAGACTAAGCCTATCGCTACAAACGCTACTAAAGCAGGCCGCGCTCAAAATAGACGCGTTGATGCTAAATTTAGAAAATAATCTTTTCTAGATCCACATAAGCGGAGCTTCGGCTCCGCTTTTTTTATATCCAAATTAAATTTTAAAATGCCAAAATTCCAAATTACACTGCTTTTCGATCTGGACGGCACGCTCATAGACTCCACGCCCGCGATACTGGACGGCTTTCACTACGCGTTTGCGCATTTAGGCACTGCAGAGCCTAGCGACGAAGCGATTAAAAGGCTTATCGGGTATCCGTTAGAAGTTATGTTTGAACGTCTAGGTGTGACGCGCGATGTGCAGAATTTCGTGCTCGCCTACAAACAGCGATACGCGCAGATATTTTTGGACCAGACCGTTTTGCTAAGCGGTGCGTATGAGGCGGTTCGTGCGGCGAGCGAGTTTGCAAATTTAGGCGTCGTAACCACTAAAACGTCGAAATTTTCTAAAATTTTATTGCAGCATCTGGGTATCGCGGAATTTTTCGGCACCATTGTCGGGCGAGAGGACGTGCGAGATCCCAAACCAAGCGCCGAACCGATCTTAAAGGCGCTCGAAAATTTAGGAATTTGCGGCGCGACCGCTAGCCAAAGCCCGCATGCGGCTCGCGGTAAAACTCACGATGCGACTGCCGATAAAAATACAAGTGCTACTAACAGGAGTACGATTTTGAGTGAAATTCCGCCATCCGATCTACCGAGTATTCTTGCGCTTGATCCTGATCCTAGCAAAGTTTACGAGCAAAATTTAAGCAGCATCGCGAGTCAAAATTCTGATAGAATTTCGTTTAAAAATTTAAGCGAAGTAAAGAGCGATAGACATGAGGCTGGCGATAATAGCCAGAAGAGTGGTGTCGACATTGAGGGCGAGAGCGATAAAGGCGGAGCGCGCGGCAGTAAAATTTATGATGCGCATGAGCTAAATTCCACTCCTTGTTATGACAAAATTTGCAGTGACGAAATCCTGCCTTCTGTAAGCCAAAATATCTTTATGATCGGTGATACGTCGCTTGACGCCATCTCGGCAAAGTCGGCAGCGGTGCGAAGCGTGGGCGTAAGCTGCGGCTACGGCAGTGCCTCGGAACTACGGGCACATTTCGAGTTCGTATGCGCGGACGCAAAAGAGGCGGTTGAGTTGATACGCAAAATTTCATCAAAATTTTAGGCGCGACGGAGCGAAATTTTACCTAGTTTTGATGCGCTATTTTTACAAATATTTAAGCGAATTCGCGCTCGAAATTTAAAATTTCCAATTAATTTTTGCGTTTTAAACAGCGCGCGATATAAAATTTGTCCGCGCTATTTAGCTGGGGAGCAAGGTGCTTTCTAGGTGTTCAAACGATAGGCGGAGTTAATTCCGCATATTTCTGCTCTGCTCTAGCAACAGCCCGTGCCGAACTAACAATGTACGGGAATATTTCACTTTGTCCATAGTATATTTGATCTAATTCGTCAATGTTCGGTATTAACAGCGTATGGGAAAATTTTGCTACCTCGAGTAATTGTGTTTTATTCATTTTCGGTTTGTATTAACACAATGTATGAGAAAATTTTACCGCAGTCAAATTTTACGCAATTTCGCAATATCTTTTGAGCTTGTGAACGGCTTTTGCAAGAAATTTAATGCAAGCGTCTCGCACCTAAATTTTAATTCTGATTTTAGTTTAGACCCCATTTAGTAGCGATAAATTCTACGCTCCGCTTGAGGCAAGTATTTGACAGGCTTTTTGTGCGATCCTATCGCAAGTCTATTTGGCGCTTATTTTGAGCGCCGTATTTGGGTTTTGTCGCAATTATGCTCGCTGCGGATTTTCGGTTTGATTTATAGCATTTAAGGTCGCGCCCGCCTAGCGAGCACTAAACATATATGTTTTGAAGACAGGCTTATATACTAAAATTTCATCCTGCGACAAATAGCTCGCAAAGGCGCAAATATAGGATAAACTAGCCAAATTTTAAAATTTGGCTCCGCGATGATAGCCATATTCTTTTATCGAAGCCTATGAAAGCAGCGTTAGTTTTTGCGTTTGAATTTTATCGTTTCGGCTCAGCAGGGCTTTAAATTTGATCTAAAATTTTACGAAATTTTAAAATTCCGCCCGCTCTTATGCTTTTTTAAAGCAAAATTTTATAAAATACCGCTTCCGCAATGGGCTATCGTCTAATGGCAGGACAACAAACTCTGGATTTGTGAATATAGGTTCGACCCCTATTAGCCCATCCACTTAAATTTTTAATCCCCTTTATCATAGCTAGCATTTGAAATTAATTTGCGCGTCACTTTTGCACATGGTGACAGCATTCGCCAGCTAAAGTAAATTGCGCCAAGCCATAAATAGGCAAAATTTTATCGAGCTAATAAGTAAGTTGCCGCTTTAAAGCGGCGGATTATTTGATTTTTTCTTTGCCCTTGTAAGTGGCAATGCTTTGATACGAGCCGTCTTTTTTAAACGCCACCACGTCATAGACCTCGGGCTGTGAGTCTTGCTCCATACCTGGCGCTTCTAGCGGCATGCCAGGTACTGCTATGCCGATAACGTCTTTAGGCTTATTTTTTAGTAGCGTGCGGATCTCACCTGCTGGCATATGTCCTTCGACTACATATCCGTCTACAATCGCGGTGTGGCAGCTAGCGAGCTCCAGCGGAAGTTTGAGCTCATTCTTCTTCTGGATAAGCGGCTCGTCGGCCAGCGAAATCATCTCGACTTCAAAGCCATTTTGCTCCATATATTTTGCCCAGTTATGGCAACAGCCGCAGCTCTCGCCGTGATAGACCTTGATGTGTTCGCCAGCCACCGCATAGCTACCTAATGCTGCTAAAAGCGCACCTGCAAATAAAATTTTCTTCATATTTTACTCCAGTGATTAAAAGTCCTCGATTATACAATATGTATAGTAAATTTTTAAGAGTGAACCGTAGGATTTTAAGATTAGATTTGACGAAGCAGACCCGCTCGTAAGCCGAAATTTTAGGAAATTTTAAAATTTCGGCGTCGCGGATAAGCTTAGTTATAGGCACTGAGAGAGTGCTGATTTGATAGCGGATTTTGATACGTAGCCTTCCGAGTCGCTGGTAAGTGATACGTCGCAGCCCGGCTTATAGTTTTTCCAGGTGTAGATATTGCCATTGTCTTCGGTTGTTTTGATGGAGTCTGGCTGTTTATTCCATGCAGAAATTACTTGATTGATATGAAATGCATCGCTGCGGTCTTTCGGCGCATTAGTCATACCTGTGCTATCGGGCAAGGTCGTTTCGACCATATCAGTGGTGCCTGCAGTGGAGACCTCTTGGACTTTATCATTTACGCCGCCGATATTTGTTTTGCTGCTTTGGGATTTTGTTTGATTGCGTACTCCGCTTGGTTCGTTGGATATATTCCAGTTGGAACAACCGATAAAAAATACCGCTGCTACGAGCGCAGCTATTAAATTTCTCATAAAATTCTCCTTCAAAAATTTCGTTGCGATAGTAGCACATTTATCTTTAGTTTAAAATAAATCCGAGCCCTTTAAATTTGAAATTTCGCAGGAATTTTGCGAGGCGTTTCAGTAGGAATTTATAAAATTTGAGATAATATTGCAGTTTTTCATACCAAACGGGCTTTTAAATTTTGCATGGCAAATGCCTTTTTGGCTACCAAATTTTAAAGGATTTTTGATGTATGCTATCATCAAACACGGCGGCAAGCAGTATAAGGTCGAAGAAGGTAACTACCTAAATTTAGACCATTTTAATGCTGAGCCGAAGGCAAAGCTCGAGCTTAGCGAAGTTTTAGCGTTAAACGACGGCGAGTTAAAGGTAGGAGCACCGTTCGTAAAGGGTGCCAAGGTGGTTTTGGAGGTCGTTTGCGAAGGCAAGGATAAAAAAGTCGTTATCTTCAAAAAACGCAGACGCAAAGATTCAAAAGTAAAACGCGGCTTCAGACGCCAATACACCCGCGTCAAAGTCGTTTCGATTAACGCATAAAGGATAGGAAATGGCACACAAAAAAGGTCAAGGCTCAACCCAAAATAATAGAGATAGTATCGGACGCCGCTTGGGCGTCAAAAAATTCGGCGGCGAGTTCGTTCGCGCGGGCAACATCATCATTCGCCAGCGCGGCACTGCGACGCATCCGGGCAGCAACGTAGGCATGGGTAGCGATCACACGATTTTCGCGTTGATTGACGGCGTCGTAAAATTTGAGCGAAAAGATAAAAATCGCAAAAAAGTATCGGTTTATCCGGCTGCATAAATATCGCTAAATCTTCGGGGGCGCAAGCCCCTCTTTTAAATTTCATCCGTTTAAAAATTATCTTCAACTCATTTGGCTATAATTGCCGTTTTAAATTTAAGGATAGCTATGTTCATAGACAGCGTAAAGCTTAGCGTCAAATCAGGCGACGGCGGCGCGGGCTGCGTCAGCTTCCGCCGCGAAAAATTCGTCATCTCAGGCGGTCCCGACGGCGGCGACGGCGGCGACGGCGGCGACGTGTATTTTAGAGTAGATAAAAACTCTCATACCCTCTCATCCTACAAGGGCAAGCGTGAGTTTAAAGCGCAAAACGGCGCGCCCGGCGAGGGTCGCAAAAAGACCGGCAAAAGCGGCGAGGATCTCTATCTCATCGTCCCTCCCGGCACCAGCGTTTACGACGAGGATAGCGGCGAGCTGGTGCTCGATATGCTAAACGACGGCGAAACGAGGCTGTTTTTAAAAGGCGGCAAGGGCGGGCTTGGCAACGTGCACTTTAAAAGCTCGATCAACCAAGCCCCCGAATATGCGCAAAAAGGTCTCGAAGGGCAGACGCGAGAGGTGCGCTTGGAGCTAAAACTCATCGCCGACGTGGGGCTCGTAGGCTTTCCAAACGTGGGCAAAAGCACGCTAATCTCGACCGTTTCAAACGCCAAACCTCAGATCGCAAACTATGAGTTTACCACCCTTACGCCAAAGCTCGGTCTAGTCGAGGTCGATGAATACAGCGGCTTTGTCATGGCCGATATCCCGGGCATTATCGAGGGCGCAAGCGAAGGGCGCGGGCTTGGCGTGCAGTTTTTAAAACACGTCGAGCGCACGAAAATTTTGCTTTTTATGCTTGATCTTGCGAACTACCGCAGCCTCGAGGAGCAGTTTGACGCGCTGAGGGCTGAGACGGCGAAATTTTCAGAGGGGCTTGCAAAAAGAGACTACGCGATCGCTCTAACTCGCGCGGACGCGGCCGAAAATTTGCAGGAAAAATTTGACGCGTTTTTGGCGCATTTGGGGCTTTCGGGCACGGCGGGCGAGATGAAATTTAAGCAAGACATTTATGAATTTGACGCCGCCAAGCCGTTTTTCGTGATGCCGATCTCCTCCGCAACGGGAGAAAATATAAACGAGCTAAAATTTAACCTGCTCGAGCTACTAAGAAGGAAATAATATGTCGCTATTTGCTTTTGAAGACGAACTAAGACAAAAAAAGATTTTAGCAGTTAGGTGTTCGGATAGATCCAGACGCTTTTATTGTCCGAATCCACAGTGTGACGCTTATATGTTTTTATGTAATCAAGATGGCGTATCAAGGGCATATTTCAGAGCGACGTTAAAATCACATCCGCACAATCTCGATTGTTATTATAAAAATTCAAATGTCGGGAGTATTGAAAATTTTGATGAAAAGGCATTTAAATTTGACGACTTCATGGATAATCTATTTAAGTCTGCCGCGTCGCAAAGGTGTAGCATTTTCATATCGAATAATTCAGAATCGCCACCAGGTAACGAAATAAAGCAGGTAAGAACGATACGTCAAATATACGATCTTTGTAAAAGTATGGATATAAATGATGAATTCGCAGGTATAAAAATTTGGAAAATGCTTTTAGATAATAGAAGCATAAAAATTTATAAGAAAGGTGTTTTTGGAAAAAGATTGATAGAAGCAAAATTTCGTAATTATTCAAAAGGTAGCAAAATAATTTCTGTAAAGCTAGAGGATCGATTTATCTTCACATTAAATTTAAAGGATGAGAGCTTGTTTAATAAAATTTTGAGCGATATTTTAGAGAACAGAGGCAGAAATATAGTTGTTGCCGGTGATTGGAAAGGTGATGGCGATAAATTTCACGCGGAGATAATGAGCCAAAAGCAAATTTGGATCGGCAAGGAAGATTCATGAGAAATCGTTTTATGAAATATGTCTAGATATCTAGTTAATTTTATGTTTACCGCTTGCAAACGTCGCAAAAAGATAAAATTTAAGAAGGCGAAATGAATAAAATTTTTATTCTAGTATTTTTATTCTTTGGCGCATACGGTTGCGAGCCTTCCGATCCGATGCCGAATTTATGGACTTTAACGACAAGGATCATTACGGCGCGCTGAGCTTGCAGGAGTGGATGGCGAGCGAGGTGCCGTCTGGGCTGAGGGTAGAGCTAAATCTGCGCTCAGGCTCGGAATTTAAGAGGCTCGATGCTAATCGTGACAGCAAGATTAGCCTAGATGAGCTGGGGGCGAAACCGTCCGCAAAGATTTATTGGTCTGAAGATCCGTGCGCTTTTTGGCCTTGGCCGGACGGATCCGAGGATAAAAATCAATCCGCCGTCAAATAAGGCGCGCGAGTGTGAACCCGGGTTTACCTTTACGGTCTGCGTAAAATTTATTTCGAGCATGATTAGCGCCTGCATGATCGCTCGCGCCGTGATTTGGCTAAATTTAAAGGAAAAGAATGAATATAGTTTTTATGGGAACGCCCAAGTATGCGGCTAAAATTTTACGCGCGCTTGCGGAGGCAAAATTTGAGATCGCGGCCGTCTTTACGCAGCCTGATAAGCCCGTCGGCAGGAAACAAATTTTAACGCCTAGCGAGGTTAAAGTTTACGCGCAGCAGCATCTGCCCGCAGTGCCGATCTTTCAGCCTGCGAGTTTAAAAGACGAGGCGGCCCGAGCACAGATAAAAGACTTAAAGCCTGATTTCATCGTGGTTGCCGCATACGGTAAAATTTTGCCGCAGGCCGTCCTTGATGTCGCGCCTTGCATAAATCTGCACGCCTCGATCCTGCCTAAATATCGCGGCGCAAGCCCTATTCAAAGCGCGCTAATGGCTGGCGAAAAGCAGACGGGCGTAACGGCGATGCTGATGGATGCGGGGCTTGACACGGGCGATATGCTTGATTTTGCCTACACGCCTTGCGAGGATAAAACGGCGGCGCAGCTGTTTGACGAGCTCGGCTATCTCGCGGGCGAGCTTATCGTGCGAGTGCTACGAAATTTTGCAAATTTGACGCCGCTTAAGCAAGATGACGCGCAGGCTACGCACTGCAAAAAAATAAGCAAATCGGACGGGCTTTTTAGCTTTGAGGAAAGCGCACGGCAAATTTATAATAAATTTCGCGCGCTGACGCCCTGGCCGGGGATTTATCTAGCTAGCGGGTTAAAAATTTTAGATTTAGAAATCTTGCGTGAATCTTGCGGGCGTAAATTTCAGCGCGCGGGCGAAATTCTGCATGTTGATAAGCTCGGCTTTTGCGTCGCGTGCGGAGAGGGCGCTTTATGTATAGAGACCGTGCAAGAGCCAGGCAAAAAGCCGGTGAACGCTAGCGCGTATTTAAACGGTAAGCGGCTAAAGATCGGTGATCTGCTATGCTAGGCGGGATTTTAAATTATCGCGTTTTGTGCCACGCTTTTGATGCTATGCTGGGATTTTATTCGCGCCGCGCTTTTGATGCTATGCTGGGATTTTATTCGCGCCGCGCTTTTGGCGTCGCGGCGAAATTCTGCCTTGGGTATCGCCGCAATCGTGAAGTAAAATTTTGCCGCGCGGAATTTCGAAATGAAGCTCCAAAATCAAGGCTTTATAAAATTTTAAAACCTCGCTTCTATGCTCTAAAATTTTACGCTCACAGGAACTTTAAATTTCGCTTTGGCGGTTGCGAATCTTGCGACGTCGCACCGAACTCGCACCATTTAAAATTCTATGATCGTGCCGCAGAATTTTTGCGAGATAAAGCTTTAAAATTTTATCGCGGTGCCGCTAGGAAAATCCGCGTTGCCAAAGAATTTAGCAAGATTGCAAAATTTCATCGCATAAAATTCCGCTACGCCGTAAAATTTTATCGTGCTAAATTTTATCTTGTCGCAAAATTCTATCGCAGCGCGGAATTTAAACGCTTGCAATATTTCAAGGCGAGCCCTTCGTCTTACGCAAGGAGCGGGTTTTGCAAGTAGAATTTATAGAGCAAATGCCCTCTACACAGGAGTTTTTAGTAGGCGCCGTGCGCGAAGGCAGGATAACGCCGCCTTTTGCGATCGCCGCAAATCGCCAAAGCGCCGGTATCGGCTCGCGCGGCAACGACTGGGAGGGCGCGAGCGGCGATCTTGCTTTTTCGTTTTGTGTAGCCCAAACGGATCTGCCCGCGGACGTGCCGCTACAGTCGGCGAGTATATATTTTGCGATGATCATGCAGGAATTTCTCGCATCGCTCGGTTCGCAGCTTTGGCTAAAATGGCCCAACGATTTTTATCTGGGCGAGCGTAAAATCGGCGGAACGATGACGAATAAGATCAAAAATACCCTAGTCTGCGGCATTGGCATGAACCTACTCGGCGCGCCCAAATATGCGGGAATTTTAGATATAAAAATCAGCGCAAAAGACGCTATAGAGGGCTTTTTTGCGCTATATGAAAATAAAATCTCGTGGAAGCAAATTTTTAGAAATTTTTCGTTACAATTCCAAAAATCGCAAAAATTTAGCGTTCATCTAGGCGGCGAAAAAATTTCACTCGCGCAGGCTAAACTTTGCGAAGACGGATCGATCATAATAAATGAAGAAAGGGTTTATGCTTTAAGATGAGTGAAGTAATTACGATTGCCAATCAAAAAGGCGGCGTCGGAAAGACGACCACAGCGGTTAATCTCGCTGCGTCGCTAGCGATAAAGAAAAAGCGGGTCCTACTGATCGACGTAGACCCTCAGGCGAACGCTACGACGGGGCTTGGCTTTAACCGCAGCGACTTTGAATTTAACATTTATCACGTCCTAACGGGGCGTAAGAGCATGTCCGAAGTGATCCAAAAGACCGAACTTGAGTTTATGGATTTAGTGCCGTCAAATATCGGACTTGTAGGCATCGAGCGCGAAGTAAGCGAAGAGAAAGATTTCAAACTAATGCTAAAAAATAAAATTTCCGAGGTTAAGGACAGATACGATTTCATCATCATCGATTCGCCGCCGACGCTTGGTAGCATTACGGTAAATGCCTTGGTTGCAAGTGATAGCGTCATCATCCCGATTCAGTGCGAATTCTATGCACTTGAAGGCGTCGCGCTGATCCTAAATACCGTAAAAGTCGTCAAGCAAACGCTCAATAAAAATTTAAAAATTCGCGGATTTTTACCTACGATGTATAGTTTGCAAAACAATCTAGCCAAAGAAACGGTCGCGAATTTACGCGAGTATTT
Source organism: uncultured Campylobacter sp. (assembly GCF_938002845.1). Taxonomy (GTDB): domain Bacteria; phylum Campylobacterota; class Campylobacteria; order Campylobacterales; family Campylobacteraceae; genus Campylobacter_B. Next base: position 36,995 of record NZ_CALKZP010000051.1, read on the forward strand.
CGACGATAAGCTCTTTCGTATCGGCAAGAGTGATGATCTAGTCATCATCCCGCGCAATATTAAGCTAGCCGAAAGCCCAAGTTTTGGCAAGCCGGTGGTTTTATACGATATAAAATCTGCTGGCTCCATTGCCTATCAAGACCTCGCTAAATCCATAATGGAGCAAAAATGGGCAAGGTAAAAAGAGCACTCGGTCGCGGGCTCGGTGCGATTTTAGACGACGTAGAAAGCTCCTATAACAGGGAGCTAGAAAGTGGAAATGCCGATAGCTTAGTTATCGAAATCGATGTCGATAAAATCGAGCCAAATCCATATCAACCGCGTCAAAGCTTCGATGAAGAGGCACTTAGGCAGCTGAGCGAAAGCATCGCTCGCCACGGGCTCATTCAGCCTATCATTGTTATTCAAAAAGATGATTCTTACGTCCTTATCGCCGGCGAGCGACGTCTAAGAGCGACGAAGCTTTTGGGCGAGAGTAAAATCAAAGCCGTAGTTGCAGACATAAAATCTCAAAATTTAAGAGAGCTTGCCCTCATCGAAAATATCCAGCGCGAGGATCTAAATCCTATTGAGCTTGCTAAGTCCTATAAGGAGCTTATCGGCGAATATAGGATCACGCAAGAGGAGTTAGCCGACATCATCAAAAAGTCCCGCACGCAAATTACCAATACGCTAAGGCTTTTAAATTTATGCTCCGAAGTGCAAGACGCCATAAGCGCAGATAAAATTTCGCAAGGGCACGCCAAGATAATGGTTGGACTTGAAAAAGAGGATCAAATTTTAGCTCTAAATACGATTTTAGGACAGCGCTTAAGCGTAAGAGATACTGAAAATTTAGTAAAAAAGCTTAAAGATAAAACCGTTCCGAAAGAGAAAAAGCCTGGCGTGGAATTTCAAAGCTTCAAGCCTGAGCTTTTAAAGCTAAAGGCCAAGCTTGATCAATTTGGTAAAATAAGTATCAAAGAGCGTAAAATTTCGATCGAATTTAGCGAAATTTTACAAATTTCCGAGTTTTTAAAGAAAATCGGATGATTTTTTATAGTGTATTTTAATTTTTCATATTGTAAAATACGCATTTTGTTTAAAACCAACCTGGAGGAGGTGCGATGCTAGACGTAAGTTTGACCGCCATGATAACGACCATCGTCGTATTTTTAGCCTTGATTTACTTCTTAAATATCAAGCTTTATAGACCGTTACTTTTGCATATGGAAAAGCGAGAGGCTATTATTAAAGAAGATGAGGCAAATGCGATGAAAAACGCACAGGATGCAGATGCCGATAAAGCAGAGATCGTAAGAATCATGGATGCTGCGAAGTTGCAAGCCGTTAAAATAAAGCAAGAGGCGATGGATAGCGCGAAGCAGGCTGCCGCCAGAGAAATAGCCGAGAAAAAAGCCGCGATGGAGGAGGATTTTGATCAATTCTTAGGCGGTTTGGATGAGCAAAAGCGCAACCTAAAAAATGATTTGCAAGCCAAAATTCCGGAATTTGAAAATGCCCTAAGCACTGCCGTGGCTAAAGTATGAGGATTTCAGTATGAAAAAATATCTATTTTTATTTATCGTTCCGGCGCTTGTTTTAGCAAGTGGCGAGCACGATGGAGTTAAAGATTACGACGTGCTGTGGCGAAGCATAAATTTCATTTTGTTTTTCGGAATTTTGTTTTATCTTTTAAAAGGTCCCGCTAAAGCAGCATATCAAGGTAGAATCAACGGCATCGCATCTAGACTTGAGGCTAATCAAAAAATTTTAAAAGAGTCTGCAGCTCGCAAGGAACAAGCTAAAAAAGATCTACAAGATGCTAAGGTTCGAGGCGCAGCTTTAATTGAAACTGCTAAAAAAGAGATCGTGTACGCCGCCGAAAAGATAAAAAATGCGACCGAGCAAGAGATCGCGAATTTGCAAAAATCTTTCGATGAGCAGAAAAGCTTTGAGGCGCGCAAGATCAAAAAAGAGGTCGTAAGCGAGATTCTGGATGATATTTTTGCATCGGACGACATTAAATTCGGTCAAGATAAGCTGGTTAAAATCGTAGAGAAAAAGGTCGGATGATGATAAATAACACCTCAAAAAGATATGTAAACGCCCTGATACTGAGCTATAAAAAAGATGAACTAGGCTCTGTTTTGCAGACGCTCGAGAGCGTTGCGAGTGCATTTAGAATTCCAAAATTCCAAGATATTGTAAAATCCCCGACGCTAAAAGAGGAATCCAAGGTGGAACTTATTGCGTCGTTTATAAAAAATCCAAGCGAAAAAATCGTAAATTTTATTAAACTCCTAGCTAAAAATAGGCGTATTGCGCTAATTCCACAGATAGTCGAGGAACTGCGCAAGAATATTGCGGCGCTGGATAATAAATACTTAGGTAAAATTTATTCCGCTACCGAAATAGACGTCGCGAAAATAAAAGAGCTAGAGGCTAAAATTTCAAAGAAATTTAATGCAGATATTACTCTGCAACCCGTTAAAAGCGAGCTTGAAGGCATTAAGATCGAAGTCGAGGATCTTGGATTTGAGATTAGTTTTTCAGTTGATAGATTGAAACAAAAAATGAGCGAATATATTTTAAAAGCAATTTAAAGGAGTAAAGCGTGGGTGCGAAAATTAAGGCAGACGAAATCAGCAGCATAATCAAAGAGCGAATCGAAAATTTCGATCTTAGCGTTGATATCGAAGAAACCGGTAAGGTCGTTTCGGTCGCAGACGGCGTTGCTAATGTTTACGGCTTAAAAAACGTAATGGCTAACGAGATGGTCGAATTCGAAAACGGAGCTCGTGGTATCGCGTTAAATTTAGAGGAGAGCAGTGTCGGCATCGTTATTTTAGGCGATACTAGCGGTATTAACGAAGGTAGTAGCGTTAAAAGACTGGGTAAGCTTTTACGCGTTCCGGTAGGTGATGCGCTAATAGGTCGCGTAGTAAATGCCCTAGGCGAGCCGATCGACGGCAAGGGCGCGATAGAGACCAGCGATACTAGATTTGTCGAAGAAAAGGCTAAAGGTATCATGGCTCGTAAATCCGTCCATGAGCCACTTCAAACGGGTCTTAAGGCGATAGACGCGCTAGTGCCGATCGGTCGCGGACAGCGCGAGCTCATCATCGGCGACCGCCAAACAGGAAAAACCACCGTTGCTGTTGATACCATCATCAATCAAAAGGGCCAAGATGTCATCTGCATATATGTAGCAATCGGTCAGAAACAATCCACCGTCGCACAAGTCGTTAAAAAGCTTGAAGAGTACGGTGCGATGGATTATACGATCGTAGTTGCAGCCGGTGCTAGCGAGGCAGCCGCGCTTCAGTATTTGGCTCCGTATTCGGGCTGCACTATGGGTGAGTATTTCAGAGATAACTCCCGCCACGCGCTTATCATCTACGATGATCTTAGCAAGCATGCGGTCGCATATCGCGAGATGTCGCTTATCTTGCGCCGTCCGCCAGGACGTGAGGCGTATCCTGGCGACGTATTCTACCTACACTCCCGTTTGCTTGAGCGCGCTAGCAAACTAAGCGATGCACTCGGCGCAGGCAGCCTAACGGCGCTTCCTATTATCGAGACGCAAGCAGGCGACGTTTCGGCATATATCCCTACAAATGTCATCTCTATCACTGACGGTCAAATTTTCTTGGAGTCGGGTCTGTTTAACTCGGGAATTCGTCCTGCGATTAACGTGGGTCTATCGGTTAGTCGCGTCGGCGGTTCTGCTCAGATTAAAGCGATCAAAAAGGTCTCGGGAACCTTGCGTCTGGATCTTGCTCAATACCGCGAGCTTCAGGCGTTCGCGCAGTTTGCGAGCGATTTGGACGAGAGTAGCCGCAAGCAGCTGGATCGCGGACAAAGAATGGTCGAAATTTTAAAGCAGCCTCCTTACTCGCCGCTTCCGGTCGAAAATCAAGTGGTCATCATCTTCGCAGGAAGCCGCGGATTTTTAGATGACATACCTGCAAGCTCGATCGGTAAATTTGAAGCCGAGCTCTATCCATATATCGAGGCGAAATACCCTGAAATTTTTGAAGAGATCAGAAGCAAAAAGACCATCGAGAAGGATTTGGAAGAAAATTTAATCAAGGCTCTAAATGACTTTAAAGCGACCTTTGCCGCTTAAGAAGGCTAAATTATGGCAAATTTAAAGGATATAAAACTTCAAATCAAAAGCGTCAGAAATACGGAGAAGACTACCAAAGCTATGAAGCTGGTCTCCAACGTTAAGCTTAAAAACACAAAAGAAGCGGCGATGCGCTCGCGAGCTTATGCGGTGAAGATTAACGAGGTCTTGGGTGAAATTTCTGCGCGCGTTAAAAATTACGTAGGCAATAATTCGGGCAACGACGAAAAACTTAGAATTTTTGATACCACGCGGGAAGTAAAGGTGGTTGATCTGCTGTTTATCACCGCAGATAAAGGACTTTGCGGCGGTTTTAATATCAACACCATCAAAAAGATCAAAGCTTTGATCGAGGAGCTTAAGGCTAAAAAGATCAAGGTTCGCCTTCGCGCCGTCGGCAAAAAGGGGATAGAGTATTTTGATTTTCAGGGCATTGAGCTTTTGGAGCGATATATCGGCGTGAGCTCATCTCCATCGTCCGAGAAAGCTAACGAAATCGTCCAAGCCGCAGTTAAGGATTTTAACGAAGGCAAAACCGACGAGGTCATACTCGTCCACAACGGCTATTTGAATATGATTACCCAAGAGATGCGGGTAAATACGCTGGTGCCGATCGGTGAGCCTGCGATTAGCGAGGACGCTTTAAAAACATCTACATTGGAAGTAGAGGTTGAAAGCCCTGAGGACGAAGAAACATTGATGTTAAATTTAATCCAGAGCTATCTTAGCTACAGTATGTATTACGCGCTGATCGACTCTTTGGCCGCGGAGCACTGCTCGAGAATGAATGCGATGGAGAATGCGACAAACAACGCCAAGGAGCGCGTATCGCAGTTAAATTTAGCATACAACAAAGCCAGACAAGGCTCTATCACGACTGAGCTTATCGAGATCATAAGTGGCGTCGAATCAATGAAATGAAAGGAAAACGGATGAAAGGAATAATTTCTCAGGTAATGGGTCCCGTGGTCGATGTCGATTTCAAGGACTATTTACCAAAGATTAATGAAGCTATCGAGGTTAAATTTGACGTCGAGGGCGCTCATCGCAGGTTGATCCTAGAGGTAGCCGCACACCTTGGAGACAACCGCGTCCGCACGATCGCTATGGATATGAGCGATGGACTTAGGCGAGGGCTTGAGGCTACGGCTCTGGGTGCGCCTATTACGGTGCCGGTGGGCGAGAAGGTTTTGGGTAGAATTTTTAACGTCACGGGCGATCTGATCGACGAAGGCGAGGATGAAAAATTTGAAACCCGCTGGTCGATCCACAGAGATCCGCCTAGCTTTGAAAATCAAAGCACGAAGAGCGAAATTTTTGAAACCGGCATTAAAGTGGTCGATCTGCTAGCTCCTTATGCAAAGGGCGGTAAGGTAGGCTTATTCGGCGGTGCTGGCGTCGGTAAGACCGTCATCATCATGGAACTGATTCACAACGTCGCTTTCAAACACAGCGGTTACTCCGTATTTGCGGGCGTCGGCGAACGAACGAGAGAGGGAAACGACCTTTATAACGAGATGAAAGAATCGGGAGTTCTGGATAAGGTCGCCTTAACCTACGGTCAGATGAACGAGCCGCCGGGGGCGAGAAATCGCATCGCGCTAACCGGCCTTACGATGGCTGAATATTTCCGCGATGAGCTAGGGCTTGACGTTTTGATGTTTATCGATAATATCTTCCGTTTCTCGCAGTCGGGTTCGGAGATGTCCGCGCTTTTAGGGCGAATTCCGTCCGCAGTCGGTTATCAGCCTACGCTTGCTAGCGAAATGGGTAAATTACAAGAGCGCATTACTTCTACTAAGAAGGGCTCCATTACCTCCGTTCAGGCCGTTTATGTACCTGCGGACGACCTTACCGATCCTGCGCCTGCGACCGTTTTCGCGCACCTTGATGCGACGACCGTTTTAAACAGAGCGATCGCCGAAAAAGGAATTTATCCTGCCGTCGATCCGCTTGATTCGACCTCAAGAATGCTTGATCCACAAATCATCGGCGAGGAGCATTACAAGGTCGCTCGCGGCGTCCAAGCGGTGCTTCAGAAATACAAAGATTTGCAGGATATCATCGCGATTTTAGGTATGGACGAGCTTAGCGAAGAGGACAAGCTCGTAGTCGAGCGCGCTAGAAAGATCGAGCGCTACCTATCTCAGCCGTTTTTCGTAGCCGAGGTATTTACCGGAAGCCCGGGCAAATATATCTCGCTAGAGGAGACTATCGCGGGATTTAAAGGAATTTTAGAGGGCAAATACGACGATCTGCCGGAAAATGCCTTTTACATGGTAGGAAATATCGACGAGGTAGTGGCAAAAGCCGAAAAGATGAAAGCATAGGAATTTTAAGATGAAAGAATTTTTGCTTTTAGATATCGTTACACCCGAAGGGATGGTCTTTTCGGGCGAAGTCAAATCCGTCCAACTCCCCGGCATTACTGGCGAAATGGGTATTTTGCCAGGGCATGCGAGTTTGCTGACGGGGCTTAAAGATAAAAGCGAAGGTGGCGTCGTAGAGATCGTGGATAAAGATGGCAAAAAGCAGCTTGTTTTGGTAAACGATGGATTTTTGGAAGTTACAGAAGAAAAAACTACTATCCTAGCCACTCAAGCCGTAGCTATCGGAGGCGATAGCGAAAGCGCCGTAGCGAAGTCTTTGCAGCGCGCCAAAGATATGCTTGCGTCTATTAGCTCCGATGCGGCAAATTCCGCAGCAATCATGGCTAGAGTCGACGAATTCGCAAGGCAAAGTTAAATATGCTAGATCTAATTTTAAGTTATTTTACTAGAAGCACGTTTATTACGATATTCGTGCTTTCTTGGTTATCCGTCTATTTTGTCGTTACTTTTACGATTTTGATCTCCAGATTTGTAGGGCTTAGTGCATGGCAACACCGCGAAGCAAAGGCACTCGAATCCTTGCTGATGGGCGGTAGGATTTCGCTTTCGGGCTCTATTTTTCAAAAAGTAAATACCGATAAAATTTCAAAAGAAGCCTTGGAAATTTATAAAGGCAAGGCCGAACGCGACTCCACTAGCGGACTTACTTGGCTATCTATCGTCGCCTCTACTTCGCCGTTTATCGGGCTATTCGGTACGGTTGTTAGCATACTTCACACATTTTCCAAGCTCGGCGGTGGAAATTCAGGCATCGATACTATCGCTCCTGCGATTAGCGAGGCCCTGGTTGCCACAGGATGTGGAATTTTTGTAGCGATACCCGCATACACCTTTAGCTTACTTATAAAACGCAAAGCATACGAAGTTATGAGCATTATAAATCGTACAGCGGATATTTTGCTATTTAAAGCAAACACTGGAAAAGCTATTTAATGTATAATTTCGACGAAAATCCAGAGTTAAATATCACTCCGCTCGTCGATATTATGCTTGTTTTGCTAGCGATTTTAATGGTCGCGCAAACGGCGATTATCTACGATGAGAAGATCGAACTGCCTAGTGGCTCAAAAGCACAGGTTTCGGAAAATACCGCAGAATTCTTGCTTGTGCGTATTGGCGAAGATCGCAAGGTTTATATCGACAAAAGCTCGATGAGCCTAGCTGAATTCCCGGATAATCTCGTGCTGCTTAAAGGCACCGGCAAGTATAGCTTGGAAAAACCCGTCTATATCCAAGCCGATAAGAGACTCGTTTATGATGATGTAATGTTTGTCTTAAAGAGCTTAAAGCAAGCGGGTTTTACTAAAGTCGCGCTTCAAACAAATGGCTAATTATTCAAATTTTACGGGGGTTAAATACGATAATTTTAAATCGTTTTTAATCGCCCTTTTTGCCTATCTGCTGGTGATTTTCGTTCTTTTATATCAAATTTCAAAGCCGCAGGAAAAATTTAAAAAATATACCGACAATCCCAACGATTATATGGATGTTACTTTTGATTTCGAAATAGATGATAAACTTCCGTCCGCGCCTGAAATCGCTAAAGAAACGAAGCAGGGCGAGTTTGAAAATAAGAATATTAAGGACGTGCCGGAGGATAAAATTAAGACTACGGCGCAAGTAGTTCCGCCGCCTCCGGTGCAGGCAAAGCCGAAAGAGCCCGAAAAGCCGAAGGAAGAGTCGAAGCCGGAACCTAAAAAGGACGAGCCTAAAGCTGAGCCCAAAAAAGAGGAGCCCAAGCCTGAGCCTAAGTTGGAAGATAAACCTTCCGAAAAAGTAGTAGAGAAAAAAGAGGAAACTAAGCCGGAGCCAAAAAAAGAGGAAAAACCGAGCTTGAGCGATCTTTTTTCGGATACGACTAAGGACAATAAGAAGCTTGAGGAGAGCGCTAAAGCTAGCGACGCCGTTCAGAGTAACAAAAAGTCCGATAAAGAAACCGCCACCTCTAGTGCTAAGGATAAAGCGGCATCTAAAAATGCTGTCGTCAAATCCGATAAGCTTGGCGGCAGGACTCAAAGGACGGGAGAATTTAACGCCTACCTCGGCGCTATAGAAAAGAGGCTTCAGGTTCTATGGAGCCGCTACGTAGTGACTGCGAAAGACGATGCGAAGATTAGTATAACTTTCGGTGCAGATGGACGGGTCGTGGATTATAAAATCATCGAGCTCGGGCGAGAGACGGAATTTAATCAAAAGCTGCGGGATTTCTTGGATAATCTATCGACTCAGACTTTCCCGAAGTCTCCGGACGGAGCGTCGCATGAGATCGAGACTAGGATGTCCGACGTGATGAAGACAAATTAGAATTTGTAAGGAAAAAAAGTGAAGAGACTTTTTTGTATTTTTGCCTTTTGCTGTGTGCTTTTTGCGACGGATTCGGAACAGAATTTTACTTATGAAAGAAATTCCGTTTCGCAAAAATCTGGTAAAATTCAAATTTCAAAGGAGCTAGATGCTTATTTTTCGCAGATGGCGTCGAAATTGCAAGCTCTATGGACGAAGTATCAAGCAGGCATTTCCGATGAGGCTAGAGTCCGCATAGAATTTAGCAACAATGGACGAGTTTTAAATTATCAAATTTTAGAGCTTGGGCGTAGCACAGAATTTAACCAAAAGCTAAGGAAATTTTTAGATGAGCTTCCTAAGCGAAGCTTTCCAAAATCACCGGATAATAAATCTCACACATTTGATATGGTATTATCCGACGTAGCAAATTAAATTTAAGGAGAAAAGATGAAGAAACTACTTTTGATTCTTGCATTTTGTAGTAGCATTTTCGCGGCAGATGCGACTATGTCTATCGTAAACGAAGGGGTAAATCTACCTAAAATCGTTGTTCAGGATGCATCGAACCTTGCAAATTCAGAATTTGGCAACAAATTCTTTAAACTTATGGTGGGTGATCTAAAGGTCGGTGCGACTTTTGAAGTCAGCGACGAGTATCTACAAAGCAGCTATGATGCGGGCGCTTCCGATAATCTAGGCTCTAGCGGTGCCGCTCTGATCGTGCGCTACGCGGTAAGTGATAAAAGCTCGCCGATGAGCCTAAAAGCCAAAGTACTTGAAGCGAACAGTGGCAGGGTGATGTATGAGAAGAGCTTTACGCTTTCAAATGCCGAAAAGTATCCGTTTTTGGCACACATGGCGGTATCTGAGATCGTCAAGCAGCTAGGGTACTCAAACGTCGATTGGATGAAGGAGATGATTTTGCTCTCTCGCTACACTTCGACGCGTGAGAGCGAGATCATGGTGGCTGACTATACGCTTACTTACCAGCAGGTTGTGCTTCGCGGCGGATTAAATATCTTCCCTAAATGGGCAAGCGCAGCGCAGAACGAATTTTATTATACCTACTATGTCAATAAAAATACGCCCGCTATCTATAAATTTAATCTATCCAACGGTAGCAAGAGTAAAATTTTTACCGGTCATGGCATGACGATAGCTTCAGATGTAAGCGCCGACGGCAGAAAGCTTTTAATCACCAATGCGCCTAAAGATCAACCCGATATTTATTTGTATGATATAGCTTCGGGCAGCGCTAAGCAAATTACCGATTACGCTGGCATTGATGTAAATGGAAATTTTATTGACGGCGATTCGCGCGTGGCTTTTGTGAGCGATCGTCTGGGCTATCCGAACGTATTTGCCACTAGCATAAACGGCGGTAACGTTCAGCAGCTCGTCTATCACGGCAAAAATAACAATTCCATTAGCACAAATGGCAATTATGTTACTTACTCTAGTCGCGACGGCGGGGGCGGATTTAATATATATTTAATCTCTACTCAAACCGATATGATTCGCCAGTTAACGGCTAGTGGCAAAAATATGTTTCCTAGATTTTCTAGCGATGGCGGCAGCATTATGTTTATCAAGCAAGACGGCAGCGGAAGCTCGGTAGGTATTATCAGAGTTAACGAGAATAAAAGTTTCCAATTTCCGTTAAGAGTGGGTAAAATTCAATCGGTTGATTGGTAAAATATTAAAAAATCTCGTGATATAATGACTACAATTTTTTTTGAAAGGATAGAAAATGAAACATTTAGTTTTATCTTCGATAGCAGTTGCTGCTCTATTATTGAGCGGTTGTTCTAAAAAGACCCCAGAGGCCGATACTACAAGCACAAGTAATGCAGATAGACTAGCTGCTTTGGCATCTCAGATCCAAAGTGAAGTTGGTACTGTTTATTTCGACTTTGATAAATTTAATATTAGAGCCGATCAACAAGGCACAATCAATAATAACGCAGCTTTATTCAACCAAGCAGGCGCAGAGTCTCTAACCGTCAAAGTTGAGGGTAACTGCGATGAGTGGGGTTCTGATGAGTACAACTATGCTCTTGGTCTAAAGAGAGCTACTGCAGCTAAAGACGCATTGGTTGCTCAAGGCGTAAATGAGAGCAGAATTTCCGTAGTAAGCTACGGCGAGAGCAATATGGCTTGCACAGAGCATTCTAAAGAGTGCGACGCTCAAAACAGACGCGACGAATTCAAAGTTGGATTCTAATTTGAAATTTAAAAATTTCACGGTGGCGGCTCTTTTGGGGGCTGCCACTTTTTTAAATGCAGAAACTTCTGCATTTGATGCTGGCAATATTGATTCAGGTAGCTCTTACGGGTTAACTGAAAACGAACAAGTATTGCGCGATAACCGCAAGCGTATAAGCGAGATGCAAACTAGCGTAGATAATACACGAGAGAGTGTCGAAGGTTTGCGAAGCGTCCTTGAAGGAACAAATTCTAAAATTTCGAACCTGGAAAACAGGGTGGCGGATCTAGAAATTCGTACTACGGGCAAAAGTCAAGGCAACAGCGAGCTAGATCAGATGAAAAGAGATATTGCAACTATAAAAGCCCAAATTGCTGAAATCAATAAAAAATTAGGCAGTAGTGGCGGCGTAAAAAAAAACGCTGAATTAGATGCAGGCACTGCTTCAGTCCCTGCTAGTACAAAATCAGACTCCGATTTTAAATCAAAAGATCAAGCATCAGTATTGAAAGAGGCTGACGCTTTATATGCTAAAAAAGACTATTCGGGCGCAAAAGAGCGCTACAATTATTTAGTATCTAAAAATTACAAGCCCGCTAAGGCAAATTACATGCTGGGCGAAATTTCATATTTCTCCGGCTCATACGCAGAAGCGATAAACTATTATAAAAAGAGCATCTCGCACAACGAGAGCCAAGACTACACTCCAAAGCTCCTCTATCACACCGCGATCAGCTTCGATAAGATCGGCGATAAAGACAGCGCAGATAAATTCTACAAAGCGCTAAAAGCTTCATACCCGGATTCCAAAGAAGCTAAAGCTGCGCCCACTAGATAACCTAAATTTAAATACAAACTCAAAAATAAAATTCTAAACAGGAGAAAACTATGGCTAACAACCGAGTTATAAAGATGCATTATGAGCTAAAAGACGGCAAAACCGGCGAAATTTTAGAGTCAAATTTAAACTCCGACCCAATCGCCTTTCTTAGCGGCAAAGATCAAATCATCCAAAAGCTGGAAGATGAAATTTTAAATCTACAAGCGGGCGAGAGCAAAACGGTTCGCATAAGCCCGAGCGACGGGGTAGGCGAGTATAAGCAAGACGCCGTGCAGATCCTGCCTAAAGAGCAATTCGCGGGCATCGATCTGGCGGTGGGTATGGAGCTTTTCGGTCAGGCGGAGGACGGCGCGACTACCCGCGTGAGCGTCAAAGCTATCGGCGAGCAGGATGTCACTATCGACTTTAACCACCCGTTTGCGGGCAAGGAGCTGGAATTTAATATAAAGATCGTCGAGAACCGCGAAGCGACGGCGGATGAAATTCTTACCGGCCAGCCGGAGGGTGCTCACAGTTGCGGCTGCGGACACAACCATCATCACGAGGGGCACGAGTGTTGCGGAGGTCATGGGCATGCAGACGGTCATGAATGCTGCGGTGGACACGGACACGATCACGCAGAGGATCACGAGTGCTGCGGCGGGCACCATCACGAGCATTAGGACTTTTTTATGAAATTTGCTTTTATCTTTCCGGGACAGGGCTGCCAAAGCGTAGGCATGGGTAGGGAGTTTTATGAGAACTCCGCCTCTGCGCGCGCGCTTTTGGATGAGGCTTCAGACTTTACGGGCATCGATTTTAAAAATTTACTGTTTGAGCCCTGCGACAAGCTCGACGTTTCGGAATTTACGCAGCCCGCGATTGCATTAAATTCCATGATGGCGCTTGCGGCGCTGCAAGAAAGGCTGGATCAAGAAAAGCTTAACATTACTCCGCAGTTTTTACTCGGACACTCGCTGGGCGAGTTTAGCGCGCTAAGCGCTGCGGGAGGTATAGAGTCGAAGCAGATGCTAAAGCTAGTAAATATTCGCGGCAGGCTTATGCAGAGCGCCTGCGAGGGCAAAGGTGCGGGAATGATGGTGATTTTGGCTCTTGCCGACGAGGCGGTCGAGAAAATTTGTGAGGATGCAAAGAGCGCAGGCAAGCAGGTTTGGGCGGCGAATTATAACTGCGACGGACAGATCGTGGTCGCGGGCAAAAAAGATGATCTGGCCGCACTCGAGGGCGAGTTTAAAGCCGCGGGTGCAAAGCGCGCAATGCTACTGAATATGAGCGTCGCGAGCCACTGCCCGATGCTAGGGAGTGCTAGCGACGAGCTTTTGGAATTTTTGCGCCCTGCGTTAAAAGAGAGCTTTGCTCCAGTCGTTGCTAACGCCACGGCGCGCGCGTATAGGACAAAATCCGAAGCGCTAGAGCTGCTTAAAGCCCAGCTTATCAGCCCCGTGCTTTACAAGCAAAGTATCAAAAATTACGAGGGTGAGGCGGACTGCTTCGTCGAGTTCGGTGCGACGGTTTTAAAAGGGATAAACAAAAAGATCACGCAAAAACCGACCTTCAGCATCACGGATCTTGCGAGCCTAGACGAGTTTGTAAAATTTGCAAAGGAGAATGGATGAAAGTTGCGATCTTGGGCGCTATGCCAGAAGAGATCGAGCCGCTGCTATCCGCACTGCGCGAGCGGGGCGTGAGCGTGGATGCTACGGAGCATGCGAATAATAAATTCTACGCCGCCAAGCTTAACGGTCACGATCTAGTGATCGCATATTCGAAGATCGGCAAGGTAAATTCCGCCCTGACCGCTACGGTCATGATCGAAAGATTCGGTGCGCGCGCGCTCATTTTTACGGGCGTTGCGGGGGCTTTGAAGCGCGGCATTAAGATCGGCGAAATTTTATACGCTACTGCGCTCGTGCAGCACGATCTGGACATCACGGCGTTTGGGCATCCGCACGGATTCGTACCGGGAAGTAAAATTTCAGTTCAAACCGACGCGAAGCTAAATTCTATCGCGCAAAGCGTCGCCGAGCAGCTAGGCATCACGCTAAAATCGGGCATCATCGCTAGCGGCGATCAGTTTGTAAGCGGCGAGGAGCGCAAGAGCTGGATCGAGCGGACGTTTGACGCGAGCGCGGTTGAGATGGAGGGGGCGAGCGTGGCGCAGGTGTGCGACGCGCTGGGCGTGCCGTTTTGCGTACTGCGCGCGATAAGCGACGAGGCAGGACACAAAGCCGAGTTCGACTTTGACGAGTTTATGGTAAAAAGCGCGCAGACGAGCGCGAATTTCGTTTTAAAAATGATCGAAAGGTTATGATAAACCTCTCCAAAAAACTACTTCGCCGGGTCGGACAAACCAACGCCAAATACAAGATGTTCGAGCGCGGCGATAAAATTTTACTAGCTCTTAGCGGCGGCAAAGACAGTATGAGTTTGGCGCACGTGCTGAAGCACTTCCAAAGCGTAAGCCCGTTAGATTGGGAGTTTCGAGCTATTACCGTCACCTACGGTATCGGTGAGGATCTGCGCGAGATAAGCGCCCATTTTAAAGAGCACGAGATCCCATACGAGATAATCGATACTAAAATTTTTGAATTCGGCAAGGAAAAGATCCGCGCGAACACCACGTTTTGCAGCTTTTGCTCGCGTATGAGGCGCGGATATATCTACTCCTACGCGCTTGAGCACGGCTTTAATAAGATCGCCATAGCCCACCACCTCGACGACGCCGCGGAGAGCTTTTTTATGAATTTTACCTTCAACGGCGCGCTGCGCACCCTCGCTCCGCGCTATGTCGCCGAAAACGGGCTTGTGATCATCCGTCCGTTCATTCTCACGCGCGAGCGCCAAATCGCCGCCTGTGCCAGAGATAACGAGCTTCCGATCATGCGCGAGGAGGATGTCTGCCCCGCGAGGCAATACGGCGGCAAGGAGCCCACCGCTCGCGCCGCTACGAAGGAGCTTTTGGCGCAGTACGAAAAGGTCCATCCGAGATTTTTCATCAGCCTACAAGCCGCCTTTGCCAACATCCACGAAGAGACCTTTTTCGAGCCTAAATTTTAAAATTTTAAGCGGTTTGCACTCCTCCGCTCAAGTGAATTCAAAGCGCGCAGTTCTTGCGATAACATGAGTTTCGTACGCCTAGTTCGATTTTTTAGCTTGAACAAGCCTGATACACGCAGAGCAGTTGTCTTCCCCTGTGCTCGAACGGGTCGCGAGCCGCAGCGAATAGCTATCCTCCTACGTCCGACTGCGGGCTAGAGTAGTTGTACTTCTGTATCCGAAGCTGTACACACGAGCTTAGGCTGTGCGCCCGAGGGCTGCGAGTAGGGCGGGTTGCGCCGCCTGTATCTACTTTTGCAAAACAACTGCGGCTGCTTCCTGCGCTGCGCCTTTGTTATATTCGGGCAGGCGCCGTCCGCATCCAAGCGAGCTTTACGAGCGAGCGTTAAGGGGCTTGCAAAGTTTGCGCGAAAGCCAGTTTTAGAAATTTAATCCTGCAAAATCTTAAAATTTTATCGGAGGCTGCCTTTCGGGCTGCGGGTGCGGACTCGATCGCCGTGCGCCGTAAATTTAAACCGCTCGCCCACTCCGCAAAATGTTTCAAAAAATTTTACCTCGCAAAATTTTAAAATTTAACGAAGCCGAATTCTGAAATTTTATCGTAGCCGAATTCCCCCTCTCGTTTCATAAACGTTACATTTTGAAATTTCGCCGCTCGCTCTCGGTTAAATTTCACGCCGCTTCAAAGCCGCTTCAAACCTCCGCTGTCGCGCACGCAGATTAAATTTTAAAATTTCGCATAAGCCGCATTGCTTCTCAAATTTACACACCGCAAAATTTTAACCGATTTTCGCTCCGAAATTTATGCCGCATTAACCGCCGCGGATATATAATAGCGAATGTCATATTTCACGTAAGGAGTAAGCATGGCTACAATCCAACCAAGCTATAAGCTTTTCATCGACGGCGAGTTTGTGGGTGCCGAAGGCGGCGCGAGCCTAGACGTTTTTAATCCCGCTACCGGCGAGAAAATTTCAAAGATCGCAGATGCTAGCAAGGCGGACGTCGATAGAGCGGTCGCCGCGGCGCGCAAGGCGTTTGAGAGCTTTCGTCGCACCAGCGTTTATGAGCGCAGCGCGCTGCTAAATAAGATCGCCGACGTCCTAGAGCAAAACGCCGAGTTCATCGCCACCGTAGAGACTATCGACAACGGCAAGCCGATCCGCGAGACGCGCGCGGTCGACGTAGCGTGGTCGATCGAGCATTTTCGCTATTTTGCGGGCGTGATCTTAGGCGAGGAGGGCAGCGCCAATATGCTAAAAGAGCGCTATCTATCCGTCGTCTTGCGCGAGCCGATCGGCGTAGTAGGACAGATTGTGCCGTGGAATTTCCCGTTTTTGATGGGTGCGTGGAAGCTCGCTCCGTTACTTGCCGCGGGCGATACGTGCGTATTTAAGCCAAGCTCCGAAACTAGCCTTAGCATTTTGGAGTTTATCCGCCTAATCGCGCCGCTGCTTCCAAAGGGCGTCATCAACGTCGTAACTGGCAAGGGAAGCAAGGCGGGCGAGTTCGTCCGCACTCACAAAGGGCTCGATAAGCTCGCATTCACGGGCTCTACCGAGGTCGGCAGAGGCATCGCGCTGGCCGCAGCGCAAAAGATCATCCCCGCTACGCTTGAGCTCGGCGGCAAGAGCGCGAATATCATCTTTGACGATTGCGACTTCGACGTTGCGATCGACGGCGTACAGCTGGGGATCCTTTTCAACCAAGGTCAAGTCTGCTGCGCGGGAAGTAGGATCTTCGTGCAGGAGGGCATCTACGATAAATTCGTGCCGGCGCTCGTGGAGAAATTTAAGCGCATCAAGGTGGGCGATCCGCTCGATCCGAACACCCAGATGGGATGCCAGATCAACAAAAAGCAAGCCGATAAAATTCTAGAGTACGTAAAAATCGGCGTAGAAGAGGGCGCTAAGATCGCCGTGGGCGGCAAGCGACATAGTGCGGGAGAGGCTTTCGTCGAGCCTACGCTACTCGTGGACGTGCGCAACGACATGCGCGTGGCACAGGAGGAGATCTTCGGTCCTGTGGGCGTCGTGATTAAATTTAAAGATCAAGACGAGCTTGTCCGCATGGCGAACGACAGCCTCTACGGACTAGGCGGCGCCGTATTTACGCGCGACATCGCAAAAGCGCTCACGGTCGCACGTCTGCTTGAGACGGGTCGCGTGTGGGTCAATACCTACAACCAGATCCACGCGGGCGCGCCGTTTGGCGGCTACAAAGAATCGGGCATCGGTCGCGAGACGCACAAGATGATCCTGGAGCACTACACCCAGACCAAAAACATCTACATCGACACGATCTCTAAACCGAGCGGCTTTTACGAGCAGTAAGGGCTTAGGGGTATCTCGGGCGGTTTACGCCGCCCGAAATTTTATTCTGATTGACTTGATTGAGTATTTAATTTTAAGACTGCTTCTGTTTAGATAAAATCCCTGTATTCAATATTTTTATCACTCATTAAAATTTTTAATTTTTCAAAATCTTCTTTTGTTATATAATCCATCGGTATAACTATCGAGCAAATATTTAGTACCAAATTTTTAAAGCTAAATTTGAGTTTAATAAAAAATTTATTGTGCCCTAAAAAATATGTAAATATCCAAAAATACTTGATTTGATCAAACGGAATATCTCTTTCCCAGAAAAAATATTTCACGACTATGCGATCATCGTAGCACGCAATAAATTTAAAGCAATTCGGGATAATCTCTGCGTAAAAAAGCCCGATTAGCATCACCCAGCCTACGATAGGCGCATAAGGTTTATCAAGCATAATAAAAACAATGGCGATATAAAATTGCAAAATTTTAACTATCGAATAAAAAGGCCCGTAAAAACGCCTCGCCCTTTTTATGATTAGCAGCGGCTCGCCCGGTTTGGTATCGTTCATTTTATCTCCTTGCTTGAATGTCACATTACGGCTTTAAATTTAGCGCTAAATTCTATCTTTGCTACGCTTACGCAGCGTTTAAATTTAATCTTGCCAGCGGTTACGGCTAAATTTTAAATTTTCAAACTTGCCGTTTAAAAGAGCCGTCATCTGGGGGAGTGCGCGCAGGCGGGCGCATGCAAAAATAGCCTCAGGCGCTGTTTTATCGCAGGCTTCCGTCCGCATCAAGTTATATCGAGCCGCGTTAAAGCCTCAAAATCCATGCGATTGCTAATTTTGCTATCGAGCCGCACCGAACCGCAGCCAAACTCGCGCGGCTTATGAACGTCGCTCGGTTGTCGCTCGGTAAAATTTTAAAATTTCATCCGGGCCGGCTCGCCGCTCTGTGCAGACGCAAGCTCCGCCGCGGAATTTAAACTTTGTTTTGCTATAATCGGGCTAAAATTGCGGAGGCCATCTATGAAAATTTTACCCTACGTCGCGCTCAGCTTGTTTCTTGCGGCCTGCACGCAGGTCCCGCCACCCGCCGAAAACGCCCGTGCCGTAAACGGTGCCTCCGCTGGGGACGTCACAAATTCTACCGGTGCAGGCAATGCCGTCAAAAATCCCGCCGCGTCCGAGATTTCCGCGCCAAAAAACACAGCCTCCGCGAATGTCTCCGCTAAAAATTCCGCCGCGTCTTCTATGCGCGAAATTTGGAGATTGCTAGAAAATGCCGATCGGGCGCTGCTTGCCAAAGAGATCTCGCGCGCCGAAGAGCTTGCCGTGCGGGCGCAGGAGCTTAGCGAGCTAAAGCACATCGAAGTAGGGCGGATTTTTAGCAGATTTGTCCGTGCGCGGATCGCCCTACAGCGCGGCGATACCGACGCCGCAATCTCGCTGGCGACGGACGCGAGCTCCATGCGAAGCGGGGTAGCGGAGATATATGCCGATGCCGTAAATTACGAGAGCGCTTATACATTCGGGCGCATCTACGAGGCTCGCGGCGATCGTAAGGGCGCCGTGCGCGAATATGGGCGGGCGCTGTTTGTTTGGACTATGTTTTTGCAGAGCGATCCGGCGCGTGCGGAGGAAATTTTTGCCCGACTGCAAACGCTCACGCCCGATCCCTATGAGGCTGAAGGCAGAGCTAGCGGCGCTTGCGAGTATCTGCGCGCCAAGGCTAGCTCCGCTTTGAATGAGCCCGCACCCGAGCCCAAACGTCGCGCACTGAGGGATTTGGCTGCATGGGAGGCGCACTGCTTGCATCTGCGCCCGTTTATAGATGATGGATCGGACGAGCGCGCGCGTAGGGCTTCGCTCGCGCGGGATTACGCGCAGCTACATGCGGGGCTAGGCGAGTGTGCCGCAGCGCTAGAGCATCTGCTTGCCGCAGCGGAGCTCTCGGATGCGACGGATCCCGATACGGGCAGGCTTTATCTGCAGATCGCACGACAATTTTTGGCGATTTACAAAGAGGCGGGCGCGAGTAAAATTTCTGCGAGCTATGCACAGAAAAATCTAGCCACGGCGCAGGATTACGCGGACAGATCGGTAAAGCTCTACGAGGGCATGCGCGGCACCGCTTACGAGCACTCGAGCTACGACGGACGCGAGATTTTAGGCGAGATCGCGATGATACGCGGCGATCCGTCTGCGGCGCTGGGGCATTTTACGGCAATGAGAGACGATGCGGCGGCGCTTTTGGCATATCAGCAGCTACCGGCTTACAAAGAGGCCCTAGTCCACGCGCTAGAGCTACTAGCGCAGTGCTACGATGCGCTAAAAGACCGCAAGAGCAAGGCGGCGGTTTTGCGTGAGCTTGCGAAGCTAAAGAGAGGCTAGCGAGTTACTAGGCGGCGGCGTTTCGTGAAATTTTGCCTCTGCGCTGCGATGAAATTTGGCTCGAGCGTTGCGCGGTTTGAGTGCCTAGGGCGCGGCAGAATTTCATGCCGTTTGAAGACGGTGCAGGCTTGCGGCGGATTTAGACGGCACGGCAGAGCTCGCGCTTTTGAAGCCCCATTTTGAAAGCAAAATTTATGCCCGCGCCGTAGATTTGAAGCGGTATCCGTGCCTGCGCGGCGATTTATCTTCGCATCGTCTTTACAATTGCGGTCATTAAAAGCCACAATTTCGCCGGCATGTGAAGCTTTGTGGACGCTTTTGAGCGCACTATGATTGCGGTTCGGTGTTGCAGTGCGAGCTAGAGCTAGGCTTTGGGATCTGTTTGTGCGGCAGGCGCCGTTTTATCGCAGACCTAGTCCGTATCAAGCCGCGTTAAAGCCCCAAAACTCACGCGATTTATAATTTTGTTATCGAGCCGCACCGAACCGCAGCCAAACTCGCGCGGCGAAAATCTAAATTTACGCTATAATCTTGCAAAGCGGAGCGTAGAACTCCTGCTGCGCGTGCGCGACGAAATTTAAACAAAAGCCCGCGAATTCGGGTTTCTTAGCTTTCGCGCGGCTGTGGCGTAACGCTAAATTTAACGGAGGGCGTATGGATAAAGAGCGGTATATTTTTGAGAAATTTAGATCGAAGCTTAACGGCGATGATTGCGCCGTAATCGGCGAGCGAGCGTATTGCAAGGATCTTTTCGTCGAGGGCGTGCACTTCCGCCGTGGCTGGCTGAGCCTGCGCGAGATCGGCGCAAAGGCGATGCTCGTAAATATCTCGGACATGATCGCGACCAATGCGCGTGCCAAATACGCCCTGCTGGGGCTTGCGCTACCGCGCGAGATCGGTACGCGCGAGATCGACGAGCTATGCGCGGGCGTGAGCGAAACGGCGCGGGAGTGGGGTATACGGATCATCGGCGGCGACACGATCGGCTCGGATCGCATCGCGCTTAGCGTGAGCCTGATCGGCAAGTGCAAGCGCCCCGTGTTTCGTAGCGGCGCGCGCGTGGGCGATCTCATCGCGCATACGGGCGAGCTAGGTAGCGTCGGGCGCGATCTGGCGGTGCTTTTAAGAGATGAAATTTCGCTTGCTAGCTCGCAGACGCAAAACCGAAACGATAAAATTTCGTCGGTACAAAGCTCAATCACCGCGCCACAGGGTCTAAACGCCGATACTTCGATGGCACAAAATCCTGGCGATGAGGTGCGAAGCCCGGACGATAAAATTTCACCTGCGTATGTCAAGCCGCAGAGCCTAGACGCCGAAAATTCGGCAATGCAAATTTTGGACCTTGAGCCGCAAAGTCTGGACGATAAAATTTTGCCTGCGTACGTCGAGCCGCCGAGCCTGGACGCCAAAATTTCGGCGCAAAATTTCGTGTCGCAGAGCGGAGACGATCGCAAGAGCCCTACGTCGGAAAGCCTCGCATGCGAAAATTCTACGTCGCAGAGCTCTGCAGGCGAAAATCCTGTGCCGGGTAGTGGCTCATATCGCTTGCGCGAGGATCTGCGCGCAAAAATTTCAAAGAATTCGCGCTTCGTTAGGCCTGGTTTGCGCGATAAGTTTTTTTACAAGGCGGCGAAGCTCATCAGCGCGGCGATGGACATTAGCGACGGGCTCGCGCAGGACTTGCCCCGCCTGCTGGAGGCTAGCGGCGTGGGTGCGCGCTGGATCGCCCGTCCTAGCGAGGCTGCGTTGCAAAGCGGCGAGGAGTACGAGATTTTGTTCAGCTTCGCGCCGAAATTTTTGCCCAAAATCTACGCGATTGCCGCTAAAACGGGCGTCTCGATCAATATCATCGCCGAAGTTTGCCCGCGCACGCCACAAAGCTCTATGGAATTTCGCGGCAGCTCGCACCACTTCGTGCCTTGAAATTTGCTGAGCTCGCTTTAAATTTTAAGGCGCAGAGTTTGAATTTTAGTCCGAAACGACGCGGCTGGCGAATAAATTTTACTTAGCGAGCGCGGCTGCGGTGATTTGAAATCGGACGCTTTTGGCTCATGACCGCGCCCCGCCGAACTAGGTAAATTTCATAGCCAAAGCGGGCAGTGCCCCAAGCCTTGCGGTTGAATTTTATAAATCCGCGCAGACCGCGTACATCGCGGCTCCGTCGTTTGCCACGGCGTAGAGGCGACCACCGCTAGCGAGCATGATCTGATCCGAGCCAAATTGAAACTCGCCGAATTCCACCTCTTCTAAGATCAAGCCGTCGTCCGCGCTAATCAAAACGGGCTTGCCGCGGCGATCTGCGAGTAAAATTTTATCCTCGCACCACGCGAAATGTTCGGTACCGCCGGTATCAAGCTTAAAGATCACCTCGCCGCTTGCCGCGTCTACGGCGTATAGGTGCCCGCCCTTGCCCGCGGTGCCGAAATACAGTGTCTCGCGACCATGCCGCTTGTCTTGCTCGCTAAAATGCGATGTCGCTCCGCCGCGCAGGCAAACAGGCGTATATAGATACGCGCCTAGCTTCAGTCGCCAAAGAATTTTGCCTTTTGCAGCCGCTTTTTTGCGGGTTTGTTTGCTACCGTTTGAAATTTTATCTTTTGCCTCGCTAGTTTCATCGCGCGGATCGCTTTTGCTTTCTTTGCAAACAGCCGCCGCGCCGCTATTTTCGGAGAAATTTTTTAAATTTTCGTCCGCCAAGCCGCTAGAATTTGGCGTGCCGCTTAAATCAGTTATCGCGCCGTTTAAATTTGGCCCGCCTTGCGAGGCTCTACACTCCATCATAAAGGGCGAACTCATCCGCACGCAAAAGCCATCAAATTCGTAGGTTTGCGCATCGTTGTAAATTTGTTTTATGGGCGGCGATGGAGCGGTGTCTAGCTCGCTCATTTCGCCATCTTGTATTTTGATGAGCTTTGCGGGCGAATCGACGAAGCCCTCGTAGTATCTCGTATTTAGCACGAAGTGACCGTCCTGCGGGTAACAAAGCGCGGAGGCGGCAGAGAAAATTTCGCGCTGCTCGTAAGCGAGCACCGATCTTTTGTGCTCGCTAAAATCGCGCGAAAATGTATCTAGTAGCACGTAGCTGGGCGTTAGCTTCGCGGCGATATTTTGTTCGCTAGGGGCTGCAAAGGCAAAGTGGACGAAGGCAATCCGCTCGCCCATCTCGTAAATGTCCGTCACGCCGTGTCCGCGAAACTCCACGCCCTGCATCGCAAGAGGATATGATTTTAGCATTTGCGGCTCCTTGAAATTTGAAGCGATTATAGCTCAAATTTAGGCGCGAATTTTAAAATTTTGTATGCACGCTAAAATTTTACGGCGCGTGGCATGGAATTTCAAATTTTGCGGAGCCGCGGAATTTGGAATTTGAAATTTGAAATTTTGTCCCTTCACATAGCCTACACGCAAGCTCGCTATCATACCGCTACAAAATTTACAAAGGAGCCGTATGAGGGAGATCGTAAAAAAATTTGTCGCAGGCGACGCGGATATTATATTCGCCAGACTTTCCGTTATCATCGTGCTTGCCGTGATGGGCAACTACAAGTGGTTTGAGTTTGAGGTGGATGCTTTAAAGCCGCTTTTTTCGCAGACGTGGCTTTCGTTTTTGCCCTCAGCGCTCGGGGACACCGGCGCGAGCTATTTTTTGGGCGTGGTGGAGACCGTGGGCTATCTCTCGCTCATCGCGGGCTTTTTCAAGCCGAAGGCGGGCATCGTGGGCGATCTCATCGTGATCGCCATGGCGCTGAGCACGCTCAGCCTACTGCCGCAGTTGGGCAAGATCGACGGCTTCATCTTTAAAGACCTTTTCTTGCTAGGCCTTGGCTTGGTGCTGCTAAAATACGACCTGGCGCGCCTTTGCCGCGGAGAAAAAAGCTGCGATTGAGCCGTCAAAACATACTGGCGTCGGTTCCGACGCAACACTAAATGATCGCGCACGGCGAGTTTGAGGTGTTTTGATTTGAAGCTTTTTTCAAACTCTTAGATCGAGAGCCCGCCTTGCTAGCATTTATGCGTTTTGCGCTTTGCGCTTGAGCTCGCTCGCTCGCATAGCACCCTTTAAAATACGGCCGCGCTAAAATTTTATGACGCGCGGTTGAAATTTATCGAGCTGAGGTAATTAAATTTTACTAACGCTCAAACTCAAAATTATAAAATTTAAATCGACCTATCAGATTATGCCATAAATTAAACCACGTTAAATTTGACGGCGAAAGCTTAATCCTAAGCTCAAAGCATTAGATTCAGATCCAGCCGAATTCGCATTTGATTAAGCGAAACGAAAAGTGCAAAGTTATATCATTTCTTAGAAATTCTCCAATTTTTTCGAAAGGATGAGATATGAAGCACTTTTCACTCTCAAAGGCCGTTTTTATGGCGGCGAGTTTGGCTCTACTCGGGCTAACGGCTGCGAATGCGCAGGAGAAATTTTCCCCCGTTATCGTCATTCACGGCGGCACCAGCGGGCTTGATCTAACCAAGGAGGAATTTAAAATCCGCGAGGAGCCGATGAAAAAGGCGCTTTTGGCGGGTCAAGCCGTGCTTGAACGGGGCGGCACCGCGATGGATGCCGTAACGGCAGCCATTATGGTGCTTGAGGACGATCCGAATTTCAACGCGGGCAAGGGTGCGGTATTTACAGCCGACGGATTTAACGAGCTCGACGCCTCGATCATGGACGGCTCGACCAAAAAAGCGGGCGCAGTCGCGATGGCGCGGCATATCAAAAACCCTATCCTAGGCGCCAGGCTCGTGATGGATAAGACGTGGCATACGCTAGTCGCCGGCGAGGGAGCCGACAAGCTCGCCAAAGAAAACGGCCTAGAGATGGTCGATCAGAAGTATTTTTTCACGCAGTTTAGATACGACGCACTGCAAAAAGCCAAAGAGAAGCAAAAGCTGCTACTTGATAGCGAAAAGGCGAAAAAGACGTCGCTAAATTTACACGAGCGTCCGTATCTAGGCACCGTGGGCGCGATCGCGCTGGATAAAAACGGCAACCTAGCCGCGGCTACCAGCACGGGCGGCATGACCAACAAAATGACCGGCCGCATCGGCGATAGCCCGATAATCGGCTCTGGAACCTACGCCGATAACGACTCTGTGGCGGTTTCTTGCACCGGCACGGGCGACATCTACATGCGCGTAAACGCCGCGCACGAGGTCTCTGCTCTGTATAAATACAAAACCTCCGACGTGCAAAAGGCCGCCGAAGAAGCGGTACAAGAGGTCAAAGCGCTCGGCGGCAGCGGCGGCATCATCTCGATCGACAAGCACGGACACACGGGCTTTGCGTGGACGAAAGACAAGCTCGGTATGTATCACGGTGAAGCAAGACTCGGAGCTAAGCCGATCGTTTACTGGCCGTTAGGAGAGAAATAAGCGTAAATTTAGCCCCTTTGCGGGGCTAAATTTAAATCAAATAGCGAGGATAAATACGCTTTTTATCGCGCGTCTATCAAATTTGGCGCCTTCGTTGATCAAGCGCTTCGGCAAGGCTAAATTCGGTCAAATTTTAATTTCAAAACCTTGGCAAAGCGCAAATTTCTATTTATTTAAAATTTTAAACCCAACATATATGGCTATCTTTTTCTCGTATTCAAATCAGTCAAAACAATAAAATTTTATGCTTCGATAAGCCCATAAAGAGATTAAATTTGATCCTTCTGTAAATTTGAGATTTGAGGTTTAAATTTAAGTCGCTGGGCGGCTTCGCCGCAAATTTTATCCTCGCTCAATTTCGCGCCAAAAAGCGCATCGACAGCAAGCCCTTGTAGATACGGGTGCTGCGCCGTCTCATTCGCGTCTCAAAACTGCGCGAGCTAAGCGGCAAAAATCTGCTCTGTAAATTGAATTTTACCAAAATCCATATTTCTTGATACCAAAGCGCTCAAATTTCAGGTAGAATATCGCCACATAAAATCAAGGCGGTAAAATGAGAAAATTTATAGTCGTTCGCGGACATGCGGGCTCTGGTAAAACGACTTTCGCAAAAGAGAAGATTAAAGAATTTAAAAACGAATACCCGCAGGCGCAAATTTATCATCTGGAAAACGATATGTTTCTAACCGATGAGGCGGGGGTTTATACTTGGTCGCCGAAGCTTTTGGAGGATGCGAAGCACAAGGTCGCCCGCGAGATAAAGCAGGCGTATAAATTTGCCCTGGAAAACAAAGATAGAGACGTTCTTATCGTGCTTAGCAACGTGAGCGCGCGCACCAAAGAGCTGCTAAGCCTAAAAGAGCAAGCCGCCCAGAATGGATTTATTTTCGAATGCTTTAGAATGCAAAATTTCTTCGCCTCCGAGCACGGCGTCGATGAAGATACGGTAATAGCGATGTTTATCAAGGTCGCAAATAACAAAATAGAGGGCGAAATTTTGATCCCGCCCATCAATCCTATGAGCGAAAGCGTAGCGCAAAAGATCAAAGACGCGGCGGCTCTAAACAGGCGCGATCTGCCCTTTGATACGGTGCAAAACACCTACGTAACGAAAAAATATATCGCCGCCACGCAAGATAAAAGGCTCTGGAGCGCGCGTCAAAGCGAGCTTTATCCCGAGCTTCGCACCTACAAATACTCAAAACGCGTCTTTTTCAAAGCCGATTGGGATAAGGCGTTGCTTGAGATGCGCGGGCTCATAATGGACGAGAATCTAAATATCATCGTGCGTCCGTTTAAAAAGGTCTATAACTACTCGGAATTTACCTCGCACAAAAGCCTTTATCCTATCGACATCACAGACGATACGCCCGTGCTTGCCGTGCGAAAGGTAAACGGCTTTTTGGGGTGTTGCACCTACGTAGATGCCCACGAAAGCGACGCGAGCTTTAACCGCCGCGTCATCTACTCCACGACGGGATCGACCGATAGTAGATTTGCACAGATGGCGCGCGAGCACTGCTGTAAATTCGAAGAGATTTTCAAACGCTATCCAAATAAAACTTTTTTATTTGAGATCACCGACGAGAGCGACCCGCACATCGTAGAAGAGGAGCCTGGAGAGACCTTTATCGGACTTATCGACGCTAAAACCGGCGCGCAAGAGAGCGAATTTGAGCTGGATAAAATCGCTGCAAGCACCGCTGGCGCGCTAAAAAGACCTTTTTATAAAGAGGGCGAGCAGTATCTAAAAACGAGCTTTGCGGAGCTTAAAAATATAGTCAAAGAAGCAAAATTTGAGGGCTTTATGGTGTATATCCCAAGCCAAAACGATTTTTGCTTTAAGATGAAAACGCCTTATTATCTCGTGAATAAATTTTTCGCTCGCAGTAAAAACGAGGCGCTTTCCGGCAAACTGGATAAAACCAAGCTCGATGAGGAATTTCACCCTTTAGTCGATCACATCAAAGCAAACGAGCGTGAATTCAGATCCCTTGACGAGCAAGGCAAGCTAGGCTTTATAAAAGAATTTTTAGAAAAAATTTAACGATTAGCGCGAATATTTGACGCCACGTAAATTTACGTAAAGCTCAAATTTGATGCGGCGATTAAAGCTTAAAGGAAAAATGATGATATTTTTTACCTCCGATTTGCATTTTTATCACGCCAATATTATGAAATACTGCCCTAAATTTAGGGATTTTAACGACGTAAGCGAGATGAACGAAAAGCTAATAGAGCTCTGGAATGCCGTAGTGGGGCCGGAGGATACGGTTTATGATCTGGGCGATTTTGCATTTTGTAATAAATTAAAGGATCTAAAAAGCGTTGCGCGCAGGCTAAACGGCTCGCATGTGCTGATTTTAGGCAACCACGATACGCTCATCAGCCAAAACAAAGAAGCGCTGCTACGCGAGCTAAAAGACGACGGAAATCCTATCTTTAGCGATATCCTGCACTATAAGGAGCTAAATTTTGACGGCGGCGCGGGCGCGATGAAGGACGGCAAAACCGGTATGAGCATCTGTATGTTTCACTATCCCATAGAGGAGCATAACCACGCCTCGAAAGGCTCTTTTATGCTTCACGGACACTTGCACGACCGCGCTTCCAGCCTAGAGGGTCGCATACTAAACGTAGGCTTTGACTCGCACGGCAAAATTTTAAGCTTAGATGAGATCGTGCAAATTTTAGGGCAAAGGCAAATCGCGGCAAGATATTCGTGATCCGGGCTAAACACGGACAGCCGCAGCATTGATTTAAGCGTAGTCTGCCGCAATATATTACAAAAGCACCCGCATAATACGAGGATAGGCAAAGCGCTCGGCGGCGGCGGCAGCATCTTTATCGACAAGCACGGACACACGGGCTTTTCGTGGACGAAAGATAAGCTTGGCATGTATCACGGCGAAGCAAGGCTTGGAGACAAACCGATCGTCTACTGCCGCTAGGCGAGAAATGATTGATTTTAGCAGATAGCGCGGAAACAGGGAAGTACTCGGTGAGAAACGATCAAATTTGCCCCGCCTATTTTGACTCAGGCGGGGGCGAATTTGGTTAAATTTAATAGCTTATTCAAAAATCCCAGAATTTGATTTTATATGAAAGACGAAGTCAAATTTAAAAGCGATAAAACCTAGCTTCACCGCTCAAATTTTGCCCTTTTGTCTACGCGCAAATTTTAAAATTTGCCGCACGCTTTAAAAGATCGGTGCGTATTTAAAAGACGATTACGCGCCTAAAATAGCTGCTCCAATCGTTTTAATAAAGCTTCGCTTCGGCGTGACGGGGCGGAGCTAAATTTTAAATTTACTCGCGCGTAATCCACGCCGACGCACCGAGCGGCAAGAATGAGAAGCAGGGTATGTTCTCTTTTGGTACCAAAATCCAAAACGATACCGCCTTTTGCACTAGCTATGAATACGGCGTGTATGAAGCAACAGAGCAAGGGCGAACCCAACCGGTGCGCGGACGAAATTTCGCGGAATTTAGTCAATTGTCGCGTGCGATTTTATCTAAGCTGCTGCAAATTTTATCCCTAGCCGCCGCAATCTTGCCTGAGTTCATACATAATTTCACGAAATTCCGTAGAATTTTACGCTGCGTATTCTGCAAACCGACGGGCAAAATTTTATGGACGCGACCGAATTGCATGCGTAAATTCTACCGTCAAATTATAATCTGGCGCAAATTTTGCGGACAGAATCGCTAGCTAAATTTAAACCCACGCGGTTAAGCCTAGCAAGCCCGCCTGCTAAAATTTCGTTCGCGCAGAATTTCATTTGGGTAAAGTTAAAATTCCAGCCGAAACTCCGTCTCTCCCGGCTCGCTTCTGCACGAAATTTTAAGCCCGAGCTCATCGCAGTATTTTTTCACGATAAAAAGCCCGATGCCAAAGCCGCCGTTGCGCTGATCAAAGCGGGTGTAAAGCTCGAAAATATGCGGCAGATTTTGCCGTGCGATGCCCGCGCCGCTGTTTTTAATGCGAAGCGAGCGCTCGCTTAGGCTCACATCGACGCAGCCGAGCTCATTACAATATTTTATCGCATTGTCAAGCAGATTATCGATGATCTTTCGCAGCTTAAACTCATCCGCGCAAAAGGCTACCGGACGCAGATCGGCGCTTAAGCTTATGCACTTTTGCTCCGCAGAGACGCCGAAATACTCTATGCGGCTTTGCAGCAGCTCGCCTAAATTTACCTCCCGCCCGCTGCCGCTTTTGTTTAAGCTTAGCGCGGTTAGATCCTCAAACAGCGCGTTTATCGTATTTGCGCCCGCCTTGATATTGCCCAGATATTTTTTCGCATCGGTATCAAAAAGCTCGATACTCATCAAAATCACGCTAAGCGGGGTTTTTATCTCGTGCGTCGTGTCGCGGATGAAGCCATTTAAAAACTCGATCTTTTCGTAAAGCGGGCGCAGCGAAAGGCGGATGATAAAATACGCGATCAGCAAAATAAGCGCCAAAACAAGCGTGCTCGCAGCTAAAATTTTAAGCTTCAGCGCCGCGAGCTTGCCCTCAAGCGCCTCCGTTTTGATCGCTATGTAATACTCCATGCCGTCATTGGCGGTGAGATTAAACTGCTCGATCCTGCTGGCCCCCTCCATATACACGCGCGGCGCATCATCCTTCGGCTCGAAATCCCGCGCGATCTCATCGCTGCTATTCAGATCCGCCGCGTATGCCTGCATGGCGTCGAAATCACCCTCGTTTAGGCGCCCGCCGCGCGCGAGCTTGGCCTCTAAGCCGTGCTTGAAATCTCTGATCGCAAAGGCATCGCGATCCGCGATAAAAAACTTCTCCCGCTCGTAAAATA
This sequence comes from uncultured Campylobacter sp., assembly GCF_938002845.1. GTDB lineage: Bacteria > Campylobacterota > Campylobacteria > Campylobacterales > Campylobacteraceae > Campylobacter_B. The sequence goes on from NZ_CALKZP010000051.1 coordinate 66,805, forward strand.
CGCTGCTTACCAGCGCCAAAAACAGGACGCTAGTAAGCGTGTAGAGCAAAAAAATAGGTAGAATTTGACGCATTTTGGACACGGCGCGCTCCTAGAGATATTTGTAGCCGAGCTTGGAAGCGTTTATGATGCGATCCTTACCCAAAATTTTTCGCAGCTCCGCGATATAAACGCGCAGGCTAAGCTTGCTCGGACTTTCGTCGTAGTCCCATAGCGCGGCGAAAATTTCATCTTTGCTAAGGAATTTATCGCGGTTTTTTAGAAGCAGAGCAAGAAGCCGCGCCTGCTTCTGCGGCATCGGCACGGCTCTTCCGTCGCGATAAAGCGCGTGCTGAGCCATATCAAAGCTAAAACCTCCGCCGATATTTTCGCGTCTGGCGGCGTTGTGGACGAAGGTGCGCTTTAGTAGATTATCCGCGCGCAGAGCCAGCTCTTTTAGCTCGAAAGGCTTTTTGAGGTAGTCGTCGCAGCCGCTTCCAAAGCCGCTTTCGACGTCTTGCAGAGTATTTAGCGACGTCGTGAAAATGCACGGTGCTCCGCACCCGGCCTCGCGCAGCTCGCGAAGCAGCGCAAAGCCGTTGCAGCCGATGATTTTGACGTCGAAGATCCACAGATCGAAGCTCTTTTCGTACGCTAAAGAGAGCGCCTCGTCGTAGCTTTTGCTGCCGCTTACTTCGTGCCCCGCGCCGCGCATGTAGGTACACATCATGTCTAGCAGCATCCCCTCGTCCTCGACGATCAAAACTCTTGCCATGGCCCGCCTCCTTGCATAGAATTTTTGAAATTTGTAAAACCGCTTTTCAAATCAAAGCAAATTTACGCTTAAAATCAAAGTGGAGTAAATTCGGCGGTTTTCCACTTTGATTTGAAACGTAAATTTTTATTTTAAAACGGCTTTTTAAATACCCTTTAAAAGTTTAATATATTTGAGTTTAAAAAAGAATTTAGTATAGATTTATCGAGCGATCGATTTTCATATGTTCGTTTTGTAGAAACCGGGCATACACCTTGATCGTCATATCCAAATTTGCGTGACCGAGGATTTGAGATACCCATTTCAGTGGGATTTCGCCCCTTACCGCGCGCTCTACCATATGGGTTGCGAATGTGTGGCGGGTGTGTCTGGCGCTTCGGTATGGGATACCGCATTCAGCTAGAAATTTACGCCACCTGCCGTTGCCGAAAAGCGACGTAGAGCCGAAAAGATGATCTCCCCTTTCCGAAAAGACCCACTCGCAATCCCGATCCTCTTTAAGCCGGGCGATGTATGGCAGCAGCGGCGTAAATATAGGCACGATCCTATCCTCTCCGGTTTTGGTGCGAGGTTTAACAAGCCCGTCCGTGAGGCTTTTGCTGATCGATATACTCATAGCCTCCATATCTATATCATCCCAGCGCAGAGCCAAAATTTCGCAGCATCTAGCCCCCGTATAGAACGCAAAAGCAAGAAAGCTCTCAAGCCGCCCGCTAGCCTTTGAAAGCATCAGATCCACCTCCTCCGCCGAGAATGGATCTGTTTTGCTGCGCGGGATCTTTGGATATTTCGCGCGCAGAAATGGATTTTTTGCAAGCTTTCCGGCTTCTACTGCTTGCTCGCAGGCTCTACGCCAGCACAGCACGACGCGCTTGATAGTGCTCGGGGCTAGACCTTCCTCAAGCCCCGCCAGCCACTTTTGAATATCCACTTTCTTGATGCAGGCGGCATCTTTCGGCAGATATTTCGTATGTGAGAACGCGAACTTTTGCTTGCGGCCCTGTTCAAAATTTATCTGCCCGAGATCTTCGAGATAGTCTCGGGCTATAGTTGTGAGGGTCATATCACGCCTCTTGCACTGCCTTGAGCGACCCGAAACGTTTCAGCTCCAGCTCGCCGCTCTCATTTTTGACGACCATATACCAAACCTTGCTATCGCTTTTCCAGCTGCCGTCATCAAGCCTAGCCTCAAATTTGTCGCCTTCTTTTGCTCTGAAGGTAAAAGAGGTGTCATAATACTTGTGTTTGCTATCCCAGTTCTTGCCGTTGCAATCGATAAACTCTCTTTGAACTTTGCCGTCCGTAAAGCTGAGGCGAGCCATATATGCGTGACCGTTTTTTCTAGGGTCTATACTCTCAAACGTCTCGACAATAAACTGTTTGTCCGCTTTGCGGCTCTCTATGATAGCCTTTGCTTGGGTGACGAGCTCAAGCAATTCTGCGTCCGATAATAAAGCTAGATTTTCCATTATTTACCCCTTATTACACGCTCAAGCGCATTGATATCGACATCCATATCGAGCGCGCGTTGATACTCCGCCCGCTTTTCAGCGCTCTTTAGGTTGTACACGAACCATGAAAAAACCTTTTTGTCAGTATCGTTTAGTCTTATAGCCTCTCTGTCCTCTGCGGAGAGGATAGTATTGATGAATACTTCGATCCTCTCTAGCGTAGTGTTTGACGGGAAAGTTCCAGTGGTGTCTATGGCACCGTGTACGCCGTTTCGCCATCTTGCGATGCCGGAGAGGATCGCGTTTGCTTCGCCTTTGTTGTAGTAGCTTTTCATTTTTTATCCTTTATGGTATAATAAAGGCTCCTTTGGGAGCAACTTGCGGTGAGATTGTTTTTTTCATTGGGTCTCGCCGCACCCCTGATATAATCAAGTAACTACACTTTTTTATATCTTTTATGCCGTGATTATACATTATTTTTTAACTATTGTCAAGAGTATAATACATTTTTATTGTATTTTTTTGATTAAAAATTATAAATTTATGAATTATATGTTAAAATACCGAAAAATTTAAAAAGGAATACTATGAACATAAAAGTATTTGAAGCTAAGCTCGCGGAGCTAGGTTTGAGCAAAAAGGAGTTTGCGGCCATGGTGGGTGCGGTTTATAACGGCGTAGTAAATTGGAACTCCAAAGGAGAAACGCCGAAATGGGTGGACAGCTGGATAGAAAATTATGAAAAGGCCAAGAGCTATGAAATTATAAAAGAACAGGTGCTTAGGGTCGAAAAAATAAAGTGATTAAAGGCCGTTTAAAAAGCCTTTAATCCTCAATAATTCATAATCAAAAGCTCGCTGCTGCTCTTTCGCGTTGCGGCATTATTAAGGCTGTAGCTGATCTTTAACTCCTTAAGATTGAAACCTTTATAAAGCTCTCGTATTAGCTCGCAATCGTTGTAGCTAAGCATAAATTTGCCTTTGATACCTCGTAAAATTTCAGCCAAAGCTTGGTGATCTTGCCTACTAAATCCGCCTGCCGTTTTGTAATAATTTTCGGTGCCGACGTACGGCGGATCTAAGTAAAAGAGGCTATCCTTGCTATCATACTCTTTTATAAGCTTCTCGTAACTTAAATTTTCGATCGTAGCGCGTCTAAGCCTACGCGAATAAACGCTAAAATCCCTATATGTATTCTTAGCGCCGCGACCTTTTGGCATAGCGAAGTGCTCACCCTTTGCGCCAAAGCTTGCCGCAATTTGGAAGTAGAAAAACGCCGCCGCTTCTGTCTTATTGCGCGGTTTAAGCTTCCCTTGTTTGATTGCGTAAAATATCTCCCTGCTTCTTAAGAGCCCGTTAAGATACGAGTTTAAGCTCTGCGGTCTAGTTTGGATTATTCGGTGTAGGTTTATGAGGTCGCCGTTTATATCGTTTAAAATTTCAATTTTACTTGGCTTCTTTCGGTAAAAAACCGATAGGGCCCCGCCGAATACCTCAATATATTTTTGATGTGGAGCCATTAGAGGTATGATCTGCGCCGCTAGCTTGCTCTTGCCGCCCACCCAGGCAAAGGGAGCATGAAGGGGTTTAAATTTTCCCCCCCCCCCCCATTTTTTTTGGGGTGTTATTCATATTATTTGAAAAACTCATTTATTCTCCTATCTGATTTGTTATCTGTACTGCGAATTCTTGCTCTTTTACGGCGGCAAGTAGTGCGCTCAAAGCCGCACGAGAGTCTTTCACTCCGCGCGCGCCCAAAGAGTTGCCCAGTAGCACGCAACCCTCGGTATTACGCCCGGTATTGCCCGAATGGATCAAGATGCAGCGGCTTTTAGGTACCTGCTCGTTATATAGCAGCGGCAGACGAACTCTAAATTTTGGGCTATCGTGCCAGGCTATCTTATACCTTCCTTGCGGTATGCGTCTATCCATGCCGCTCTGCGTGGTATCGGGGCCCGCAGGCTCGCAGGTATATCCCTTTAGCACCTCTCGCCCCTCATCGCGTAATATGAAGCGCCCTAGCGTCATATCATCAATTTCCTTGAACCTAACGATTTCTAAGACCATAAATCCTCCTTAAATTTTGATTTAAAAGCTAAATTTGTTTATAAATTTGACTTTTTTTATCGCCTCGCCAGTTTTGCGCACTAGCACCTTATATCCGCTACCTTGCTTCGGCGTGTCGCTTTTTATTTGCGCGCGTATCATATTTTTTATCGTCTGCTTTAGTCCCACTAAAAATCCCACCTTTTTGCCGTTATATTTACGAATGCGCCGCTAGCCGTGACGCGAGTCTCTACCGCCGTGACGATAAATCTATCCTCTCCGGGTGCTGCAGGCACGCTATAACGGGGCATATCTATCTTTATGATATCGCCTGTGCGCACGCTTTGAAGCGGAGCACGCAGGCTAACCTCGCTTACGCGCGCGCCGTGGTCCAAAAAATACCTGCGGGCATAAGCCTCTATGACGCGCTCGTCCTGATCCAAATCGAGCTTTATTTGACCGTGCAGCTCGTCACTTCGATCAAATATAAACTTCACTGCTCCCCCGGCGCTTTTTTTCTCACTCCCTTTGATCTGTGTCATTTCTCCTCCTTCCAAGAATACCAATACCACTTTTTTAATGCCTCTAAATCATCTCCTTGCCAACGTGCGCCAGTCATATTATAGACGTATGCAGGAGCGTTATAATCGTTCAAAAACAGATCCGCATCCAGTTTCTCGCGGATATTTTTATACCGACTAGGCGCTTGCAACCTGACAAATTCCTGGTACATAAGGCTTTCTATAGTTTTTTTCTTAGGGATTCTGCTTTGCGAAAAGATCCCTATGCCCCACCACCTTTCGTAATAATTTATGGTCCTATCATCCGCCCATAATACGATTTCGGTTAGCTCGTCTTTTAGAGTGATCTCCTCTTTGTAGGTATATTCACGCACCTTGCGAGCAAAGCCCACATCGCCGCGCGTTTCTAGCCCGATATAATATATTTCCATCCGCAGTTTATTGCCTTTTTTAATTAGTAGGCTAAGTGCCGTCGTATAACCTGGAAGCGCAGGGTGTTCCAAGGCTTTATCCCCTAAAAGGGAGTGCAGGCCAACCATAGCTAAAAATTTCTTTTTTAGCGCACGCTTGGCTCGCTCGAAGCCGAAGGCTCTTTTAATGAAATTATCGCTTTTGCCTTGTGGATTTTGGCAGAAAAAGACCCTATCGGTTTGAAGCATGCTTTTTATAGCTTTAAAGTAATCGCTACCTGTTCCCCTCTTTGCGAAATCAAGAAAAGGCGAGAGTCTAGTCGTACTTCCGTCGCCATTTGGGATTAAGAAGAAATCCTCTTTGCTTAAGATAAAGCGAAATATCTCCTTTATGCGGATCTTATATCCGTCATCGCAGATAATTACGAGGTTGTCAGGCCTTGGATCGTAGGTATCGTGATACTGCCTGCGACCGCCTGCGTCTGTTGCGATAGATACGAACTCGACAATATCTTCGTAGTTTTTTATCGGCCACCAACCTCCTGTGTCTAAATAATAGCGGTATTCTCCTAAAGAATAGGCGTCATAGCTCTGCCCTACTGGTTTTTTATTATGTCCGGGCTTTTTGCCGCCTAGAGGCACGAGATATGCACCTTGCAGTGCCTTATAGTATTTCCTGCTAACCGCGCCATTAATGAGTTCAAGCTTGATCCACTCTTTGGTCTGCCCCCTATATCCGCCATTGCTTTCGTCTGCTATAAACTCCATCTTAGCCCCACATCAGCAAAATACTCATGTTTTTATAAATATCGCCGCGACTGTCAGTAAGCTCTACGCTAATGGGTGTAGGCGAGTTGCAATCTCCTATATCTTTCAGCCAAAAAATTTCCTCTTTTTCGGAAGGTTTTTCGCCTGAAAAGGTAAGATTGCCAGCACTATCTACGGCTTCAAGGCGATATGCCTCACTGCCTCTATTATTGACAAAAAATAGCGGAGTTTTGAAGCTATAAAGCGTTATGGAGGGATTTTGTGCATCGGGCGAAGATGAATACTTTACTAGCCCAAGTAGTATAGTTATATCTTTTTCGCCTAGCTTTCCCCCCTCTAATATATTGATCCTGCCTTGAAAGGCGTCCTCATCAAAATTCAGTAAGGTCGAATAGTCTCTACCACCTATCACGGCACAATATACCCTAGCTACGGGATTTATTGCTTTCGCCCAGACGATGAAGCGCCCTCTAGGACCTATGGCACCGCCTTTCGTACGTCCATTAAAAATACTAGAGCTTAGGCTAAAATCTAAATTCCGATCTTCTGAATTTAGCTTCAACGCCTTTTCGCAGGCGGCATCTTTATACATCATTACGTCAAATGTTTCAGCCATCTTTAATCCTTCTCTTTAATTTCATTGAAATCGCAGCTAAATTCGTTTGCGAAATAGCCGATATTCATTGTTTTCTCTAACTTTCCGTCTAAATATAGCTCTAGCTTATAAGCTCCGTAATCGCTAAATTTAATCTCCACCTCCCCGAAAGGATCGGCACTAAAGCTTTGCGTGCCGAGCTTAAAGCTGGCGTGCGCGATAAGCGCACTATCTACGTCAAAATCACGCATCAGGCTAAAGGTATGGGTATAGCCTTTAGGATAAAACTTCGTAATCTCGTATTTATGCAAATGATCTATTTGCAAATTTTTATACTCCGCTTTGATGCTTAATGCAGAGGGTAGGTCGCGAGCAGGGCATACGAAAAGATAGATATTGCTTTCATAAGCTACCTTTAGCGTTCCGCTTAAAGGGCCCTCGAAGCAAAGCACATTATCTTTATAGATATTGCCGTGCTGCTCTTGCGCCGTTTGCTTGCTAAATTGCAGCGGCGTTCCGTCAAGGCTTACAGCTATTAGTCTTTTAACAAAGCCCGTAAGCTTTACGCAGATATCCTCGCTTAGCTCAAACTCCTCCACCGCGCGATAATCGGCAAAAAATGAGGCATCGGGCACGTTTAGACCAATATCTTTCGCCTCCCAAGCGGGGGTTGCGAAAATTTTACCTACCGCGCGAAGCGGAGAGATTACGTAAACATCGCCATTTTCGTCGTCCTTATATCTTAAAACCTCCCTCGGGGTTACCGGATGGGGATCGGGATCGATTACCGCAGTAAGCCCGGCTTCGGAATAGATATCCTCGTTTTTATCGTTAAAAATTATCGTATCGATGTTTTGCGGTGCGCTAAGGCTAAGATTAAAATCTATTATATTATCCTCGTTAAACTCCGCCGCGCTCACGGCGGGTTTAGCGATATAAAATTTATCGCTTATGAAAATTCCTAGATCGTTCGCCCAAAAGCTAAGCCCTATGCCCTCTAGTGCTCCGGCTAGCGACGATGCATCCGAATACGAAAGCCCCGTTAGCGGCGTATCTTGTGGTGCATCGCAAAGAAAGCTTACTTTATCTGTAAGAGAGGCGAGATCCTTTAGGCTGGATATATTTTGCGGCAAACGAAGCGGGGTTTTAGCGACAAGCTTTTTAAAATTTGCATCTATGCTTAAAACTTCGCTCACCTCAAAAAGGCAATCTTTGAAATGCGAGCAGCTGATTAAAATTTCATCTATCGGGGCGGATAGAGAGGATGAGGCGATTTTCAAAGATGCCGTCGCTTGCAGCTCGCCTTCCTCGCTACAAATGCTAAGCTCACTGATGCCACGAAGCTCGCTTTTTATGCCATCTCTGAAAGCAAAGACCTTAAAGCCGTATTCTACTACCATTGCTCCACCCTTTTATAAATCAAAGAAGTGGGGCGGTAAGCTCTATTTCTCCAGCAAAAAGCAAGCGTTTTTGAGTGAATATCGGACTTTAAAATAAAGCTTTCCTCGATTTTAGAGCTATAAATTTTTGCCTTATATACGGCTAGTTTAAAGTCGTATTGCGCACTTCCTTTCTTATCGCCGTTGGTAGCTAGATGAAAATTCGCGGCAACGCTACCTTGGCGAATGACCCCTTTTGGTATATATATCTCAGGCCTTATATCCGTATATCTTTCAATATAGCTCGTATATACGCGGTCTTGCGAGATTTCTACCTTATAGTTTAGATCCAACTTATGCATTACCGCTCCAATATGCCGCTATATAGTATCTAAGGCTAACACCCTTTGAGACATCGGCAAAACTGACTCGCCTAACGAGCTTAACGGCATGTACCGCTTCGCTCGCCGTAGCTTTGTCCGCAACCAAAGGAAGTAGCTTAAAAGCAAACTCCCCCTTTTTGATATATGAGAGATCTTCCTCATCGGTAAATTTTATTTTGTTTCCCTCTATCCTATCTACCCGAAGGGGATTTTGCGAGCCGGAAAAAGCATAGCACTCACCAACGACAAGCGGTGCAGAGCCGCTTATCGGGCTAAGCTCCAGCGCATCCTTGCCTTCGCTTGTAACCTCAAATATTTTCATATCAACGCCCCCAGCGTTTAAGCCTAGATATTCAATCTTACGCTTATCATAAAGTAGCGTTACGTGCGGATAAAAGGTAGCGGCAAGATCCGTAATCTTTGCATAAATCGTCATTTCGTCGGTTTTAGTCGAGGGGGTAAAGATCGAAATTCTAGGACTTGGAAGTAAGTTATCTCCCGTTCCTACTCTTTGCGTGCACTCTTTGTCCTTATAAAATTCAATTCCCGCCATTTTTGACTCCTTTATATTTTAATTTCTCGGGCGAGCTAGGAAGCCCCCGCCGTTTTTGAAAATTTCACTTCTCAAAATTTTTAAACCTCTTTGAATTTAAGCGTCAGATAAAAGAGCGGCTCTGCGCTTTTAAAGAGCGGCTCTGCGCTCACCGCAGCATCCGTATAATCAAACCTTGCTCTGATTTGCCCCGTATCAGTTAGCAGCACAAGCTCGTTATCAGCAGAGCTTTCAGCTAGAGCGATTAGGGCATCTATGCAGGCTTTGCTTTGCCATGCGATCTCATCACTGGAAAATACGAGGGCTCTGTTTTTGCGCTCCCTTAAAAATACTATCTCCGCTCCGCTTATAGCGGTCTCACTTGCCGCGGTTAGCGAATAATTTCTAAACTCGTCTTGTAAAAACAAAGGCTCGTCGAGTTTTACGTTTTCTACGGCTTTTAATCTCATACTCCGGCTCCTTTTAGATACCTTTGAAGCGCTGCTGCGGTATCTTCGTCGGTTTGAGCTTTGTAGCTCGCCCCGCCTAGATTGAAGTTTAAATTTACGTTTTTAGCAGCAGCGGCATTCGGCTTTATAAACTCGGCGGCATAACCCTCTATGTTTAGACCCTGCTTCGCTCTGGATAATAGATCCTCGGCAAGAGCGCGGAAGTTTGTAAAATAATCGTTCCCTTTAATCTTAAAAAATCCCGGATATTGCTTATTCCATGACCTAACGGCGTCAAGCCCGTTTCTAAAAAGCTTTTTGTCGATCATCTCATAAAATTTATCGGAGAGCCTATTGGCTAGCCTCCTAACGTCTGCGGAGCTTATGCTCATATCTATTCTTTGCATAAACTCGCTGTTTTGGCGAGCTAATACAAGCCCGCCGCTAGCGAAGCGAGCTAGCTTCTCTTTTGGGATCGCCCTAGCGTTTAGCCTTGCAAAAAATTTAGCACCGTAGTAGTCTACGGCTCTGACGTTTTGGATAAACTCACCTCTGCTTAGTAGCGCAGGCACATCATCCCTGCCTGCGGCATCATGTCCGGCGATCTTGCCGCTATATCGCCTAAAAAGTTCCACCGCTCCGCCGCTAGCGAAAGCTGCGGCATTTGTGCCTTTAATTTTACCTCCGCCTATGGTTTTGACATGGATCGTATGAACCGATGATGTGGGCCTTTTAAGTGCCTCGATCGTCTTTTGCGCCGCCTTGGCGTCCGGATCGATCGTATGGATGCTTGAGCTTGGAGCTTGCAGGCTCTTTTTCGCTTCCTGAGCCGCCGCGTCGTCCGCGGTTATTTTGATGCTAGCTCCTCCGTTCATTGCGCCTTTAAGCTCGGCGATTTTGGTTTTTACTTCCTCAAACCCCTCGGCGCTAAAATCTATCTTGCCCTCTGCAGCTCTTTGTTTTAGTGCAATTAGCTCGTTGTAGAGTGCTTTTTCACTCTGCAAGCTAGCCTCTACCGCCGCTTTTTCGGCGGCAATATTTGCCATCTTGGCGTCATGAGCAGCAAGATCGGCGTTCTTTTGCATCTCGTTTGCGCTTAGATTTAGCGCCAAAATTTCATTTACCGTATTTTTATAATCCGCGGCTCTATTGATAGTCTGCGCATTTTTGCCGCTTCCTAGGCTCTTTTGCGCTCCTAGGCTATCGTTGATTTTCGCTGCTTGATCGGCATAGCGCTTGAAGCTTTCCAGATCTTTATTATTGAGCGCTTCTTTGGCTGCGCTAAGTGAGCGGGATAGGGCCAAGCGGTCATCGTTGAATTTCGCCTCTTCGCTCATCCCCGCTTGATTGGCTAGGCGGATTTTTTCTGCAGCGCTAAATTCCAAGCTCTCACGGCTGTGGGCGTATTTCTCCTCTATGCCCACCCGCTGCTGCGCCATCTTTTCTAGCTGCGAGTTATAGCTTTGCTCCTTTGCAAGCAGCGTTGCGATAGTGCGGTCATGACTTTTTATACGCGCATCGGCATCTTTTAAAAACTCGTTTAAAACCCTTTTATTGTCATTTATAATCGCGTTATTTGCAGCCTCGCGCGCATCCACCATAGAGGTAAGACCCTGCTTAAGTCTCTCTATTTGATTGATCTGCAGTTCAATCTGATTTTTTGCGTCCGCTTCTACAACCTTATCAAGCCTTACCTCTTTTAGTCCCTCAAGGCTTGCTCTAAGCCCTCTAAGCGCTTCATCTGCGGCGGCTATCCCTTTTGCGGCAGCTTCCGTGCTTAAATTTTCATTTTTGCCTAGGTTCCATACATTGCCCGTCTTTTCTAATTCTACGCCTAAATTCGCTAAGCTGTTGCGAAAATCATTGGTATTTTGCGTCGCTTTAAGCATATAGGAAGGTAGGTCAAATTTAAGATTTGCGGGGATATAAAATATGCTATTGAAAGCCTCGGCGAGTTCCCCGAGCCCCTTTGCCGCGGTAGAAAAAACTCCTGCATCCTTTTCTCCGGCAAGCCAATCAGGCATAGCTATATCGCTTAAAGCGGAGGCTGCTTTTATAAGCGAGCCTATGGAGTTTGCAAGCAGCGCCGCGGCATTAGCGGCAGCTTCGAAGGTATCTTTGTTGAAAATACCGCTTGCGATCTCATTTATACCCTCGCCGAAGCTCGCTAAGGCCTGCCTAAGCGTCGCATCATTTGAGAGATACTCATTTATTTCTGCAAAAGAGTTTTTAAGCCCCTCAAACAAAGGCTTAGTAGCCTCTCCTTGTAGCTCCGCCATACTTGCTTTATAGGAGCTTACCAGGGCTTCAAATTTCGGAGCGCTAAAGGAAGCCTGCTCGCCGAAAATTTTAAGCTTTTCGTTCATCACGTCGAAAAACGAGCCGTTTTCTATTGCCGCCTTTAGACTTTCGGTTTGAAGCCCCAAGGATTTTAAAAATCGTCCGAAGTCCGTATTTGTTTGGATAATGCCTGCGCCCACGCTATCTAGCGTCGCTTTTAGCGAGTTTACGTCAGCCCCCGAGCTTTGGGCTGCGTATGAGATATTTCGAAATAGCGCGAGAGCCTTTTCTAGGCTCATATTTGAGCTAGCGGTAGAATAAAAGCTCGTAAACATCGCGGCTAGATCGCTGGAGCTGAAATCAAGCTCGCTATCGAGCTTTTTAAGCTCCTCAAGAGCCGCGCTCGCCTTTTGTCCGCTAAGCTTCCATTTCTCGAAAGGATCTAGCTTGCCGCTTTTTTCTGCGACGTTTATCAGGCTTCTTAATCTAGCGTTTAAATTTTCTACGGTGGTATTATTCTCAAGCCCGGCGGCGATAAACTCTCTAACGCCCTGAGTAGCGCTAGATATAACCGAGCTAAGCCCGCGCAGCGAGATCGTAAGATTCGCAAACGCGTCGGATTTGATCCCGTCTATCGCGCTTTTTAACGCGCCCGTGCTTTTGCTCGCCTTTTGCGCGGCAGTCTCTACGTCCGATAGCCCCTTTTTGACCTTTTCCGCACCGCTAGCGTCCGCTTCGACGCCTATTTTTATTTTTAGATCGTCCATACTATCCTCTTAAATTTTGATATAATATGCCGCTAAAAGGAGCGGCTATGGATCTATTTGGATTTGACGAAAATCGGGGCGAAAGCCTATTCGGTTTTTTAATGTGCTTTGCAATGGCGGTGCAGATAAAAGAGTATTTTGCGCGCAAAAAGGCGCAAAAGATTGCCGCAAAAATCGAAGCACAAAAGCGCTTAAGCCGCCCGGAGCTAGCTTTTATATTTAAGAATATAGATAAATTTAGCCGCGAAAAGCGAGCCGAAGTTAGGATTTCGCCTAAAGATGAGCCTTTTGTGCGCGAGCTGTCGCAAAAAAGCGGGATAAGATTTACGCGGTGCGCGTAAAAATCAGGTTTTAGCAAACTCTTTAAGCCTTTCGATACCGCTTCTTTCACTTTTTCCCTCGCTTATAAATTTTTTAAATGCCCGATCGTCCGCGAAGCGCGCAATTCTAACCGCCGCAGAAATTTCTTTAAGCCTTTGTCCCTCTATCTGCGAAAAGCCCTCTACCGCCTCTTTTGCAAAGCTGAAAGGAAGCTCCCACGCCCTAGCTAAGCCGTGCTCTAGCAGGTAGCAGATCCAAAAGGTTATTTTTTTTTACCGCCCTCGCCGCTTGCGGTAAGATCGCCGTAGGTTAGGCGCAAAATTTCCTCATAAAGCTCATTTGCGGCGCTATAGCCTAGGTTTTCAATCTTATCTGCGCTAAGATCGCAGCACTGCTTTAAAATTTCGGCTATATCGTCGTTTTTGATGATGCCCGATTGAATTTTATAAATCAGCCCTATGGATAATTCTCTAATCGTAATGCCGTTTTTCAACGTCTTTTTCTTAAACAGATCCATTTTCACTCCTATTTAACTCGTTTTATAGGGAAATTTAGATCAAAAATGTAGGCGTATAGGCTTTCGCTTATAAAACGCGTTTCGGCACTTTTTAAAATGACGGCGCGGCTTGCGGCCTCATCTTTTAAAAGCTTGTCGCTAAGCGCCATAATCTCATCTAAAATTCCGTAAATTTCGCAATCTAAAGTGTTGCGCGCTAAAATGATTTGAAACTTCAGGCTAGTTTCGTTCGCACTGATACGCTCAAAGCCGCTAAAAATCAGATAATCGCCGTTTTGATCTATAAGCGCCGTATTCGCTACCGCCGTAAGATTTAGCTTAGATTTTAAATACTCCAGCGTCTCTTTCATTTTGGCTCCTCATCGTCTCTTAGCGTAAATTTTTCTTTAAAAAAGTTTATTGCTATATCTAAAACCCCGCTTCCCTTAAACGCTCCTATCCCGCAAATCGCAAGGCTAAGGCGCATATCCTTGGCATAAAAAAATGCGATCTCATAAATGATATAGGCGCTAAAACATCCATCGCAAAGCCTTGTAAAAAACGAACGTAGCGCTACCGCCGGCGATTTTTCGGTTACGGAAGGCTGTCTAAACCATGCTACTATGCTGCCTGCGACGCCGACGGCACAGACATAAGCAAGATACTCCATTTCTCATACTTTGCCGTGTGGGCTCAAGCGCCCAGGAGACGCCGTAAGCGCCCCGCTAATGCCTATACAGCACGACCACGCCAAAAATAGCGCATTCGTATTGCGGATAAAAAGCTCAAGTAACGTAAAAAGCTCTAAATTAAAAATTACTAAAAGCACCGCGCGCAGTAGATAGAGCAGAACGGGTCTCATTCATTCGCTCCCTGCGTGCAATCTTTTGCGATCTGTTCGCACTTTAGAAAATATGCCATTAGCGCCTTGTGCGCCTCGAAATCCGAGCTTTCGGCGGGGCGTAGCGGCATTTTTAGGTTGCATTTTACGGGGATGAATACCTGCTTTATCTGCGGCTCTTTTGCCCCGCAGCCGCCAAGAGCAAAGACGCTAAAAAGCGCTATTAAAAAGCATTTTATACGCTCTAAGCTCACTCTCACAGCCTTTGTCCTTTATATAAATTTTTGAGACGCTCTTGATTTTATCCTCATTCAGCCCGCTTGCTTTAATCTGCAGCGACTTTATCGCCGCATTTTGTAAGCTTAGGCTTGCCGCGCAGCTTTGAGCTTCCGCCTGCTTTGAAGCGTAGGCATTATTAAGAGACGAAATTTCAAATTTCAGCTTCGTAATCCATGCTGTGCTTAGCACGCAGACCGCAATTAGAGCGTAACCCAAAGCCCGCACGTTCAAAAAAGGCATGACCCTCTCCTTAAAGAGCGCAAATTTCAAAGAATTGATTCCCAGCCGCACGGGTTTCGTCTTTGAGAATATCGACGCTGAAACTGATAGAAAGCCAATCATCGCCTTTAAGTGCAAAATCTCCGTCCGCTCTTAAGGAGCATTTATAAAAAGTCGCCTTCATCGCGCTTCCCGTCGCCGCCTCGCCGATAAACATAAGCGCGCACTCCAGTTTGCTGTTTTTAAAGGCGCTCATCTTCTCCTTTTGGATACCGGCGCTCAGCGCCAAAGTAACCTCTCCGGAAATATCTTTTAGAAATTCGACTATACCGCTATTTGCGTGATACTTATAGTCCTCATCCTTTTTTGGAGCGGTGCCGCCTCCGCCTACGGTGGCACTAAGATTGCCGCCTACGGCTCCTAGATCGACGATTTCGCCCGCTTTCGCGTCGGTAATTTTAACGCTTGCCGTCTTGCCGCTTTGCGACGTTTCGCCAAAATAGGCTCTGGCTAAATTCTTTATCGAAATTTCATCACTTTTAAAGCTCATACTCGCACTTTGGCTTTTTACGATAGTCTTATCTATCGCCTGCGTTGCCCCCTCAGTGTTGGTATGCTCTAGCTTCTCAAGCTCGGTCTTTATGCTTACCTCCGAGCTGAGCCCGAAGTATTCAAATCTACCCGTAGGCTTGCCCTCTTTATAGACGTCGATATAGAGTTTACCGCCGCCAAGGGTTACGTAATCGCTACTGCTAGCCATATTTTTCTCCTTTGTTTTAAATTTGATTTAGCTCGCTCTTGCGCTGCCCGCTTTTGATTATCCCGCCGCTGCCGTCGTCATTTTTTATCGCTGCCGCTTCTTTTAGAGCTTCGTTTGCCAGTATCTGATCCAGCTGCGTCGGCTCTATTTTCAGTAGTAGCTTGAGTCGAAACATCGCCAGATCCATTAGCGAGGGTTTCGGAATCGCCTTTTTCTTGCTCAGCGCTCTGGCTTCCTCCATCGCTCGCTTCGCTAGAGCTTCGCTCACTTCCGCCTTGTTGAATAGACTCTGCCTCGCTCTGCTTAGAAATTCCTCGTCCATCTTCTAAAAAATCCTCCGCACAATAATGCATCTTATCTCCTTATTTTCCCGTGGACATATAGGCAAGTTGCCATAACGCGTATCCTGCATTCATAAAGCTTTTGCAGCCAAATAGTGCAGCGTCCTTCATAAATTTATGATCGTCGCTGCTCTCAAAGACGCCATCTTTTGCAACTTGAAGCACAAAAGGGCGCACCGGTTTGCCTAGATCCATCAAATACCACTCAGTGCCCGCGATCTCCGGCAAAACGAGCAAGCTGTAGCGTTTAAAAGTAGGGTTTGTTTCGCCTGCGGTTAAATGCTCCTTATTTACCGCAGTAATTGCTGCGGCAAGGTTTTTAGGACCGCAGATTAGATGCGTCGGACTTACGCCCAGGGCTTGCCCGGTGTCGCCTTTGATGCTGATCATATAGGCCTCCGCAGCTAAAAGATGCGCCGTATCCAGCGCGCCGGTGCCGCTATTTGCATAGGTATCGCTACCAGATGCATGGTCGGCGGCAAAAAACGCCTTGCCGTCGTAGCATTTACCCTTTGCGGGATCGGCTGCAGTCGCAAGGATCTTCGCTACCAGCGCGCCGCCGAATTTTTTCGCGTTGAACGCCATCTGCTCGATCGCAGGCTTATAGAGCCCGACCTTGTCATATTCAAGATGAGTATTCGGCACCGTAACGCTCGCTTCAAAAGGCTGATTTTCTAGCGCATAGCCATAATCCTTGAACTTTTTGATATCTCTATCGCCGACCCACTCTTTCATCATCGGAAAGTTACCCAGCCAAACATATTTCTCGCTTAGATCGTTGCTGTCTATGCGCATAGCAAGAACATCCGCCTCGCTTTTGGTATCGTTGAAGGTCTTTTGAAAGACCGCCTTAAAGCCGATCGATGTCTCTTCAAAATTTGCCATTATTTAATCCCCTTTGCATATTCCTCTTCGCTAAGCCCTAAAAGAGAGGCCACCTTTTTCTGCTCGTCGCTTAGGGAGGACGCGCTATTTTTTTGAAGCTCCTTTTTGCCGAAAAACGCGCCCAAAAGGGAGCTAAGCTTTTGCACCTGTCCGTCTAGCGCCGTGATCTTTTCCTCTATCGCGTTGTTTTCTTTTGCATTCGCTTCGCTTTCTGCGGCAGTACTCTCTTTCGCGTTTGCTTCGCTTTTTTGAGCCGCCGTATCCTCCGCTTTGTCGCGAGCGGCAAAATTTGCGCAAAGCTCCTCTATTTGCTTGCCCATGGCGTCTATCTTCGCCGAAAGCTCCGAAATTTCTTTATTCATCTCTTCCTCTCCTTTTGAGTTGATTGCATTATTTAGCAAATTTGGGCGATTTACAAGTCCTACGCTATCAAGCCCGATCACCCGTCTATTCTCGCCCATATCAAAAACGGGGCTTAGGTATCGATATGCCCGCGAGCCGATAAGCTCCTCACCCGTTTTATTTAGGCTTAGGCTAGCGTAAATCCCGCCATCTCTAAGCTCGAAACTATCCTTATCAAACCACCCTAAAGCTGCGCCGAAGCTGTGGTTTTCATCAAGGGCGATATCAAGGGCGTTTTTTTCTATGGAGGCTATCAGTGCGGCGCCGTCAATCCGAAACGCTCGCCCGTCAAGACCTATCACTTCGCCGACCGGCGAAACCTTTACCTTTTCGTCCTGCTTAAAATTTAGCTCTAAAACGCTATTTATGCCTTGTCTCATACTGCCTCCGTCTCGAAATTTGGCGGTATTATACGGACAAACGCCGTTAAAATCACTCTATTTAGGGGCTATCAAGAGTGAAACGGAAAAAAATTCGGGCTAAAATGCGAGATAAAAATAAAATCGTCGCGCATAGCAAAGTGAGACGACGCGCAAATTTAAGGAGGTAAGCCTTGGACGTTAAAACTGCACGCGATATGTTTATCAAAGGCTACTCAATCACCGACATCGCTACTGCTTGCGGCGTAAGTCGCCAAAGTATCTATGCCGCCAAGGCTAGAGCAAAAGCCACGGGCGAGGACTGGGATGAGCTAGCGCTTGCGAAAAACAGAGAGCAGAGTAATACCATCAAAAGCGAGCAAGGTTTTATTCTCGCGCTGATAGAAAGCTTCGAGCGGGCGTTTTCACAGATGCAAGAGCTGCCGCCGCAGGAGAGACTCGAAATTTTAAAAAACTATACGCAAACCTATTATAGCCTTAAAGCCCCGCTTAAAACGGATATAAAGGCTCAAATACTAGACGCCGCAAGTCGCGCGATAAATGAGATTGCTGATCTTGCCATGAAGAAAAAATGCGATGCCGTGACAGAGTTTTTAGCTGCGAATGCGGATGAAATTTTAAGACGGGTGCTTAAGCAATGAATGAAGATATCGAAGCACTGCGCATCAAGCTCAAATCCCTAAGGCGCGCCATCGATCCGCAAAGAGACGGCAGGATAAAGACTGCGCGCGCAAGCTTTAAAGAGTGCGTACGGATCTATTTTAGCGCTCACGTACGCCTGCCCGAAACTTCTAAATTTCGAGCAGATTTTTATAAAAATGAGGCGAAGCTAAGCACGAAAAATAGGCATCTGCTCTTTAAAGCTTACAGAGGAGCTGCCAAAACTACCTTGATTTCAAGGCTTTGGGTGCTTTTTAATACTGCGGTAACTGCGCGAAAGCGAAACTGCGTAATCATTAGCGCGACGATTAATCTCTCTAAAAAGACGATCGAGTTCATAAAAAATGAGCTTGAGGAAAACGAACTTTTGATTAGAGATTTTGGTATCAGCAAGGGCGATAAATGGACGGAGGAGGAGATCGTATTTTATAGCGGTAAGCAGGCGTTTAAAATTTCCGCTTACGGCGCAGGCAAAAAGATCCGCGGCGAAAACTGGCGAGGATTTCGTCCGGATCTTATCATTTGCGACGATCTGGAAAACGACGAAAACGTCAAAACGAAAGCGCAGCGCGACAAACTTTATGAGTGGTTTGAAAAGGCTATTATGAAGCTGCCAGCCCGCGGCGATAACGCTTATAATATCGTAGTAGTCGGTACTACGCTGCATTATGATAGCCTGCTCTTTCGCATCGAAGCAAGAGCGGATTTCAAAACTCTATCCTATCCGCTAGTGCGCGCTTTTCCCGCAAACGTAGATGAGCAAAAGTGGGATATGAAAGAGCTGCTGCTAGATGATAGCAGGCTGGATAAAGAGCGCATAAAACAGGAGTTTCTAAGCTCCAAAAGCGCCTTTATGAGCGAGTATCAAAACGAGCCGCTAAGTAAAGAGGAGGCAAGCTTTAGCGGATATCAAACTTTCGAGCAGATGCCTCTTTGCGACGCCTATTATATGGGGATTGACCCCGCATTAGGAAAAAGCAAGGGCGATTATTTCGCCGTAGCTACGCTTGGGGCTTATGAGGGCAAATTTTATGCAAGCGTTAAGATGGCAAAAGTAAAGCCCGAGCTTATGATGGATCGTATCATAGCAGCGGCGCTTGAAATTTTACGACTTAACCGCCCGCTTAAAATCGCGATCGAAACTATTCAGTTTCAGGAGTTTTTTAAGGATATGCTCGACAAAAAAGCCCGCGAATTAGGGCTTTATCTGCCTATCATAGAGCTTAAAAATAGCGTGCCTAAGCAGCTTCGTATCGATAGCCTAACCCCGCCTATAAATAACGGCGTGATCCTAAGCGATAAAAACTCGCTCGTTTTCATAGACGAGCTTGATACCTACCCTAAAAGCGCGCATGATGACGGGCTGGATGCGCTAGAGATGGCATGGCGCATCGCAAAGGTACCGGCGTTTGATTATGCAAGGGCTAGGCAGATAATAAAAGAGCGGAAACGCAAACGCGATATGATAAAAGATATGTTGCAAAGCTGATAAGAACAATGCCGTTTAAACGCTTTTAAAAGCCGTTTAAAAGCGTTTAAATATTTTTGGACGTGTGATTTACCGCCCAAGAGGCTAAAAGCGCTTAAAACGCACGCAAATGAAATTTAAGGATGATGGATGAAAAAACAAGATTTAAGATCGCTCATTAAGCTTTTAAGACCCAAGGGGGCTTATTCCAAGACCGACGTAGCAGGATATGTAGAGCTAAGCCCCTCTAAGATCCGCGCCGCACTGCTTACTAAACAGCAGAATTATCTATTCCCTGCATTTTCGCTCATAATGGATAAGGATAGCGCCGTAGGGGCTGAAATAGAAAAGCGTTTAAGCTCGGTAGAGAATAAATTTTTTACCCACGATCTAGGCGAGGATCAAAACGAAAATATCGAGCAAATCATAAAGGCTGCGGTGAGCGCTAGGATTTTCGGTCTTAGCGTTTTAGAAGTGTATGCGGACGAGGACGCAAATATAAAATTTGACGTAGTAGATAGAATATATATTAATATCGTAGAAAACAAGCCTTATCTGCGGATAGGCTCACGCGATATTGAAGCCAAAGAGCCGTTTTTTATAGTAGTGAGGCAGGAAGATCCGGCGCTACTTAAAATTTTGTGGCTGGTGTTTGCTAAACATTTCGTGCTTAGCCATTATCTTAAATTTGTGGAATTCTTAGGCGTGCCGCCGCTTATCGGCAATAGCTCAAGCGGAGACGAAAACGTCATCACACAAATGGCTGAAGCGCTTGAGGGTATCAAAAGCGGCAGTTACGCGGTGCTAGGTCCGAACGACATTATCAAAGTGCTTGAGGGTAGAGGAAGCCAAGCCGACTTTATGGAGTTTGTGCGCTATTGCGACGCCGAGATAGCCAAAGTAATAAACGGCTCGGTGCTTAGTTCCAACGCAAACACCGCACAAAGCGGCAGCTACGCAATGAGCAAAACCCACGAGCAAAACCGCGCCGAGATAGTCGCTGCGGACGTGAAATTCGCAAGCCGCTTAGTCGAGCGAATATATGCGCGTCTTGGCAAAAGGGCAAATCTAAACATTCAAATCGAAAAGGATGTGGATCTGCTCCAGCGCGCACAGATGCTTCAAATTTTGCACGATATGGGATACCGAATGAGCCCTGAAGATATGGCAAAGGAGTTTGACCTGCCTCCGAGCGCAAAAAGCGCGCCGAAAAATACGGAAGGTAAGCCAGCCGCACAGACGGACGCAGAAAAAAATTCTGCGAATGCGACAAAACAGGGCAAATATCTTACAGAGATAGAGAGGCAAACCGCGCAGCACGATTTTAGCGCCGCAAGCTCGCAAATTTCATCATACGTTAAAAGTGTGGTAGATAAAGCCCAAACCTACGAGCAGGCTTATGAGATACTTGCAAAAAATCCGCTAGGTTTTAAGCTTAATGCGCTGGAGGATGAGCTATTTCGGGTTATAGCGAATGCTGAAATTTTAGGCGCGGATGACGATGAATATTAGCTTTTTCGATCCGCCGCAGCAGGTCGTACAATATATCAAAAAGAAACGGGCGGAACTTCATTTCGATTATGACGAGATTATGCACGAGGCGCATCATCGCGTCTTTACGGTTGCCAAGATCACGAGGCTCGACCTTCTGAAAGATATTCAAGATAGCTTAGCTCTTGCCGCGCAAAAGGGGCAAGGATTTGATGAATGGAAGCGCGGTATCAAAGACACCCTAGCGCGCAAAGGCTGGCTCGGAGACGTAGTCGTAACCGATCCAAAAACGGGCGAGCAAAAGCAAATTTACGTAGGCGATCGCAGGCTACGGAATATCTATAACACTAATATGCGAGTAGCCTATGCCGCTGCGCGCTACCAAAGTCAGATGAGCTCGGATCTGCCGTATTTTCGTTATGTCGCGGTGCTGGATGATCGCACCAGGGCGAGCCACCGCGCGCTGCACGGGCTGATCCTGCCGAAAACCCATCCGTTTTGGGATAAGGGCTATCCGCCGAACGGCTGGAACTGTCGCTGCAAGGTGCAGGCGGTAGATGACGACGATCTGCGGCGAGAGGGCTGGAGCATAGCGGAGGATATCCCGCCCACTAAAATCCATCCCGACTGGGCATATAACGTCGGCAAGACGGATAATTTAGATGAAATTTTAACGGAAAAGCTCGCGAAATTTAGCAAAAGCCGCGCGAATTCAAAGAGCCTTAAAAAGGCGGTAAAAGATGATTTAAATGACTTTTCGCATAAGCGCGATCTTTACGTCTGGCAAAAAGGGCTTAACGCGATGGTAGATGCCGTACTTGCGGGCAATATCATCAAAGATAAGACTTATCAGATCGCTCAAGTAGGTGTGTTAAAACCTAAAATCAAAGCCGCATTAAAAAACTTGGATACCCTGCCGCAAGCCGAAAGCATCGCGATCTATCAAAATGCTATCTCTCATATCACGCGCGATAGTAAGCCAAAGGCAAAAGAGCCGAATGCGGACGAGATTAAAGCGATCGTAGGTGTGCTGGATAGGGCGAAGCATGTGTTTTATGATAGGAAAGAGAGGGTTTTATTGTATTTTTACAAAAGCTCACAAAGCGACGGGATGATAAATTATGCGGTAATCCATTTAGATTATACGCTCAAAAAATTTAAAACGGATAACTTTATAGCGACGATTAGTAAGATGCCATCTAGAAACTACCGAAGCGTGCTGAAAGATGAAAAGAGATATATAAGGTTAAAGTAGCAAGGCCGGGCATCGAACCCAAGTCATTTATAGTCGCTTTCGCGAGTATCCCTCTGCCAAATCTGAGGGCATCTCTTGCTACTTTAAAAACGATTATACCACCGAGGCGGAAAAATGTCAATAAAAATCACAGGTATGGATGAGATAGAGGCCAAGCTTACGGCGCTGCAGAATAGCCTAAGCGGAGCGCAGATGAAAAGCAAGCTAGCAAGTATCGGCGAAAAGGTAAGGTTACGAATAGAGCTAAGCTTCGAGCGAGAGCGTAGCCCATTCGGACAGGCGTGGGCACCTCTTAGCGCAAATACCGCCATAGCGTATATGAGAAAAAGCGGCACGCGAGGAGGCGCAAGGGCGCGTAACCGCGTATTTTTAGCAAAATTCGGCGCCGGTGGCAGCAAGAAAATTTTGCGTCTAAGCGGAAATTTAGCGGATCGATGGAATGTCGAGGCAAGCGAAACCAGCGTAACGATAAGCAATAATAGCTCGCGCGATGGATTTCCTTATGGGCTAACGCATCAATTCGGCTCACATAACGGCTGGGGCCGAGGCATCTATATCCCTGCTCGTCCGTTTCTGCCGATAGATAAAAGCGGAGCGCTGCTGCCCTCGTTGCAAAATGATATAGAAAGCTATCTAATCCGTGAAATAGAAAAGGCGGTAAAGTAAAGAGGGGGCGTTATAAAAATTACAATACAAGCTAATATTAGAGGTGCTATCAAATTAAAATATCATAAGGTTATTTGTTTGCGCATATTTTATTAAAAAATCAAGTTTGTCTTTTGGTAAAATGTTCTCTAATATATATTTTGGAACATTAAAATCGAAGTCTCTGTGTAATGTCGGCTTTATGTCGCGTTGCAATTCTTCATAGTCGTCAGTTATACCTAAAAAATCATCTGATAATGCCCTTACTTGCGAATCATCCATCCAAAAATTCGGTGGATAGTATATGCTAAAAAACTCATCGTTTGCTTTTAAAAATTTCTTATGAAGCTTGTGATTTTTATTTTCCGTATTAGGCACCTTAAAAGTCCAAAATTTACTGTTATTGCAATAAATTTGGGTGAAGTATAAGGCTACGTTATATGCCAATCTACTATAATGCCACGTCGCCTCATATAAAGTATATGAATTATAGCCGAACCTCTTAATATAAGCTCGCTTTTCTTTATTGAGCGCAGAATATCGAATATCGCTCAATAAATAATTTTTAAGAACTAATTCAATCGTTTCAATATCTAAAAGCTTAATCGTAAATTTTGTAAGTTTTTCAAATTTATCAAGCTTTTTAAAATCATCGTATAGGCACGGTTGCAAACTCTCTAGATAAAGATGTTCCATCTCACTAATAATATTGATTTTGTCAAATTGCTTTATTGGAGTAGTTATATTTATGCCTATTTTAGTGGTATTTCTTATCGAGGGCGAGCCATCTTTGCTTTTTTTGATAATCGTCCTAGCTATAAAGAATATAATGATAAGCCAAACTATCATCGCTAAAACGTTTTGATTTACCATATTTATGCCCCATTGTTTTCATAAATTATAGCAAACTTTTTAGATATTTGGTTATTCGGGGCGGTCTAATTTTTCTTTCAGAGCTTCTTTGGCGTATCGATTCAGCTCTTCGTCGGTCTTGAGAATTTCTATTGTGCAAAAGCTGGTGCCGCATTTCGGACATTTGCGCCAACGCTGCACCGTAGTGCTTTTGATCGTGGCTATGACGCAGGTTTTTTCGTAGGCACACTTCGGGCAGATCATACTTGCCCTTTGCTGGCGCGGAATTGCGCGATCTTGCTTAGTCCGGTGATTAGCTTGCTTGCATTTGCCGCGCTGAGTTTGGCGAGCTGCTCCTTCCTGCCAAGCAAAATTTTACATTGTCGCATCGTAAAGCCCAAAAGTCCCCGCTCGTCCATACCAAGGTGGGCGGCAAGCGCGCTTATGCGAGCAAACTGCGACGGGCTTATTTTTTTGGCGGCGGGCTTCGCGTCTTTGTCGCTTCGCTTCGTTGTGCGCATCCTATTCGCGCTCGCGTTATAGATCAAATTTCTCCCCAATATGTCGGGCTTGAAGTCCGTTCCGTCCTCTGCGCGGCCGCATAAAATATCAAGCGCGCGCTCAAGCTCGCTTATGCTTAGCTCCTTGCAGCTATAGACGCCGAAGCGGAAGCCAAGCCAATCCTCCCACGCATCCGCCGCCTTTATTTGCTTGTATAGTGAGGCGGTGTGAATGCGGGTTAGAAGCTGCTTACGGTAGATCTCTTGGGATTTGGTCATCGCTTGTCCTTTAGCTTTTTAGCAACACAAGCGCTACGATCGCCGTGAAGCTAAGCGCGATAAATATCGTGCTTGTGAATATTAAAAAGAGCTGCATTATTTAATCTCCAAATTTGGGTTCTCGTAGATGTTGCCGACGATCTCAAACTCTTCTGGAGCTTCTTTGAATTCTTTTGTAATTGGATACTCCGGGTTTATCCTGCTCAGATCGTGCATATAGAATCCACAATCAAAGCAAATTTTATAGATACGCAATCCCCATTTAATAAAAAAGCCCGTATAAATTTCTTTGCCGTTTTTGTCATTTACGCCTGTATATTGCATTAGCTCGATTTTGCGGAAAGAAACCTCGAAGCAGGTTTGCTCTTTTTCGCTCCATAGCGTAGCTGTTTCATTTGCAAAATTTAGTTCCATCACCTCGTATATCCCTTTTGGATATTTCTCATATCCTAACGTTATTCCATTCGGCAATCTTTGATTGGAACGCAAAAACGCCCTAAATTTAAGATCTCTCATTGTTTACCCTTTCAAATTTTACAAAAGCAATATCCCAATAGCTATTGTTATCAAGCTACCAAACAGCACAGCAGCACACATAAGGGCTACTAAAATATGTTTGAGATCTATATTCATTAATGTGTCTCCTTTCGGTTGTTCCCTGTCTTTGCTTCGCCACCCATTTTTAAAAAAGAATACGCCATAACGAAAATAGCGGCGTCTTTTATTTCGTTGGTAGTCATTTATTCATCCTTAAATTTAAACCTTTTAAAATACGCTTAACACCGAATTAAACGTATTTTAAAGGGCTTAAAGCCCTTTAATGAAGTCTCTTAACTTGATTCTTCTTACGTATCTAGGCAAAAGCCTATTTTTATTATCTCTTGAGCCTTTAAATTTGCTCCAGTATATTTGAAACATGCTCTCTTTTGAAGTTAGCGAGTCGTTTTTCATCCACTATCCTTTTTAGACATTTGCGCTTTGCAAATTCTCTATCTTGGTCTCGATGCGAAAGTTATCCTTTACCGTGCGCTTTAGACCGAGTTTAACGAGGCTTGCGTCATCAAGCTCGCAGATCGCGTCTTTGTTTATAGTCTCCTCGTAGGATATGCAATCATCAAGCTTATAGCTCTTTAGCGCTTTGATGAGCTTTTCGACCTTTTCTTTGATACGCGGCAAGCTTACGCTCTTGCTTAGTTTGTATCCGATCTTGCCGAAGGTGAAATCCTTGCTGCGCTTTTCGGCAAACTCTGCCTTATTGCTCTCGCAAAATGCCGTGATTTGGGCTTCGATATATTTCTTTTCGCTATCAAGCTTCTCGACCCGGGCTTTTTGTGCGTCCTTGATCTCGTTGCACTTTAGCGTTATCTCTCCGTTTATATCGGTCAAAGCTACCTCAAGCTCACATACTCGCTTTAGCGCGTTATCGACATCTGCAAAACTATTTATCTGCATCTTTTTCTCCTTTTAAATTTTTGATTTTTTCTAGTATGGCTTTATAGGCGTGCATCGAACCGCTCATTTGCATTTGAATGAGCGCTAGCGGAGCATTCGAAAAGACATCCGCGGGCTCGTAATGATATCGCTCGTCCGCCTTGATTTCCGCTATCTCGCCTTTCACGAATTTTTCAAGTTCACTAATCGTCTCTTCTTCCTCTGCTTTGAGACTATTTAGGATTTTACCAGCCGTCTCTATAGTGGCATCTGCCGCCGCCTGTGCTACTGCAAGCATAGGATCATCATCGTATGGTGGCTCTACTCTAGCGCTAGCGTAGCCGTGGCTGAGTTCTGCTTCATTTACCATGCGGCATATGAGCTTTTTTGTTGCTTCCATATATTTTCCTTTCTAAAATTTTAAGTTTTTTGGCTAGGCTGTATTTTATGACGTAGCCGTATCGTAAGCAGATCGGAAGGCTTGATTTCCCTTTTCTTACGATCCGCACCATGCTCTCCTCACTCGTCAAAAAGACTAAATTTCAGCTCCCTCACGCCGAGCTGCCTTGCAAGCTCTCGCTCGTATGCCATGCCCTTGCTATTTTCGCTGCCTTCGCAGGCAAAAAAGTAGTAGTAGCTGCATACCGAGAGGAGCTCCTCGCAATTTTTCATTATTTGCTCGCGCTCCAGCTCGCTATACACCCCCATCCATGCAAGCACGGGCGATATAGGCTCGTAGCCGTTGGCGCGCACGATGGCGCAGGCCTGCTCGGCAAGCTTGCGGGCATAGTAGTCGCGATCTCGCTCATGCTTGCACGGGATACTTGCATACGGCGAGCTTACAAATACCAGCCTTACCGTTCGTTTGTCCATATTTTTCTCTCCTTCCTTTTAAATTTAACTTTATCGAGCCCTTGAAAAAGGGCTCTGTAAAATCAATTTACGCTAGCTTTAAAAGCTTTCACCCCCTCGCAGCGCTCGCTGATCTTTGATACTATCTTATTTAGCACCTCTCGCTTTGAGGCCTCGGCCGTATAGCACACCAGCTTGAGTCCGAATTTCTCCTCATCGATGCTTACAAAAAGCTCGCATTTAAATTCGCCTCTGATCTCCGTATCGGCCTCGTAAACCGGTAATGTAAAAGTGATCGTCTTCGGGATCTGGATGGTCTCTTTCGCACCCGATTTGATCTCTACGTCCAGGCTGATTTTTGAACTCGTATTTTTCTGCACGCTGTCAAATTTCTTGACCGCTTGCAGGCTCTCTGCTAGCTCGATTACATCCATATTGTCGTTTGGCTTGCCGTCTATGTCTGAAATAAACATAAACAAGCTCTTTAACAAAAATACAAACTCGCGCTGACCTAGGGTTTCGCCTACGTTTTTGTTAAATGTGTAGAAAAACGGCGTAACGCCTAAGCCCAGATTTATGCGCTTTTCACAAAACTCAGCCTTATCTTTAGAATTAAAATCGACGATGCACTTTATGCTTTTATCGTCGAAAAATAGCTTTGAGCTAGGCTCTTTATATTCATTGACTAGATCAACGAAGCTATCTACATCTAAAGCATTTATGGTGTAGCTATTTCTTAACGGCTCTTTGAGTAGCTTCTGGTCAATATCGTAGCTTTTGTGAACTATTATCGCTCTTTTAGCCTCGTCCACCGAAACGCTCGGCACCACATATTTGTTTTCTTCCTCTTGCATTTTCTATCCTTTTTAAAATTTACATTTTCATTACGAGCTGGTTAGGCGCATTTCGCACCGGAAGTAGCTCGTTTGAGACATAAAATCTAGCTTTTACGGGCTCTTTTGGAAGGCTAGCGCTAGTAGTTCCAAAAACCAGCACCTCACCCTCGGAATTGGGATCGGATTTCACACTTATCTTTATCGTTACCCCGGCTGTTTTCCCCGTGATCTGCACCGCTCTTATGGCTTCTTTTAAATTTTCTGCGGCTGCGCCTAAAAGCGCTCCTGCACCTAAGCTTCGCAAGGCGTCAACTAAGACATCTATATCGCTATTTACTATCGTCATTTCTTCGACCTTTCTTTTGATTTTTTAGGGCTTTGCCCACCTTGAGCTATTGATATAACTCCTCTGCCGCACTTTGAGCTCATTAAGCGCTTAATGGAGTTTTTAAATTTAAAAACTCCATTAAAAGCTTTGGGCGTTATTAAGGCTCTTTTAAATGCCTTAAAATCTTTTCTATATACGGATCTGCCGCCATCGTCTCATCGGCGCAGATGTGAAGCCTACCAAAGCTCGCGATTTCGGCACAAGGCTTTTTATCCCCGTAGCAAAAGCTCACATAAAATGCCCAGCCCTTTACGAGCAACCCGCCTCTTATTTCGTCGCGACGCACCGAGCGAAGACCTACGCTTACCATATCAGGCACGGCGGCGCTCATCTTTGCGTGTAATTCGCGCAGAGCTGCGGCGCTATAATCCTGTGCGCTTAGATTTATCAAATCCTTAAGCTTCAACTCTTCGTTCCTTTCAGGCTCCAGCCGCTACCGAGCCTTTGAGCTTCGCAGCGCTCAAGTTCGGCGATGGTTTCAAATATCTCCATCCACTTCTTGCGATTTTTCGGGTGCCTAAGCTTCGCAAGCGCCGTGCGCTCTATCATCGCGACGCGTTCGACGCTGATGCCTAGCATTGCCGCAAGCTCGCGGTAAGCTACGTCCGCATCGCCCTTTAGCATCCTCACCCGCTCGGCGCATACCTTGTCCGTACGGTAGCTCTGAATTCTTTGCATTTCACACTTCCTTTTGTTTTAACTTCTCGGGCGAGCTAAGCCTGCCCTGCGAGCGGGAGCTACGCTCCCTGCACCCACCTGAAGTTTCAGAAATTTTGCAAGCAAAATTTTAAAATTTCGGCGAGCTCTTGCGCCTTCACGCTTGCTTAGTGCTAGCGACATCTTTCTTCTCTTCGAAGAGTACGCGCTGCTTGTGCTCGCCTACTTTGCCAATATTGAAGCTCTCTACCGGGCGCAAGTAGCCCATCACACGGGTGTATACTATGCACTTGGTGCGTTTTGCTTCAAGCTCTTTAGGAAATTTCATATCCACTCCTTTTAAATTTAACTTTATAAGACGCCCGCGTGGGGGCGCCATTTAAAATCAAAGCCTTAGCTCCAAATAGTGCCGAATCCGCGGCGGAAGTGTGGGATCGGTACCACTATGCTCTCGCGGTGTCTTCTCTTTGCAATCCAGCCCCGCGGGGTCTTAAATAGAATGAATGAGCGCGCGATTATGATCTCATCCTTGCAAGCTTTTAGATCGCTCATTTTCATACCCTTATACGCTTTCATCTCTTATTCCTCCTTATAAAATCACCATGCCGCAGGCTTGGGCTATGATCTCCTCGCCCACGGCGCAGCCGTTAAGAGCCGCTAGGCGGACCGACTTTTTGTGCAACTTTTCGGACGCGCGGAAGTTACCTTTGGCGTGAGCGAAGATCCCCGTGCCGTAAAAAGCATCGCTCTCCTCTTTGCTGAGCCCCTGCATAGCCCATTTGCCGCAAATGCGGCTATATAGCTGCCTAAGCTCCTTATTGCGCCCCACTAAATTCTTTAGCAAAATCTCCGTGCCTGCTAGAATTAGCGGAGTACTCGAAAAATCGTAAATTCTGCGTAGATCCTCAAGCGCCCTGAGCGGCAGATGCTCGGCTTCGTCGATTAGCAGCACCTTATCGGCGGTTTTTAAGAAGCTTGAAATCGCTTTTAATTTGGCATTCGCGCTGCCTGCGGCTTCCAGCCTTAGCGCCTCGCATAGCTCGCCAAGCAAAGCGTTAGCGTTGGTGTGGCAAGTAGCTTCAATTAGCACCGCGTTAGGATTTTTGGCGGCAAAGTCGCGTAGTATCGTGCTCTTGCCGCTACCTGCGGTGCCGTAAAGCAAAGCTATCTCGCGCTCGCCTACGGCTTCGGAGATGACGAAATTCGCCATCTTGTAGTCCCGCGAGTTAAAAATTTCATCTCGCGCGGGCGAGGTGGCAAACTCTTTTGCTTTTTTGGCGCTCGCATCGATATAGGCGCCTATCTTGGCTGCGATCGCCGCATTATCGCCCTTGTATTTGCCCGCTCGAAATTGGCTGATCGCTCCCGGGCTAATGCCCAAAGCCCGCGCAAGCGCGCTCATACTCACGCTTCCGCCCTCTAAGAATTCGTTTAGCTTAGATATAATCTCTTGCATATTTTCTCCTTTGCCCATAAAGGGGCTTTTAAAAGACATTTTATGCCCTTTAAAAGCGCCTTATCCGCAGACTACTTCCTCAAAGCTCTTTATCTTGCGCTCCGCTTTGCGCTGCGCAGCTTGCGCGCTCAAAATTTCATCGCTCAAAGCTACGCTAGAGTTCAGGCTTTTAGCCCCTTTTAGCGCAGCATCTATTAGCCTGCTTTCGTTATTTGCCGCTTGTGGCTTAGGCATTGCGGCGGGCTTAGCTTCTACCATGCGCACTATCTGCTCAAAATCCGCTCGGTGTGCGATCGATGCAGCGTCCATCTGCTTTTTGGTCTCCTTTAGGCGCTTATTAAATAGCTTTTGCGCGCTTTTGGCCTCCTCGGCGCTTACTCCCTCATCCAAATCAAGCGTAGAAGCAACGCCGATAAATTTGTTATCCTCGCTCCACAAAAAGCACTCATTTATATTATTGACGTTTTTGCTGACCCATACGCGCTCAAGCCCATACATCTCCACGCTATAAAACTTCACACCATCTAGGCTGATGCCTTTTTTATGCACGTGTTTCAGCTCTCGTCCGCCAAGACGCGCGCTGATGCTTAGAGCGTCCATATACACGGCGTCGCTTATCTTTGCGCTATACGCAGCTGCGCAGGTAGTATCAAGGCGCTCAAGGTAGCGGGTGTTTAGAAATTTTTCCGCATACATATCCATTAGCTCTTGCACCTCGCTTAGGTTTTTTAGCATCGTTAGATTCGTCTTGTAGCCTCTTTTTAGGCGGCGCTCTTTTTTAGAGCGAAAAAACTCTATAGCTTGGCGCTGCGAGATATTGTGTCCGATGAAGCCCGCCAAATTTGCGCTAAAGCTATGCTGCAGGGCTCTAAAATTTCGCTCTACATAGGGCTTTAGCCAGCCACTATAGGCGCGCACGGCTTTATACTCGATCTCAAGCGCGCCTAAAACCTCTTTCATATATTCGCTCTTAAACGCCTTGCCGTTATCGCCCTTGATTACCTTTGGCTTGCCGTAGCGCACGATATATTTGGCGACGGCTCTAGCGATGCAGAGAGAATTTTCACTATCGCTGATGTGAAAAGTCGCTACTCCGCTATACGTATCGATTAGGGCAATGATGGTGTAACGCTTTTGCCACTCTTTTACATAGTTTTGAAATTCGTCTTTGTCTTTAAAGACAGTGCTGACGTTTTGCCAGCCGATTAGCTCGCAAAGCTCGCTAGCGTTGCAGATTAGATCCAGTGGGCTGCCATCTATCTCCACGACTTCGTTTATCGTGCTTACGGCGTAGTTGCTGATACCAAGAGCCGGCAAGCCGCGACCGACCGCTCCATCCTCGCCGTAAAGGATGATGTTTTTTACGAGCTTATTTTTGTTTAGGTAGTTGTTTACGAAGCGATTTACTACCTCATAGCTTACAATCTCGTCTTTTTTGCCTTGAAAATCCTCGAAGTTTATGAGAGAGTTTTTCGCCGCATGGTAATTTAGCACCTTATAGATGTTTGTTATATCTACCTTGCCCATACCGCTGCATGCGAGTATCAGTTCCACGCAAAGCGGCGCAAGACCTAGCGCGTCAAGCTTTAGGGTCTTATTATTATCCCGCTCGTCCACTAGCGCATCCAGCCCGCCTCTTTTAAATTTACGCTGCCAGTCGTAGAGCTTATTTGCGGTTACCTTTACGCAGCATATCTTTTTCGCGTTGATATACTCCAGAAAAGCAGCCTCACTTATCTTGCCTTTTGCATCTTCCCACGCCTTGATTACGTCGTATTTTTCAAAAGCGGCTTTGCGCTTTTTATCCGAGCAAGTAGCGATAGCCGGGAGGCTTGCCGCGCTCGCGCCGCTATCTCCATTTAAAACCCCTTTATTACCCTTTCTATCTCGAGCGACAAGTCTATTATTTCCAAGCATATTTGCGTTAGCTTTTTGCTCTTTTCCTCGTCCCCTAAAAGCATTGCAAACTCCCTCACATAAGCCGTCAAGCTCTCCATCCTGTGCTTGATCTCCTCTGTAGTTAGATCTACAATAAAGTCCTTGAGCATCATCTTCTCCTTTAGTGAAATTTAGCGGACGGACGGAGGCGGTAGTATTAACCAAATTTACCGCGGAAGCATTGTCCGCCTGCGAAATTTCGCTATTTTTATCATTTATCAAATTATCATCAATCCAAATTTGAAGGGTTTTGCCACCCGCACCACCTATATTCCCGCTAATCCTATTAAACAGACAATTTTGTCCGTTAATAATGCAAAATTTTTTGCCTACCCTCTCAGCTCTTTGAGTGGCTTTTTTGATAGTATCGTATTTTACGCTCAAAATTTCAGCCGCGCGTTTTGAATTTACCCACATTTTAGGCTACTTTCACACCTAGTTTTTTGAAGGTATTTTTGGCTTTTTTAGAGAAGTATCCGTTTAAAATGCTGTCGTAGCTTAACTTATTTTCTCGGCAAAATCTTCTTAGCGTTTTGCCGGTCTTTACCTGAACCTGCTCAGCTACGCCGCCTTTTTTAACATTGCCGATTAAATCCATCATTTCTTTAAGCTTCCTTTGATATAATTTTGGTATCGATGTCGAAATTATACGACAATTTTGTCTGTTTGTCAAGGGGTAGAGTATGGGAATAGGACAAAAAATTCGCTTTTTTAGGGAAGAAAGAAATTTAACTCAACAAGAGTTAGCAAATTTAGCGGGAGTATCTGATAAAACGATACAAAGATATGAAAAATCAAACGATGAAAATTTAACCACCAATGTTATAAAAAAAATTGCTAAGGGATTAAATTTGGATATTGATGCTCTAACGCAGCAAGGAATAAAACTAGGTGTCCCCCAACCTGTCCCTCTATCCACCATCCAATTTAAAGAAGAAGTGTCCCTCAATACAAAAATTTTGTCCCCCAAAACTTCAAACCTTAAAGAAACCGAGACGGATCAAATTTTTATCCGCAAGCTTAGCTCGTCCGTAGGTGCAGGCGAGAGCGTCGATATAAACGGCATAGAGATCTACGACACCGATGTATTGGTGCCTTTCTCTCGGATGCTTTTTAAGGTATGCCCTAAAAATACAAATAGAATCCGCTGCATGCCGGTAGAGGGCTACTCCATGGTGCCGATGCTTTACCCCGATAGCTGGGTGATTGTGGACGTCACGGCGAAATTTGAAGGCGATGGGCTATATATCGTCAACTACTGCGACCATTTTATGGTGAAGCTGCTACAAAAGAGCCCTGACGGTGTACTGCACATCAAAAGCGTTAATAAAGAATACGATAGCTACGAGATAGGACCAGATAGCGATTTGCAAGTATATATCGTCGGCAAGGTCCTACGCTGCGTGATATGAAATCAACTAAAAAGGAGAATTTATGGATTTATACGAGGATCTACAGCGCCTAAGCACTAGGATAGCGAGCATCAAAGACTCCGTGCAAACCGAAGAGGCCACGAAACACTCGTTTGTGATGCCGTTTTTTCAAATTTTAGGCTACGATATATTTGACCCTAACGTCATAGTGCCTGAATTTACCGCGGACGTAGGCATAAAAAAGGGCGAAAAGGTAGATTACGCCATAATGTATGAGGGCAAGCCGCTCATCATCGTAGAAGTTAAAAAGCATACCGAGGTTTTAAATAAGCACTCAAGCCAGCTATATCGATATTTCGGCGTTACTGACGCTAAATTTGCACTGCTAACAAATGGCATAGAATACCGATTTTATTCCGACATCAACAAAGAAAACAAGCTCGATGACAGCCCGTTTCTCATCGTCAACCTCGACGAGCTCAATAAGCGCGACGTAAAGGCTCTTGAGCGCTTTACAAAAAGCGATCTAAATATCAGCTCGATACTGGAGATGGCGAATAAGCAGCGCCGCATACTTGAGATAAAAAAGATATTCGAGGAAGAAACCGCCAAGCCTAGCGATGATTTGGCTAGGATGTTTGCCTGCAGAATACTTCCGCAAGGAACACGCATAACCGGAAGTGTGCTAGAGGACTTTAAGAGCTATACAAAAACCGCTCTGAGCGAGATAGTGACCGATCTAGCCTCAAAAAAGATAAATTCCGTACGTGCGGGCTTAACGGCAAATATCACGGACGAGGATGAAGAAAGTAGTAATGATGAAGCTAAGATCGTAACTACGCAAGATGAGCTGCAAGGCTTTTTTATCATCAAATCAATACTAGGCGAACATGTGGAGCTCGATAAAATTTATGCAAGAGATACTCAAAGCTATTTTGGAGTACTCTTTGATGATAATAACCGCAAATGGATAGCTAGATTGCATTTTAATACGGCGAAGAAATACATTGGCATTCACGAAATAGAGAAACAAGAGACTAGATATCCACTCGAAAAGCTCGAAGATATTTATAAATTTAGAGATAATCTTATCGCCACGCTCAAAAGAGTGCAGGGCGCAGAGAGCGCGGAATGATAAAATGCTTTTAATGCCCATTTAAACGGGTGTTAAAAGCGGTGTAAAATTTCGTAAGGTTTTTGTCAAAAAATTTAAATCGAATTTTGCCACTTTGATTTTGAATAAATTTGCTCCTAATCCCTATCTTTAGGCGACCAGCTCAAATTTTTTCTCACTTTGACTTCTGACAAAACTTTACAAAATTATACCCTGTGAAATTCCACGTAAAATTTAATTGCAAAATTTCAGGGCAAAATTTTATCTTGGCTAAAACGGCGCGTCTTGGCTCTAAGGCACGCTTCGTAAATTTAGATTGCTCGCCTAGTAATTAATTTACGAAGTGCGGCGAGCGGCGCAAGAGGCTAAAATTTTACGATATAAAATTTACGCGCCGCGGAATTTTAAAATTTACAGGCAAAACGCTGGGCTTTAAAATTCCGCCGCTACGAAATTTTAAAATTTCACGTCCTAAAATTTCGCCGCGCGGAATTTCAAAACCTCGCCTGCGCCGATAAAATTTTGCGAAATTTCATCGGCTCGCATAAGCTTCAAAGCTAAATTTTAAAATTTCTACGCCGCGATTTGGTAAAACAAAATTCCGCGCAAATCTCGCGCGGAACTACGTAGCTTGCGCGCGGGCGGCTATTGCTGCGCCATAGGGCACGGAGCGGCGTCTGCGCTTTGATTACACGGCATCTCGCCCCTTGGCGGCATTGCCGGACCCGCGCCGTCGCCCATCCCTTTATGCGGCATATGACCGCACTCTCCCGGAGCAGCCTGCGATCTGTGCGGACCAAACCCGCGAGCGGGCCTTTTAAATTTGCCGAAATTGCCGCGGTCTTTAAGCTCGATATCGAGCCTATCTGCTTGCTCGACGCTTAGCTTGCCCGCCTGGGCGTTATAGTTTTTTCTAAACTCGTCTAGGAATTTCTCGCGATCCTCGACGCTCATAGCGTCCAGCTTCTTTTTAAACTCCGTCTTAAATCCGCGCTTGAGATCCCTTGCCTGCGCTCTTAGCTCGCCTGCGCGCTTGTCGATCTCAAACGCCGCTTCGCTTAAGCTCTTGGCGTCGGCGCCCGCGACTGCGGCATTGATCTGCTCTGGGGTGCTTGAGCTAAAATCTGCGGCGAACAGCACGCCCGCGACTAAAACGCTTGCTAAAACAATCTTTTTCATTCTCTCTCCTTTGTGAAAGTTAGCGTGATTGTAGGAAAAAGTCGTGAAGAAAAAGTTAAATGAAGCTCACACCGCCAAAATAGCTCGGAGCCGTAAATTTAGAGTCTTGATTTAAATTTGGAAAATTTTGCGCTGCTACGGCAAAAACAGGGCGTAATGAGCGCAAACGGAGTTAAATTTTAAAATTTAAGCGGGAGAGGGCGCAGCGGGTAAATTTAGCGTAAATTTCGCGCTGCATAAGTTGTATCAAAGCCCGCCGTGCGTAAATTTAACGGCAAAGCGGGCGTATCTCGGCGCTGCGAACGGCGAAATTTCATCGCGTAAATTTTAACCGTAGGGCTGCTAAATTTAGAGATTGCGGATGATTAATTTCATCCGCAACGAAGCCTATTTTATAACGCCGCAGACCATTCTAGCGCCGCCGCCGCCAAGAGGCTTTGGATGGTCACTGTGGTTATCGCCGCCTACGTGAACCATTAGCGAGTGACCCTTTAGCTCATCTAAGCTTTTGATCTTCGGAGCTAGCACCGGATAGACCGCATTGCCCTCTGCATCAACGAAAAGCGCAGGCAGATCGCCCTTGTGGCCGCTATCGTCCCAAGCAAACGAGTGCTTTTTGGTATCGCTCGGATCCCAGTGGCCGCCAGCTTTCATGCCTAAGCCCTTCTCAGTCGCGCCGCAGTCGGCGTTTTGATGCACGTGAAAGCCGTGCACGCCGCTAGTAAGACCCTTTAAATTCGGGAAAAACGCCACGCCGTAGTTCGTCTCGACCGCTACGACCTCGCCGACGGTTACGTTGCCCTTCTCGCCTAGTTGCTCCATCGCAATGACGAGGTGCTTGCCGGTCTTAGGGTCGAAATTTTGCATATCGCCGTGCTCGTGAGCGATTAAGGCGCTTGCGACTAAAATTGATGAAATTAGAAATTTCTTCATGATAAATCCTTTAAAATAAAATGCGTTTGCAATTCTATCAAAAAAATACTTAAAAAATAATTTTTTTCAATTAGAGAAATTTCGCTTTTTATCCAAAAGATTTATCGCATAAAATAAAATCAAGCTGAAAATCACGAGCAAAAGGCTTAAAATCAGCGCCCGCTCGTTCTCTCCGTCATACACGGCATTGTAGATTGCAAGGCCTAACGTGTCGGTTTTACCCACGATGTTTCCGCCTAGCATCAGCGTGATACCCACTTCGCCAAGCCCGCGCGAGAGCGCTAAAATGAGCGCGGAGCCGAGCGTTTTAAGCGAACTTGGAAGGATGACGAAGAGGAAAATTTGAGCTCTGTTTTTGCCTAAAATTTGCGCGGCTTCGATTAAGCTCTTCGGAAAGAGCTCAAAGCTCGCGCATACCGGCTTTACAAACAGCGGCAGCCCCACCAAAAATGCGGCGATTACCAATGAAGAGAAGTTAAAAACGATGTCTAAATTTAATGCAGAGCCGATAAATCCGCTCTTTCCGAAGATGTAAAGAAGCAAAAATCCCGTCGCGATCGGCGGGAAGATGAGCGGAAAAATTACCAAAATTTCGACGATCTTTTTAAATTTGGCTTTACTGAAAGCTAAAAAATACGAAATTGCTAGCCCTATTGAAATCAGCAGCAAAAAGCTGCAAAACAGGGCTTTAGCGCTTAGTATCAGAGGATGCGCGATCCAAGCGATGTCGCTCATTTAAGACCGAATTTTGAAAAAATCTCTTTTGAGCGGTTCGATTTAAACTCCTCCATCACCTTTTCGCAAAGCGCCTGCTCGCTGCACGCGCTAAGCATTGCGATGCCGATAAATGCGGGGCTGTAGAGGCTCTCGTCGATGTATATGATCGAGCCGAACTCATCTTTTTTGGCGACCGCTTCGGTGCTGTTGATAAAGCCCGCCTGCACCTCGCCGTTGATGACGTATGCGACCACCTGCGGCACGCCCGCGACGGCTAAAATTTTATCTTTTACTCCGTCCATCTTGGCGTTTTGTAAAAACTCGTTCGTTCTGATGCCATAAATCGCCTTTTTAGGATCAGGCATCGCGATTTTATCAAATTTTGCGATCTCGCTGACATCGTTTATTTTAATATTTTTCGGCGTCACCAAAACTAGCGTGCCGCGCCCGACGCGTTCAAATTTCGTGATATTTAGATCGCTTTTTTTCAAAAATGCCTCGTCGCCCACGATGAATGAAATTTTATTCTCGCGCGATTGAATGACGAGCTGGCCGAGGTTGGCAAACGATCCCGCCACGTCCATGCCCTCTTTTTTCAAATTTTCGATCACGGCCGAGACGGGCTTTTTGTATCCGCCGCCGGCTGCGATTATCAGCTGATCCGCGCAGAACGAAACGCTTGCCGCAAGCGCTAAAATAAATGCAATTTTTTTCATGAAAATCCTTTTTTGAAATTTTAAGAATTCTACAAAATATACTCTTATTTATTAATAAATCGCGCTTTTTATCCCTTGGCTTAGCACGCCGCGCCTTAAATTTAAAATTTAATATTTAGATAAATTCTATCTTTCCGCCTAGATCACACACGCCCTGATTCCAAACTGCCGAGCTTACGAGCACGTCCGCGCCGGTAGCCGCAAACTCGGCGCAGTTATTTTTATTTATGCCGCCCGCAGCGCAAATTTTAATCTGCGGCGCCGTCTCATCTCGCCTCAAAACGCAGGCTCTAAGCTCGCCCGGGCTCATCTTATCGCACATTATCGCATCCGGCGCGTATTTTAAGAGCTCGCTAAATTCGCGCTCGCTCGCCACTTCGATCATTATCTTTCGCTCGGGCGCGCGCTCTTTAAATTTAGCGATCTGCGCGCAAAACTCGCCAAAGCTCGCAAACGCGCGGATGTGGTTTGA
The DNA here is from genome assembly GCF_938002845.1 of uncultured Campylobacter sp. Lineage (GTDB taxonomy): Bacteria > Campylobacterota > Campylobacteria > Campylobacterales > Campylobacteraceae > Campylobacter_B. The sequence continues at coordinate 105,275 of NZ_CALKZP010000051.1, forward strand.
AAAAAACAGGACGCTGTCGTGCAGCCCCAAGCGGTGCATCGTTCCGCCGCCCGCGATCAGCGCATTTACGCAAAGCTCCTTCGCAAAAGGAAAGCTCTTGCGCGTCGCACCCAGCACGCAGCGCGGATTAGCCTCTCGCATCAGCGCAACCATCTCGTGCGCGTAGGTTGAAATTTTGCAGGAGTACTCAAACACGATCTGAACGATCTTCCAAGCTTTATGCAGGCTCTCGAAGCTCCCCCGCGCGCTAAAAATTTCACCCCCTGCGCAAAATGCGCTTCCCTCGCGCGCTAGCCGCTGCGTCTCGCAACCAAAGCGCGCCGCTACCTCGCGCGCGATTCCTCCACCGCTAAAGATCAGATCCTGCCTCGTTACGATCGAAAGTCGCGCGGGCGCGTTTAGATCCACAAAGTCTTGCAAAAGCTCGGTCGTAAGGTCCAAAAACGCGCCGTCGCTAGCGATAAGATCGTCGATTTTACTCTGCGAAATAAACATATCTAGCCTACGAAGTGAATTTTAGCGGGCTCAAAGCGCGAGTGCGCCTTTGTGACGCGAGACGGAAAGCCCAAAGGCATAATGCAAAACGCCTCCAAATGCCCAGGCAGATCCAAAATTTCTCTTACGCGCTCCATCGCGTAAATATCGGGCGCTACGCCCAGCCACGTGGTGCCAAGCCCCAAATGGTGCGCCGCTAGCCAGAGATTTTCTGCCGCACAAGCGCAGTCGTAGCGAGCGTAGGGCTGGAATTTTAAGCCGCTTTTGCGCGTGCAGACCACGATCGCAAGCGGCGCGTCCTTCGTGCAGCCGCCGTAGGTGCCTACGCTGCTAAGTAGTGCAAGCGCGGTGCGATCGCGCACTACGTAAAATTCCCATGAGCGCTGGTTGCCTGCGCTAGGGGCTTGCATTGCGGCTTTTAGCACGAGCTCGATCTGATCGTCGCTCGGCATTTTTTCAGTAAAATTCCGCACACTCGTGCGTGTAAAAATTTCATTCATCGCTGCTCCTTTAAATTAAATTTCTAAATTCCGCTTTTTGCGAGCGGTAAAAAATGGAATTTAGAAGTAAGCTTCCGCTGCGTTTGCTTGAGCCTTGCTTACGCTTTACGCTTATTTAGGCGCTGCACGGCGGCTGATGCGCGCTAATTTGGTTTTGCTTGCCTGAGCGCGCCTCTTTTTGCATCAAAAAGCGCGCGAAACTGCGATAAAATTTCAAATCGCGCTGCTGCGAAAATCCGCCGCAAAGAACATTTGCGTAAACTTGGCTTGCTTAAATTTCGCTCACGAGCAAGCTCGCGACCCGCCCATTTAAATTTTAATCCTAGACCGCTATCTGGCACTCGCTAAAATAGTGCGCCGTATACATCGGCATGCGCGTGTAGCTTGCACGGTCCTTAAATTTCATCTCGCGCAGAGTCTGCGTCGAGCTTTGCGGATAAAATTTTATCCTTCGCAGCAATGAAATTTCACCTTCGCGCCGAGCAAATTTTATCTTCGTCATCCGGTAAAATTCCTCTTTCGCCGCTTTTGAATTTTAACCGCGCGCGTCCGCAAAACACTTGCCGCGCTGTACCGCATGCAAAGCGCGCTCAGATCAAAAGCTCAAAATATCTAAAATTTAACCGCCAAGCACGACTAGGCGGAGCCATGCGCCTAAGCGCTATGAAATTTAAGCGTTAAACCTGCTCGCCTATCAGTCTGCGCACGACGTAGCTTGCGATGAAAAGCCCGAAGCTCGCGGTCACGCCCATGAAGCTGCCCATCGATTTGACGCGCGGCGGCTCGCTTGAGCAAACGACGTCAAAATCGCCCGCAAAGCCGCGCTTTCGCAGCTCATATCTGATCTTGCGCGCGAGTGGATCGCCCTGCGTCTGCCAGATTGAGCGGATTTCGATTTTAGCGGGATCAAGCCTCTTTGCGCCGCCCATCGAGCTTATGAAGCCCGCGCCAGCCTCGCTACAGCGCAGCGCAAGAGCTATCTTAGCGCCCACGTCATCGATCGCATCGATTACGAAATCAAATTTTGCCAGATCAAATTCCGATAAAAATTCCTCATCGATCCTAGCGGCGATCGGCGTCACGCCTTTAAATTTGCGCGCGAAAACCTCGCATTTTAGCTCGCCTAGGCACTCGCTTCCAAGCTGGCGGTTTTGATTAGTGATCTCGAAGCGATCGCAATCGATCACGCTTAGATTCACCGCGCCGCTGCGGTACAGCGCCTCTATCGCCGCTCCGCCCACGCCGCCGCCGCCGCAGATTAAAATTTTAGCGCTTTGAAGTTTTGTAAAATCCTCGCCGAAAAGCAGGCGCGAGCGCGAAAAGCGGTCTACTACGACCTCACTCATTGTTTTTCATCCACCTTTCTAGCGCGCTTATCTGCTCGTGCGCGGTCAAATTTAGCTTGATCGGACTTAACGTCGCCCGCCCCTCAAAAAGCACGGAAATATCGCTGTTTTCGTTTTTGCTCGCATCAAAACTGAGCGTGGATTTGCCGAGCCAATAATACTCAATTCCACGCGGATTGCGGTTTAGCTGCGCGTCGGTATCGTAGAGCTTCTCGCCGCAGGGCGCAACCGAAAGTCCCTTAAAATCTTGCTTTGAAACGGCAGGAACGTTTAAATTTAAAAACTGCTTCGGCGGCAGCGGAAAGCCGTTTTTAAAGATTTTTTCCACTAGATCAACCGTGAGCTCGCATGCAAGATCAAATCCGTATCGCTGCAGCGAGTCCGCGACGTAAAACTGGCTCACCGCAAGCGCGGGAATGCCTTGCAAGACCCCCTCCATCGCGCCTCCACAGGTGCCAGAATAGGTCACGTCCTCCGCGACGTTGGCGCCGTGATTTATGCCGCTTATCACCAGATCGGGCTTGCGGTTATACAGCGCGCGGAGCGCCAAATACACGCAGTCTGCGGGCGTAGCGTCATCGAGTTTGAAAAATCCGTCGTCAAGCTTGATAAATCTAAGCGGACGCGTAAGAGTAAGCGAGTGCGAGCATGCCGATTTCTCCGAGCTCGGCGCCACGATGGTGACGTTTGCGACCGATCTTAGCGCGCTTGCAAGTTCTAAAAGCCCGCGCGCTTCGAATCCGTCGTCGTTGGTGATTAAAATTTCTTTCATATTCTCTCTTTAGCTAAAATTTCATGACAGACCTATCAGAGCGGAATTCTGTCTGTAAAATTTTAGCGCTTAATTCTTTACTATGCAAAAATTGCTATTTAGCTTGCGTGGCATAAAATTCCGTCGCCCCAAATTTTTCAATAAAATTCCATGCGAACTTAAATCGCAAAATTCATAGAAAAATTCCGCCTTTACGCTACAAATTTTATAGCCTGCTATGCAATTTCATCGCCTAAATTTCACTTTCGAAATTTCTTAAATTAAATTTTGCGACCGCACTCCGCAACTCGCCACAAATTCCGCCTTTTAAATTATCGCAGATTTTACACCATAAAATTTCGCTTTTGTGCCGATGTAAATCCGCGGCATAAAATTATGCGAGACTATCTATAACCCTGCTTTGCGGCATATCTCCTCGCTTACCTGCGAATCAAGTAGGTGCGAGCTTGGATAATCGTAGAAAAACCGGTGCACTTCGCGCACTCCGCTTCGCAATAAGGCTCGCGTACTAGGTGCGTTGCAGTCATTTTCGGTAATATCTTTGGCTAGCAATTTGAGATATTTTTGCCGATCGGAGCTTTTCAAGCTCGCCCAGCCAGGGCTTAGCGAGTAGGCATAGATCAGATCGCTTCCTTGTGCGCTAATTTCTTCGAGGAAGGCAAACTGCGCGACCTTAACATGGGGCTTGGCGCTGCCTACGTCTGCTGCGATCTCGCTAGCTGCGGCTTTAGCGACGAGTGCGGGCGAGCCTAGCTTACTAAGCGCCTCAAAGCGTGCAGTTACTGCGGGATCCTCGGTGACTTGACGCTTTTGATATTTAGCCGCGCCGCAACCGCCTAGCAACATCACGAACGCGCCGCATAGCGCTAAAATTTTAAAATTTCTCATCTTAAATCCTTTGTCGGCTTAATTTTAGCACATTTTGCTATAATTAACAAAAATTTAAAAGGCTAAATTTGAAATATTTAATCTCTTGTCTAGAACCCTCTGCGAACCTGCATTTTAAAGAGGTTCTAGTGCATCTTAAAAGGCTCGATCCCGCTTGCGAGATTTGCGGAATTTTCGATGAAAAGCTGGGTTCGCCGATATACAAAAGCAGCGAATTTTCGGCGATGGGTTTTATAGAAATTCTGCCGCTGATTTTAAAAGCCAAGCGCGCGGTAGCGCAGATGACGCGGCTTGCGGCGGAGTGCGATCGCGTGCTTTTGATTGACTCGCCCGCGTTTAATCTACCGCTAGCTCGCGCGATCAAAAATAGCGGCACGCGCGCGGAAATTTCATATTATATCCTGCCGCAGGTTTGGGCATGGAAGCCGCACAGAGCGGAGAAGCTGAAGGCGTTTTGCGATAATCTGCTCTCAATCTGGCCTTTTGAGGCAAAATTTTTCGGCGCGGATTGCGAGGAAGATAAAGGCGCTGTGCCGCAAGAAGCGGAGGGCAAAGACATTGCACTACAAGAAACAAAAGATAAAGACGCTGCACCGAAAGAGGATGCCGCGCGCCAAAGCAGCCAAAGCGCCAAAACCGCAAAGTACTCTTTCGTGGGGCATCCGCTGCTTGATGAGATAAAACTCCAAAAGAAAAGCTACGAAAAGCAAGGCAAGATCGCCTTTATGCCGGGCTCGCGTAGGGCTGAAATTTCAAGGCTGATGCCGATTTTTAGAGCACTTGCGCCTAAATTTGAAAATAGCGAGCGAACCTTAATAATCCCGCCGCATCTGATGGATCAAAGAGATGAAATTTACGGGCCTCTGGACGGCTTTAGCATCGCAAAAGATACTCCTGCCACGCTTAAGGATTGCGATTTCGCCTTCATCTGCTCGGGTACGGCGACGCTTGAAGCGGCGCTCATCGGCACTCCGTTCGTGCTGTGCTACAAGGCTCGCGCGTTTGACGTTTGGCTCGCGCGAAAGCTCGTAAAGCTAAAGCACGTGGGGCTTGCGAATATTATTTTTGATTTTTTGGGCGAGGAACCTCTGCACGAGGAGCTTTTGCAAGGCGAAGTAAGCACGCAAAACCTACTCGCCGCATACGAGCGCTGCGACGCCGCTAAATTTAAACTTGCGAGCGAAAAGCTGCGAGATTATCTGAAATTCGGTTCCAGCGAAAATGTAGCAAAAATTTTAACGCAGGCTGCGAGCTAAAATTTTAAGGCTAAAGCTTATATAATTTGATAAAAAGAAAGGAAGATTATGACGACCGAACCAATGACGCTTTACGGATATGAAAAGATCACCTCCGAGCTCAAAGAGCTTCAGAGCGTGAAGCTGCCTCACATCGTGCAGCAGATCGACATCGCGCGCGGACACGGCGATCTGAAAGAAAACGCCGAGTACCACGCAGCGCGCGAAGAGCAGGCGTTTTTGCTCTCGCGCATCGCCGAGCTTAGCGACATCGTCTCTCGCTCAAAGATAATCGATCCCTCGACCTACGAGCACGATCGCGTAAAATTCGGCTCCACCGTTACCTTTATGGACGTGGAGACCGAGCGGGAGGAGGTTTACACGATCGTAGGGCTTAGCGAGGCGGACATCTCGCGCAAGCTCATCAATATCAATACGCCGCTCGCGCGCCAGCTTTTAGGCAAAGCAGAGGGCGATGAGGTGGTGCTTCAGCTGCCATCAGGCACGCGCGACGTAGAAATTCTAAGCGTCGAATACAAGCCGATCAAATTTGAGAATTAGCGTGAAAAAAGTAGGCATCATCGGCGTTAGCGGCTATACCGGGCTTGAGCTGATTAAGGCTCTACTTTCCCACCCGGGCTTTGAAATTTCATATTTGGGTGCTTCGACGCAGGGTGAGATAAGCGAGATTTTTCCGCAGCTGCGCGGCGTGTTTGAGATGCGCGTAGAAGCCGCAGACGCTCGCGTTGCAGCGCAAAGATGCGATCTTATTTTTTTGGCGTTGCCGCATGGAAAAGCGATGGAATTTGCCCGCGAAATTTTAAAATTTAAAAGCGTCAAGGTAGTCGATCTATCGGCTGATTACCGCCTAAGCCGCGAGCTTTACGAGAAAAATTACACCACGCATTTAGACCCCCGTAATTTAGCCCACGCCGTTTACGGACTGCCCGAGCTAAATCGCGAAAAGATCCGCACGGCGCGACTTACCGCAAATCCAGGCTGCTATCCCACCTGCTCTATTTTGGCGCTCGCGCCGTTTGTGCGGCTACTAGATCCCGCCCTCGGCGTATTTATCGACGCAAAAAGCGGAGTAAGCGGCGCGGGCAAGACCCTTAAAACGAGCAGCCATTTCGTAAGCGTAAACGAAAACGCAAATGCCTACTCGCCGATCTCGCATCGCCATGCAGACGAGATCAAAGAGCAGCTACAAATTTTAAAAGGCGGCGAATTTAGCACGATTTTCGTGCCGAATTTGCTGCCTATCACGCGCGGAATGCTAGTTAGCGCGTTTGGCGTACTGCAAAAGAGCGTGGACGCAGAGGCGGTGCTGCGGGAGTTTTACGCAAATGAGCCTTTCGTGCGCGTCCGAAGCGAACCCGTGAGTATAAAAAACGTCGTAGGGACGCACTTTTGCGATATTTTTGTAAAAACTGCGGGCGATAAAATTTGGATTAACTCGGCGATCGATAATCTTTTGCGCGGAGCTTCGTCACAGGCGATCGCAAACGCAAATTTAATGTGCGGATTTGCCGAAGCCACGGCGCTGCCGCGCATCGCGCACGGAATTTAAGCGATGAGCTTTTTGCAAAAGCCGCCACGCGCCGGAGCCTAGATGCAAAATGATCAAATTCAGACGATAAAACCCGGCGCGATCTTTATCGGCGATGCGCACGCGGGCGCGAGCAGGCCGCAATTTTTGAAATTCTTGCGCGCGCTGTGTTCCACGCAAAGCCTGCCGCCTCAAATTTTTATGATGGGCGACATGTTTGATTTTTTGGCAAACACGACCTACGTGCAGCGCTTCTACGAAGAGGAGATCGCGCTAATAAACGAGCTGTCGCGAAAATGTGAAATTTTTTACTTCGAGGGCAACCACGATTTTAATCTGCGCGAAATTTTTCCCCGCGCAAAAGTTTATCCAAATGCCGCCCAGCCCGTTAAATTTATGAGCGAGAGCGGTGAGGCGGTGCAGATCGCGCACGGCGATCTGTTTTTGCCGTACCTGACGCAGTTTGCGCTGCTTTCGCTGCGAAACAGAGTTTTTTTAAAATTTATGGACCTGCTCGATCGCGCTTTAAAATTTAAAATTTCAAAGATGATCTTAAAATCGCAAGAAGGGAAAAATCTATACAAAAAAATGCCCGATTTTAAGGATATAATCGCGCCAAAGATCGATTTTTACACGGCAAATTTAATCATCGAAGGGCACTATCATCAAGATGAAATTTTATATTTCGGCGAGAAAAAATATATAAATTTGTGCTCGTTCGGGGTCAGGAGCAAAATTTACGAGGTCGCAAAAAGCGAAAAATTTATGCTAATTCCAAAAAACTTAAACTTAAATTAGCTATAATTCCTAAATTTTTGCGAGGATATTTATGATAAAGCTTTGTGTTTTCGACTTTGATTCTACGCTGATGGACGGCGAAACGATAGGTTTTTTCGCCGCTAAAATGGGCACGCAGAGACAAGTTAGCGAAATTACGAAGCGGGCGATGGCGGGCGAGCTTGATTTTTTCGAGAGCCTTAGCGAGCGCGTGGCGCTGATAAAGGGGATGAAGCTTAGCGATGCTAAAGCTATCGCGGAGAGCTTGCCTTTTGTTTGCGGCGCTAGCGAGATCATCGCGTATCTGAAAAATAAAGGCATAAAGGTGATCGTCTTTAGCGGCGGATTTCATCTCGCTACCGACGCCGCGCAGAAAAAGCTAGACTTTGACGCGAGCTTTGCGAACTATCTGCATGAAAAAAACGGAATTTTAACTGGGCTTTTCGGCGGCGAGATGATGTTTGGATACTCAAAAGGCGCGCTGCTTGCGCAGCTTAAATCGCTGATGGGCTTAAAAGCAAGCGAGGTAATGTGCGTGGGAGACGGCGCGAACGACGTTTCGATGTTTCGCGAGGCGGGACTTAAAATTGCTTTTTGCGCGAATGAAATTTTAAAAAGCGAGGCGAGCGTCTGCATTGAAAAAAAGGATTTGAAGGAGATTATGAAATATGTATGATAAAGCCCTAAATTTCAGCCTTTGGTGCGACTTTTTGGAGCGCGATTTTATCGATAAAGATTTCGACGAGCTGATCAAAAAAGGGATAATTAACGGCGCGACTTCCAATCCTGCGATCTTTAAAAACGCGATCCTAAGCTCCCCCGCATACGATGCAGCTAAAGAGGAATTTAGAAAAAAAGAGCCTAAAAAGCTGTATGAAATTTTAGCCACCGCAGACATCAGAAGCGCGGCGGAGAGCCTGCTTAAAAATTTCATTAACGGCGATGACGGCTTTGTGAGTATCGAAGTCGATCCGTACTTTGCAGACGACGCCGAGGCGATGTATCGCGAGGGCAAACACCTATACGGCACGATCGGCATGCCAAACGTAATGATAAAAATCCCCGCGACCAAGGCTGGCTACGAAGCGATGCACGATCTGCTAAAAAAGGGGATCAGCGTAAACGCGACCTTGGTTTTTTCGCCGGAGCAGACCGTAAAATGTATAGAGGCGATAAAAGAGGGAATCGCGGGCTTTCGTCGCTATTTCCCGAAAGCAAATTTACCAAAAACCGTAATTAGCATCTTCGTTAGCCGCTTCGATAGGTTATTGGATGAAAAAATGGCCGCAGCGGGTCTTCCTACCGGCAAAATCGGCACGATGAACGCTTCAAAATGCTACAATATCATCGCTAAAGAAAATTTAAACTACGTAAAGCCGCTGTTTGCGAGCACGGGCGTAAAAGGAGACGATCTGCCGAAGGATTACTACGTAAGCGAGCTGATGTATCCGGGCTGCGTAAACACCGCGCCGCTTGAGACGATAGAGGCTTTTATAAGCGGCGATCAAAAGCCCAAAATGCCGCCCAGCGACGCGCAGATAGAGGAATTTTTCGCTCGCGTAGCGGAGGCGAAGATCGATATGAAAAAGGCGTATAAAAAGCTGCTGGATGACGGACTAGCGGCTTTTGAAGAGGCATTTAAAGAGATAATAAAAACACTTAAAAAGGAGAAATGATGGCGGGTTCTATAGATTATTCGCAGTATCAAGTTGACGCTTCTACGCTGGATTTTAAGCAGCGAGATAGGCTAAATAAATATCTGGAATTTCTAATCCAAAACGGCGGTAGTGACCTTCATATAAAATCAGGCGCGGTCATCAGAGGGCGCATCCACGGCGAGCTAGTAAAATTTAGCAAAACGCCATTTCTAAAAGAAGACGCGATGACACTAGCTAAGGAGCTTCTCATCACGCGCTTTCCGGAGCTTATCGAGAAAAAGAGCGTAGATTTTACATATAAGCTAAACGAAGATTATCGCTTCCGCGTTAATATTTTCTTTCAAATCGACGGTATCAGCGCGGTTTTCCGAACGATCCCGGTTAAAATTCCAGAGATCGACGATCTAGGTCTGCCGCCTTCGATCAAAGATATTTGCGACACGGCTATGCGCGGCGTCGTGCTGCTTACCGGACCTACGGGAAGCGGAAAGACGACAACGATCGCAAGCATGATCAATCGCATAAATAGACAAAGAACTAGCCACGTCGTTACGATCGAGGATCCCGTCGAGTTCGTATTTAAAGACGATAAATGCATCATCAATCAGCGCGCTATCGGTGAGGACTGCAATAACTTCGCAGATTCGCTTCGCGCTGCGCTGCGAGAAGATCCCGACGTAATATTCGTGGGCGAGATGCGCGATTTGGAGACGATCGAGACCGCACTTCACGCCGCAGAAACGGGCCACTTAGTGTTTTCGACGGTGCATACTATTGACGCAAAAGAGACGGTAAACCGAATCATCGCGATGTTTGAGCAGGCTGAGCAGGAGCGTATCCGAATGACGCTAGCGTCCGTCCTAGAGGCGGTCATCTCTCAGCGCCTTGCTCGTACTATCGAGGGCAAGCGCGTAGCCGTCGTTGAAATTTTACGCAAAAACACCCGTATTAAGGATATGATACTTGATGCGCGTGACGATGAAATTCCTGACGCGATCGCCGACGGTCGCAATACCTACGGTATGCAGACCTTCGATCAGCACCTGCTTGATCTTTACAGAGACGGTGTCATCACCCGCGAGGAGGCGCTGGATAAGGCCTCTAAGCGAAACGACCTCGATCTACAGATCAAAAACGTGGACCTTGCCAAAAAAAGGGATTTGGCAGCAGAATCCGGAGAGAGCGCCGAAGAGATGCTCGCAGGCGAAGTCGTACAGCTAAAAGAGATCCGCTAAGTCATAAATTTTAAAATTCCAAATTCTTGCAATTTGGAATTTTAAAGAATTCTGCCTGCCGCCGCGCAGGCAGAATTCTATTCGTCTGTCATTTTGTGTACAAATATGCCGTGACTTGCAGGATTTAGCGTAAATTTTAATCGGCTAAATTCCGTGCGATTTTACTTCTAAATTTCATCGTGGCGCTTAAATAGATTTAAAGCAACATTTAGCTATTATCACGCTTCATTTTTTCACAAAGGAAACCTAATGTTAGAAGGTATCGTTAGAGATAGTATCGGTAAAAGGGCTTCAAAATCCCTAAAACGAGATGGTTATCTAATCGCTAATATTTATGCGAAAGGATTTGAAAATATTAACGCAGCGTTTAAGGTAAACGACTTTATCAAAGCCATGCGCGCAAAAGAAGATCTTCCTTTCGAGGTTAGCGTGGGTGGTAAGACATATCGCGTCATCGTGCAAGAATACCAAAAGCACCCCGTCACAAATACCCTAACCCACGTAGATTTACGCGTAGTTCAGGATGACGTGGTAAGCAAATATTTAGTGCCGGTTAAGGTAACTGGCGTCGCTAAAGGGCTAAAAAACAAAGGTATTTTGGTGCAATCCAAGCGTCGTATAGCCGTAAAATGCGCAGGAAAAGATCTACCAAACGATTTTACGCTCGATGTGAGCGATCTTGACGTAGGCGATTCGCTTTTGATCCGAGACATTCCGGTAAAAGAGGGCGTCAGCATCATTTTAGACGGCTCGGTGGCGGTAGTCGGAGTTACTTCGGCTAAATAGGGGCGCCTATGATACTGATCGCAGGACTTGGGAATCCTGCTCAGAAATACGCAGATACCAGACACAATGTCGGTTTTATGCTAATCGACGAAATTTTAAAGACGGGCGGCTTTAGCGAGCTCGGCTCGTCTAAATTCCAAGGCGAGCTTTTTAAAAAGGGCTCGCTTCTTCTTTTAAAACCCCAAACTTTTATGAACTTAAGCGGCAACTCCGTAAAGGCGGTGAATGATTTTTACAAGCCCGAGCGCATCATTGTGGTGCACGACGATATAGATTTGGATCTGGGCGCCGTTAAATTTAAAAAAGGCGGCAGTAGCGGCGGGCACAACGGGATCAAATCGATCGACGCGCTAATCGGCGCGGATTACGAGCGCGTGCGTATCGGCGTGGGTAAAAAACAGCAGGGGCAGGACGCGGCAAATTTCGTACTCGGAAATTTTAACGAAAGCGAGCGCGAGAAGCTGAGTGAAATTTTACCCTATGTCGCGCGCGCGGTAGAGGAGCTCATTTGCTCGGATATAGAGCAGATCGCGCAAAAATTTACGATTAAAAAGGCTAGGGTGTGAAGTTATACGTAAAATACGCGGCTCTTTCCTATCTGAAGTATTTTTTTATACTTCTAATAGCCCTTGAATGCTTTTACGTAGGCATCGATGTGCTTACAAATCTCAAAGATTTTCCCTCAAGCGCGAATACCGCTCTTTTGTATATCGCTCTAACCGCAGCGGTCGCGCTTAGCTACACGCTGCCGCTAAGTCTTATTTTTGCGCTTATTTTGATGGGCTTTAATATGATCCGTAGCAACGAGCTGGTGAGCTTTTATGCGCTTGGGGTTAGCAAAAATGCTCTGATAATCCCTCCATTTTTGATCGCACTTGCGATTACTGCAGGCTTTATAGCTTTAAATTCCACCCCGTTTGCATACGCGCTAAAATTTCAAAAGAATTTAACCGATTTATCGCCTACGGGGGGAGATATGTTTTTGAAATTTGAGGGTAAATATATCTACATCAAAGCTCTAAACGGCAAAAACGCAAATGATATAACGATCTTTGATATGGGTGATAACTCCGTTGCTTCGCGCTCGCATGCAAGTTCTGGCGAATACGCAGGTAAAATTTGGCATCTGCGCGACGTAAATACCACGACTTTACCCGCACAGCTTAAACTTGGAGGAAGTGGATTAAAAAGTAAGCTTAGCGCGCAGAGCGAGGCGCTTAAGGGCTTTGATCCAAGCTCAATTGCAAGCGTTTATGATACGAGTAATGTATATTCGATCAGGGATGCTTTGCGTTCGATCCGCACCTTTTCGCATCAAGGCGTGAATATCTCCACCATAAAAGCAAGCCTTTATAATATGATATTTTTTCCATTGTTTGCGCCTTTGGCAGTATTGGTGCTGTATTATTACCTGCCCGTTACGGGACGATTTTTTAATCTTGCACTACTAAGCTTTGGATTTTTTATCGCTACGCTATGCGCTTGGGGCGTGCTTTTCGTGTTAATTAGGTTTTCTCTCAACGGCGTCATCATCCCAGAACTTGGCATTATCGTGCCCATAACAGCGTTATTAGGCTTTGCAGCATTTTTGGTTTTTAAGCATCGTTAAGCCTTGATTTGTTAGAATGGCGCAAAATTTATCGGTGGAAATTCTATGGATTATTCAAGCTTAGCCTGCAAATACGGCACTCCTTTATACGTTTACGATTTTAACGAGATACAAAAGAATTTCATAGCGCTCAAAGAGGCCTTTGCAGCGCGCAAGTCGCTCGTTTGTTTCGCGATTAAAGCAAGCTCGAATTTAAGTATTTTAAAATTTCTATCGGATCTGGGCAGCGGCTTTGACTGCGTCAGCATCGGCGAGCTACGCCGCGCTCTGTATATCGGCGCAAAGAGCTATAAGATCATATTCTCTGGCGTCGGCAAGCAAGACGGCGAGCTAGAATTTGCGCTAAGGTCGGACATCTTGCTGATAAATTTAGAAAGCGAAGCCGAGATGCTGTGCCTGGAGCGGATCGCGCAAAATCTAAATAAATCCGCTCGCATAAGCATCCGCGTAAATCCGAACGTTGATGCTAAGACCCACCCCTACATCTCCACAGGGCTAAATGAGAACAAATTCGGCGTCAGTATCGAGACCGCGCGCAAGATGTATATCTACGCCAAAAAGAGCAAATTTTTAAATCCCGTCGGTATCCACTTTCACATCGGCAGCCAACTCACGGAGATCGCGCCGATCTGCGACGCCGCAAAGATCGTAAGCGATCTGCTGCGCGAGCTGCGAGCTCTTGAGATCGATATAAAATTTTTCGACGTGGGCGGCGGCATCGGCATCCGCTACGAGGATGAAAAACAGATCGTGCTCTACGACTACGCGCAGGGGATTTTGCGCAGCCTAAGCGGGCTAGACGTCACGATAGTGTGCGAGCCGGGGCGCTTCATCACAGGGGCTGCGGGAGTATTTCTTACCCGCGTGCTTTACGAAAAACAAAACTGCGGCAAGCGCTTCGTCATCGTTGACGGCGCGATGAACGATCTCATACGCCCGAGCCTCTACGGCGCGCACCATAAAATCGAGCTTCTAAGCGAGCAGAATTTTGCCTGCGAAAGCTGCGCGAGCCAAAACGACACCGAGAATTCTACGGCACGAAATTCCTCTCAGCAAAGCGGCATTACGCAAGATTTAGCCGAGAATTTCACGGCGCAGAATTCCACGCATAGCAAAGCTTTCGGCATCGAGGCTAAGTCCGCTTCAGAGGATTTCGCACCGCAAAATTCTACGCCGCAAAACGGCGTTTCACAAAGCTTGCAAGGAAATCTCGCGCCACATAATTCCTCTAATCTAAGCTCCGCCGTGGATAATTCTGCGCCGCAAAGCTCTGCAGAGAGCTTAAGCCTCTGCGATGTCGTGGGGCCGATCTGCGAAAGCGGCGACTTCCTAGCCAAAGGGGTTAGCTTGCCTAGCCTGCAAAGCGGCGATCTGCTCGCGATCAAAAGCGCCGGCGCCTACGGCTTTTCGATGTCGAGCAACTACAACACCCGCTGCCGCGCCGCCGAGATCGCGGTTTACGACGGACAAGACCGCCTGATTAGAAAGCGCGAAAGCTTTGATGAGCTAATCGCACTCGAAAAGGATTTCGTATGATCCGCGCGACGAGCCGTCTAAAACAGGGTGCGGTTTTAAATTTCAAATCCGAGCGCGCAGAGGCTTTAAATTTTAATGCCGCAACGAGCGCGGCCCTAAATTTTAAACGCACCGCCGCTTTAAATTCCGAGCCTAAATGCACCCGCGCTTTAAATTTCAAATCCGAACAAAATGCGCCTCTAAATTTCACGTCAAAACGAAGCCCCGCTTTAAATTTTAACCGCGCCCCTTTAAATTTCAGATCTCGCTGCGACGAATTTTATCGCGCCTTCTTAGCGTGCAAAAGTTGCGGCGCGGTAATCGCAAGCGATGAAATTTTAAGATCGCGCGGTAAGAATTTCAAAGCCTGCGGCAAGAACGGCGGCATGAAATTTCTAAAACCGAAATTTGGGGGCGAGCAAAAGGAGGGTTGTGATGCAAAATATCGATGATCTGCGCGTTTGTATCGACAGGCTGGATGATGAAATTTTGCGCCTTATCGACGAGCGCATGGGGTTTGTCAAAAAGATCGGCGAGCTGAAGCAGACCGCGGGCAGCGCGATCTACCGCCCGGAGCGCGAACGTTCGATCATCAGCAGGCTGGACGGCGGAAAGGCGCGAAATTTAAGCAAAGAGGCGATCGAGGCGATATTTTTTGAAATTTTCTCGGTTTCGCGAAATTTAGAAAAGCCGCAGATCGTCGCGTTTTTAGGGCCTTTCGGCACTTATTCGCACCAAGCCGCCAAGAGCCGCTTCGGCGCGGTAAGCTCCTATCTGCCGCTCTCAAATATCGAGGCGGTCTTTAAGGAGCTTGATAGCGGCGAGGCCAAATACGGCGTCGTGCCGATCGAAAATAACACCGAAGGCGCGGTGGGAGCGACGCTTGATTGTTTGCGAAAATACGAGGGCGTCAAGATCGTCGCCGAAATTTATATGGATATCCACCACTGCTTTGCGAGCCACTGCGACGACGTAAGCACGGTGGATCAGATATTCTCGCATCCGCAGGGATACAATCAGTGCCTTAAATTTTTAGACGATCACGGCCTTAGCGGCGTTAAATTTACCGCGACCAAATCTACCGCGCTTGCTGCGCAGATGGCGGCTGCCACGCCGCACTCCGCCGCAATCTGCTCCAAGATCGCCGCCGATCTTTACGGCGTGCCGATGATGTTTCAAAAGATCGAGGACAACTCCGCCAATCGTACGCGCTTTTTCGTGCTGAGCGACTTTAAAAACCAGAAGAGCGACCGCAACAAAACGAGCATCCTAGCCAAAACCGACGACCGCCCGGGCGGGCTTGTGGACTTTTTGCAGATGTTTCGCAACGAGGGAATAAATTTAACCAAATTGGAAAGCCGCCCTGTTAAGCTTAGGGATTTTAAATGCGTCTTTTATGTCGATTTTGAGGGGCACATCGACGACGAGCGCGTGGCGCGCGTGCTGCAAAACGCGCAGAAAAACGGCCACGAAATCACCTGGTTGGGAAGCTATATAAACGGAGGGGAGTGATGAAATTTAACGAATTTGTAGAAAATCTAAGCAATTACGAAGCAGGCAAGCCGATCGAGCTTGTGGTGCGGGAGTTTGGTATCCGCGAGCAGGACGTGTTAAAGCTTGCCAGCAACGAAAATCCTTTCGGCACGAGCGAGGCGGTGCAGGAGGCGATCGCACAAAACGCGGCACGCGCACATCTTTACCCCGATGATTCGATGTATGAGCTAAAGGACGCGCTCGCCTCGAAATTCGGCGTAGAGCCGCAAAATATCATCATCGGCGCGGGCAGCGATCAGATCATCGAGTTTGCGCTGCACGCCAAGCTCAATTCGCGCCGCGCGATACTGCAAGCGGGCGTCACTTTCGCGATGTACGGCATCTACGCAAGCCACTGCGAGGCTAAGGTTTACAAAACGAGCGCGCAGGAGCACGATCTAGCCGAGCTTTTAAAAATTTATAACGCGCACAGGGATGAAATTTCGGTCATCTTTTTGTGCGTGCCGAATAACCCGCTTGGCGAGTGCTTGGATGCGGAGGCAGTGTATAGGTTCGCCAGCAGCGTGGATGAGGACACGCTTTTGGTGATCGATGCTGCGTACAACGAATTTGCGGCGTTTAAAGATGAACGCAAGAGGCTTGATCCTAAGCTTTTAATTCAAAATTTTAAAAACGTGCTCTATCTAGGCACCTTCTCGAAGGTCTACGGCCTGGGCGGTATGCGCGTAGGCTACGGCATCGCGCCGCGGCAAATCATAAGCGCGCTTTATAAGCTGCGACCGCCTTTTAATATCACGACGCTTAGCCTTGCAGCAGCGATCGCGGCGCTAAAAGACGAGGCTTTCGTGCAAAAGAGCCTACAAAACAACGCCACGCAGATGAGCCGCTTCGAGGATTTTGCGCGAGAGCGAAATTTGGAATTTAGCCCTAGCTACGCAAATTTCATCACGTTCAAACTTAGCCCGCCGATAGATAGCAGCGAGCTTTGCGAGCAGCTTCTGCGCCGCGGCATCATAATTCGAAATTTAAAAAGCTACGGGCTAAACGCCGTGCGTATCACGATCGGCATGCCTGAGCAAAACGATCGCGTCTTGGGCGCTTTGGGAGAGATTTTGAGTGGATATTAAAAATAAAAGCCTGGAGGAGCTACGAGAGCTCTGCACGCAGATCAGGGCGCGCATAATCGAAGTCGTGAGCAAAAACGGCGGCCATCTAAGCTCAAACATGGGCGCAGTCGAGCTCATCGTGGCGATGCACTACGTATTCGACGCCGCGAGCGATCCGTTTATCTTCGACGTAAGCCATCAAAGCTACGCGCACAAGCTTTTGACGGATCGCTGGGAGGAGTTCGGCTCGCTTAGGCAGTTCGGCGGTATCAGCGGCTACACAAAGCCTAGCGAGAGTAAATTTGATTACTTCGTCGCAGGACACGCCTCGACGTCGATCTCTTTAGCCGTGGGCGCTGCAAAAGCGATCAGTCTAAAGCGCGAAGATCGCGTGCCGGTCGTACTCATCGGCGACGGATCAATGAGCGGCGGCATGACCTATGAGGCGATGAACGAGCTCGGCGATCTGCGCCTGCCCTGCATCATCATCCTAAACGACAACAAAATGAGCATCAGCAAGCCGATCGGCGCCTTTAGCAAATACTTAAGCCAAGCGATGGCGGGCGAGACCTATCAAAAATTTAAATCCCACGTAAGAGAGCTGCTCTCCCACGCTCCGCAAAGCGCTACTTACATGGCAAAGCGCTTTGAAAATTCCTTAAAGCTCATTATACCTGGGATGTATTTTGAGGAGCTTGGGCTTGATTACATCGGTCCCGTGGACGGGCATAATTTAGAGGATCTAATATCGGCGCTAAAGACGGCAAAAAGCGCGCGCAAACCCGTCGTCGTGCACGCTCAAACGATCAAAGGCAAAGGCTACGACAAGGCCGAGGGCTATTTGGAGAGTTGGCACGGCGTAGGGCCTTTCGACATTCAAAGCGGAGAATTTAAGAAAAAATCCGCCGCCAAAAGCGCCACGCAAATTTATGCCGAGGCGCTTTTAAGCTTAGCCGCTAAGCATGAAAACGTCGTGGGCGTGACCGCCGCGATGCCAAGCGGCACCGGCATGGATAAGCTGATCGAGAAATTCCCGCACCGCTTCTGGGATGTCGCGATCGCCGAGCCTCACGCGCTAAGCTCGATGGCTGCGATGGCGCGCGAGGGCTTTAAGCCGTACGTTACGATATATTCGACCTTCATGCAGCGCGCGTTCGATCAGATCGTTCACGACGCGGCGATTATGAATTTAAATTTAGTCCTTGCGATGGATCGCGCGGGCATCGTGGGCGAGGACGGCGAGACGCACGAGGGGGTCTTTGACGTGAGCTTCTTAAATGCGATTCCGAACGTCAGCATGTGCGCGCCGCGGGACGAGGCGAGCTTTAAACGAATCATCGAGTACTCCTACGCGCATAAGGGGGTTTTGGCGATACGCTATCCGCGCGGAAGCTTTATTTTGGACTGCGAAATCGATACGCCTGCGGTAGAGCTTGCAAAATCGGTGTTTCTGAAGCGCAGCGATAGCGCGCGAGTAGCGTTCATCGGCTACGGAAACGGCTCTGGTAGAGCGTATAAAACGGCTGAGGCGCTGGAGGGGCAGATAGAGGTGGATGTCGTAGATCTAGTCTTTGCAAAGCCTTTGGACGCCGAGTTTTTGCGAAGCCTAGCTCGCAAAGATAAAAATTGGTACGTCTTTAGCGACAACGCCAAAAAGGGCGGCGTCGGTGAAATTTTAAGCGCATTTTTGCAAGAAAATGAAATTTCGGACGTAAAGATCGTGAGCTTCGAATTTGCTGATATCTTTTTACCGCACGGCAAGACTGCTGACGTGGAGCACAGCTTGGGCTTGGATATCCAAACTCTAACCGAGCGAATATTAAGTGATAAAAAGTATTAGTTAATATCAACTTTGTTTAAAGTAAAATTTGATAATATCACTTTAAAATTTTTTGAAGGACAAAAATGAGCCACGTAGAACTACTCAAAACTTGCGGTTTGAAAGCAACTCCTCAAAGATTGTGCATCCTAAAGGTGCTCGATCGCCACGAACATCCAAGCATAGATGACCTATACGAGGGGATCAAAGAGGACTATCCATCCATTTCGCTGGCGACGGTTTATAAAAATTTAAACACCCTGCTCGACGAAGGGGTCGTAGTCGAGGTCAATGCGCCGAATAAAAAGAGTCGCTACGACATCTATCAGATGCCGCACATCCACGTCGTATGCGAAAAATGCGGCAACGTCACGGATCTTTTCATGGATGATGCCTTTAATAAGGACGTTTTGAAAAACATCGAGCGCAAAGCTGGCAATTTCATCCGCAAGCTAAATATCACGGCTACGGTCGAAGACTGCGAAAAGTGTAGATAGTTTAAAGAATTTTCTGCTATCATTACCCACTTTATTTTTGGAGCGGGTATGCAAACTAAGCGTAAATTTTTATTGAGCGACGATTTGATTCTGCGGACGCTAGAGCGCGCGGGGCTGAAATGTCGCAAAGTAAAGATCGCTTGGTTTTATACTTCGTTCTACCCCGAAATTTACTACATCCGCCAAAATGACGAGTGCTCTTTGCACCACAAAAAAGAGGATCTCGACAGACAAACTCTAAATTTTAAAATTTCAAAAGATGATTTCAAAGAGGCTTTAAAAAGCAGGATCGCTCGCATCGTGCAAAAAAACCGCTACGGCTTTGCTAACGACGAGGCGGAGTTTTGGTTAGAGCTTTACGGCGGCGAGCTAAGCACGCTCGTGATTTTACGAGCGAAATTTCAAAGCGAGGCGGCAAGCGCAAATTTTGATTTTGCAAAAACCTTCGGTAGCAGCGATTTTTGTGAGATCACCGACGATTATCGCTACAAAAGCCGCTATCTGGCGCGCTACGGCATCCCGCCGCGCTCGCTTGATTTCGCGCACGCCCGCAGCGTTTTTGAAAAATTTGGCCGAGTTAAATTTTTCGCGCCGCCCTATGCGGACAGCGTTAAGCTCGCGCGTTTGGCGCTTGAGCTAGCGTGGACGAGGGCGTGCGCCGCAAAGGGCGAGTATCAAAAAAACCTCGCCCCCGAAGCTCTTCACGAGCTGCGCGTACAGATCCGTAAATTTAGAGCCGTTTTGAAGCTATCCTCGCCGCTTTTCGAAGCCGAAAAAAAGGATGAAATTTTAAAACTACTCGCAGGATTTATGAGCCGCACCAATCAGCTGCGAGACCTTCACGTTTTTGCGGAGTTTTTAAAAGCCGATGACGCGCCTGCAGGCTTTTTGCAACAGCTAAATCTTATCACAAAGCGCTCTGAGGATAAAATTTTGGAATTTCTTTCTAGCGCGGAATTTGCAGATTTAAACGGCGCTATTAGCGGCTTTTTAAGCGGCGCGGACGGCATCTACGCGCGCAGCGAATATGAAAAAATTTCAAAAAAGTTCGCCTCTGCCCGCCTTTGCAAGCTGATTAAAAGCTTGCGCGCGGAGCTAAAAAATTTACAGCAAGGCTCGTCTCTGCAAGCATTTCACGACGCGCGCATAGGGCTAAAGAGGCTGCGATACGCGCTTGAAATTTTTGCAAGAAGCTTTGATGAAGGCTGCGTCAGGGGGCTATTTAAACGCACCAAGGCCGCCTGCGAGGATTTCGGCGCGCTGCAAGATATCAGCGTGTGGCAAAATTTCATCGCGATCTATCAAAAAGCAAGCGATAAAAGCGGCGTCGCGTTTGCGTATCTGCTGGCTCTGGACGCCCGGCTAAACGACCGCCGCGCCGAGCTGGAGGAAAAAATTTTAAATGAAAAAGAGGCTCTTTTGCGCGCGCTGAAAAGATCGCTGCGTAAAATCAAAGCATACGAATAAGGAATACCCGTGCAAAAACAGGAAAAAATCATAAAGATGTTCGATCAGATCGCGCCTACCTACGATCTGGCAAACCGCGCCATCAGCTTCGGCGTAGACGTTTCGTGGCGCAAAAAGGCGGTCGAGCTGACGCTTGAAAAGCTTAAAGGAAAGCTCGTGAGTATCGCCGACGTCGCGTGCGGCACGGGCGATATGATAAGCTCGTGGCGCGACGGCGCGGCGCAGCACGGCGTGCAGATCGAGCGGATCGTGGGGATCGATCCTAGCGAAGGTATGCTTGAAGTAGCTAGGCAAAAATTCCCTAGCTGCGAGTTTATCAAAGCGACCGCTGGCGCCACGACGATGGATGACGCGAGCGTGGATATTTTAAGCATCAGCTATGGCATAAGAAACGTCGTGGAGCTGGACGCGGCGCTTGCGGAGTTTAATCGCATCATCAAACCGGGCGGCTCGCTCGTGGTTTTGGAATTTACCAAAGCCGCAAGCGGCGGGCTCGCGTTTAAAATCAGAGATTTTTACGTGAGTAAAATTTTACCCAAAATCGGCGCCTTTATCTCGAAAAACAAAGAAGCCTACGAGTATCTGCCAAGCTCCATCTGCAGCTTCCTAGACGCCGCGAGCTTTAGCGAAAAGCTCAAAAACACGGGCTTTGAGCTACGCGTGGAAAAGGGCTTCAGCTTCGACGTCAGCACACTTTTCATAGCGGAGAAAATCGCGCGGAAGAGCGACGATGCTTAGCGTAAGCGAGCTAAACGCCCAAGCCAAGGCACTTTTGGAGACGAGTTTTAGCTTCGTCGAGGTCGAGGGCGAGATATCTAAGTTTAGAATTCAAAGCACGAGCGGGCACTGGTATTTTACGATCAAAGACGCGAGCGCGGCGATCGATTGCGCGATGTTTAAATTTAACGCCGCGCGGATAAATTTTATCCCCTCCGTCGGCGATAAACTCATCGTAAGCGGCAAAGTCTCGCTATACGCCCCCACGGGCTCGTATCAGATCCAGGTCTCAAATATCCGCAAAAGCGGCGAGGGCGAGCTGGAAGCGGCGTTTGCCGCGCTAAAAGAAAGGCTTAGCAAAGAGGGGCTCTTCGATGCCGTGCACAAAAAACAGCTTCCGAAATTTGCCCAAAGCATCGCGATCATCACGAGCGCGGGCTCAGCGGCGCAGGCGGATATGCTTCGCACGGCGCAGGGCCGCTTCGCGCTTTGCAAGATCGATCTGTATAACGCACTAGTGCAAGGCGAAGGCGCGCCTGCTTCGATCATAAGCGCATTGCGTACAGCAGACGCGAAGGGGTACGATGCGATCGTCATCGCTCGCGGCGGCGGCTCGCGCGAGGATCTGTGGTGCTTCAACGACGAGGCTCTGGCGCGCGCGATCTACGCGGCCAAAACGCCCGTCATCTCGGCGGTCGGGCACGAGATCGATTTTAGCATCAGCGATTTCGTAGCCGATCACCGAAGCCTCACGCCCACCGCCGCGATGATCGACCTGCTGCCTGATATTTGCGCGATCTTTCAGAGCCTAGACGGCATAAGCGACGCACTTGATAGGCTGATAAAAGATAAAATTTCATCCGCGCAAAACGCACTGAGCCTCGCAGCTCTGGAGCTTAGATCAAAATCTATCGAGCCAAAAATTTCAGGCTCGCTCGCGGGGCTTTTAAATTTCGAGCTTAAATTTAAAAATTTTATCGGCTCCAAGCTAAGCGCCGCAGAGCATACGCTAAGCGCTAAGGATGAGCTTTTGGCGCAAAAGGCGAAATTTTTTGAGATCACCAAAGACCTCGTTCAAATCCAAAAAGGCGGCAAAACGGTGAGCTTGGGCGAGCTTGCCGCGGGCGATGAGTTCGTCCTTTGCTCGCAGCAGCTCAGCAAAAACGCAAAAATCATCTAAAGGAGGCAAAATGGATAGAGTAATAAATTTTAGCGCAGGACCTAGCACCATCCCGCTGGGCGTGCTAAAGCAGGCGCAAGAGGAGCTGCTAAACTACGCGGGGCGCGGATTTTCGATAATGGAGATCTCGCACCGCACTAAAATTTTCGAGGAAGTTTTGCATAGCGCGATGAGCCGCGTGCGCGATCTCTATGGCTTTTCGGACGATTTTACGATTTTGTTTTTACAAGGCGGTGCGAGCCTTCAGTTCGCGCAGGTGCCGATGAACCTATACGCAGGCGGCGTCGCAGAATACGCCAACACGGGTAACTGGACAAGCAAAGCGATCAAGGAAGCGGGCGTGCTCGGCATAAACTACCGCGTGGTCGCAAGCAGCGAGGATAGCAAATTCGACCGCATCCCCGAGGTTAAATTTTCTGATGACGCCGACTACGGCTACATCTGCTCGAACAACACTATCTACGGCACGCAGTATCCGCAGCTGCCGCAGTGCGCCTGCCCGCTCGTGGTCGATAGCTCGAGCGATCTGTTTTCGCGCCCCGTGGATCTTAGCAGCGTGGGGATGTTTTACGGCGGCATTCAGAAAAACGGCGGTCCCGCGGGCGTTACGATGGTAGCGATCCGTAAGGATCTGCTGGATCGCGCGAACCCTAAAACGCCGATGATCCTGCGCTACAAGACGCAGGCGGACGCGGACTCGATGAGTAATACTCCAAATACCTTTGGAATTTACATGTTAAATTTAATGCTCGGCTGGATCAAGGACGAAATCGGCGGGCTCGCGGTGATGCACGAGCGCAACAAGCGCAAAGCGGCGCTACTTTATGGCGCGATCGATGCTAGCAGCGGCTTCTACCGCGGTCACGCGCAAAAGGACAGCCGCAGCCTGATGAACGTGAGCTTTAATATCGCAGACGCCGCGCTTGAGCCGGTTTTCGTCGCGCAGGCGGAGGCGGAGGGAATGATCGGGCTTAAAGGACACCGCGTTTTAGGCGGCATCCGCGCCTCGATCTACAACGCGATAAACTACGAGGACGTAGAAAAACTAGTCGCTTTTATGAGCGAGTTTGCGCGCAAAAACGGCTAGCGGCGGTTAAATTTAAAGGATTTGAACGCAGCTCGCGCTTATAGACGAGATTGTTTAGGATCCGCGCTTGCCTTGCCGCTGATGAGCTAGTGTTTGCCATAGCCCTCGCTTTTATAGCTGGTATTTTACGGCAGAAATAGCTTTGATGCGGCTTGGATTTTGCTGCTAGAATTTTATTGAAGACAAAATTTTATGATGTTAAATTTTGCATTGGATGAAGTCTGATGGCTTTGATTTTGCAGCGGCGAGCGGACTTGGCGCTGCTGGGATTTATTAGGTAGGATTTAACATTTAAAACGCTATTATCGGTGTTCGAGGATGGAAGGCGGTTTATTTATGTAGGCGCAGGTTTAGCGTATCTGGCGTCTAAATTTAAGCTTAACCCTAAAAACAGGCAAAATTAAACGAAAGGATTTAAATGAGTTTTAAGAGATTTTTTGCAGTAGCGCTTGCGGTGGGCGCTTTCGCTTCGGTGAGCGCAGAGGCTAGCGCTGCTGGGGATTTTTGTATCAAAAATGGCGGCGAGCTGATCGTCCGTAAAGACGGCAACGGCGTGGATTACACCGTTTGTAAGCTGCCTGACGGCACTATGATTGACGCTGAAGAATTTTATAAAACAGGCGGTGATTTGAGTAAATTTAAGAGCGTAAATCGATAGAATTTTATCGCTTGCGAAATTTGCAGCAGCGAAATTCCATAAAATTCTGCGTCAAAATTCCTATTTAAAATTCAGATAAATTCTAACTAGCAAGCATTAGCGCAAGTAAATTATTTGGGTACCTCATACAAAGTGAGGGCAGCAGAGTGATGGAAGGAATTCAATTATCCAAACATAAACGATGTGTGGAGATTTTGCTCTAGCAAGGTGCTGAAAGCGGCGGCTATACAAAGCAGAAACATTTTAAGTGATTTGACGCGACGCGCAGGAAACCTACTAGATTGCTTGATTAGGAGGCAGATTTTTTGGATATGCGATAAGCATTTGTGCCCATAGTTGCTGAGCTTAAATTTTAGCCATTTGTAGGTGTAGCTCACTTTATTGTTTAAAAAGCTAAAATTTTAACTGCTTACGAGCGTTCATTCGCTTCCTTGCCTGCGTAAATTTAGCGAGTGAAAACCACGACCTCGCCACACTCAAACGTGATCTGCCGTCCCGCTAGATATAGCTCGAAGTACGGCTTTAGAAAGTCCTCCTGCGGCCTTTGCGCGTAGTTTGGATACTGCAAGTACGCCGAGAGCAGGTAGTCGCAGTTGATCGAATAGTACGCCTCGCCGAGCACCCATAGCTTCGCATCGAGTTTCGGCGAATCTATCATCCACTCCGTGATCGCCTCATAGACGGCGTCCGCAAGCTCGTCTTTACTATGCGTGAAATCAAAACCTTCCTGCACGCGAGTGGATTTTATCTGCTCAAGCATCTTTAAAAGCTCGTCATCGCCGAGAAACTCGGCAAAAATTTTTAAATTTCGAACGTACGCTAAAGCTAGGCTCTTAAGCGCTTCGTCGTTAAATTTCGGATCCTGCGGCGGGCAAAAATACCCGGGCGCCATGCCCTGATCGAACGCCTCTTGCGTCCGCTGCGCCGTGACTGTGTAGATTGGCATTATGCGCGCTTGTAGCGCTTCGCCGTTTTGCAGCGGCGCAAACACCGCCCGCGCGCCCACACCGTCAGGCATAAAGCACTGAAAAAGCCCGTAAAGCTTATCCTGTAGATCGATCTCTTTGCAATCTAAGCTTAAATCTAGCCCTGCAGCCTCATTAATGCGACTAGCGTACTCGAAATTCGTCATTTTCGCCCCTTTAAATTTTGACCGTCAAAGCGTTTGGGTGGAATTTTACCTAAATTTTGCGCATTTGCCGAATTAAAATTTATGTGCGATGAGACTTTTATGGAATTTAAAATTTAGCGGTTCGGTTTGGATTCGGTACTGCGATAAAGCGACAGGGCGATGAGCGGCGACAAGTTGTCGTGTAGGTGGTTAGCGGCGGATGGGTTGTTGCGCGGCGGGAGGATGGCGGCGGACAGCGGCACCTACGGCACGTGACGACGGGTGATAGCCGATGATCGCGACCGCAGCACTCGCAGCCTACTTGCTCGCAGAAGCGGATTTTTTGCGCTCAGGCCGTTGTAAGGCGACTAGCGGTGTATTGGATGACGGCGGCGCTCGCAGCGCTTGCAGGCCGGTCGCTCGCAAAAGCTGGCTTTTTCGCGCTCAGAGCGCGCATTAGCGGCGCAAGGTCGGCGGCATTATTTGATCCGTTGCGCGCGAAATGAAATTTTATCGTTTAAATTCTAGAGCAAGACCTGCGCCTGCGGCGGCAAATTTGCTTGTAGGAATGGAATTTGTCGTTCAAATTTAGCAAAGATAAATTTTAAATCGCGTAAATCGCGGGAGGGGGACGGGTAATGATTTAATTTTGTTCGCGCCGCGCAGCGGTTTGCGCGGCTTGTTTTAAAATTTATTCTATCCCCGCAAATGCCGCCTTCGCATCCGCCAAATCCTTCTCGTCGGGGTGTTTCGCAGCCTCTGCCCAGCGCGCAAGTCGCTCGGGAGTGATAGGATGGGGCGAGTTGCCGCTAGAGGCCATTTTGCGCATCGTTTCAAGCAGATTCGGATCGATCGCGCCCTGGCAGGCAAACTCCCTTACGATCTCGTTGCCGTTTGCCTTAAGCCCCTCTTCAAAGGTATCCAAACACTTACGCGAATGTTCGCCGTCCGGCTCCGCGCCAAGCGTCATGAAAACGCCCAGTTTCTTGTCGTGAATTTTGCGTAAAAAGCGCGTAAATTTCGCCTCGGCCTCGCCCTTATCGACGTAAAACCCCAAGGCTATAAAGTCGTAGTCATTGACCTCGCCTTCAAAGTCGCGGAAATTTAGGCTCTCGCAGCCTAGTTGCTCGGCGATCGCGTCGCCCACTTTTTTCGTGTTACCCGTTTGCGAGGTGTAAAGCACGATTTTTTTCATACAAAATCCTTTTTCATAATGTTTGCTATCTCTTCGTTGATGTTGTTGCCCCAAAAAATTCCGTCCAAGTTCAAGACCGATTTTTCATCCTTAAGCTCCAAAAGCCCCCAGCTTTGAAATTCTTTCAGCTTTTGTACTACTTCGTCGTAAATATTCGCGCTTAGCGCTTCTTTTAGCTCGTTTAAATTTACGATCGGGTATTGAAACAGATTGTTTAGCACGCTATATTTTGCCTCGCGCTCATCGATTCGCGAGATCATCTTATGTCCCGAAACGCCGTAAATTCCGAAGCCCGCTACGTGTCCGCCCGCGCCGTTGCCGATAGGCAGGATATCCGTGCCCTTGTGGCTTAGCTTGATGTAGCCGTAGTTATCGCGACCTTTGCGAGCAAGCTTAGTAAGCTCCAAAACCTCGAAATTCCCGCTTTGCAGCAGCGCCTCTGCAAAGGCATGATGCAGCTTCTTATCGATCTCTAGATCGTAGTAGGATTTGTCGATCTTTTTGGATAGCTCCGAGCCATCGAAAAACATCAACGAGTAAAAGCTGGCGCTATCTAGACCTAGTTCATCTACGTAGCGCGCGTCCTCTAGCGCTTCCTCCACGCTTTCGCCCGGGAAGTTGTAGATAATGTCGCAGCAGAGCATGCCGTCAAATTTTTCTCTAAGATCCTTCAGTCGCTCGATTGCGCGAGCGGGCTTATGCACGCGGTTTAAAAGCGCGCGCCCCTGTCTGCTGAAGGTCTGCATGCCGATACTAAAGCGATTTACGCCGAAGCTTTGCAGAGCGAGTGCTTTTTGCGTATCTAGATTATGCAGCGTGGTCTCTATGCTGATCTCGCAGTCGTCCGCGATCTTAAAATTTTTATGCAGCGCGCCCAGAACCTTTTCGAAGTGAGCTTCGCTAAATACGCTCGGCGTGCCGCCGCCGAAGTAGATACTTTTGACGCTTTTGGTATCGAAGTAGGGCATCTCGCCGTAGTCTTTGATCTGGCGGACCAGAAATTTAGCGTATTCGTCCAGCTCGTCGCCGAGTTTGGAGCGCATCATCGAACAAAACGAGCAGATGTTGTCGCAAAAGGGCACATGCAGATAGATCACGCAATCGCTGTCTTTCGCGGGCTGCTCTAGCGCATCGAACAGCTCGTTTTCGCTTGCGGAGACGCTCTCGAAAAGCTTGGAGCGATGGTGGGATTTAATGCGTTCTTTAAACATCTATTTCGTTGCCTCCGCGTAAATTTCATCCACCGTCTCGCCGATCTGCGGGCTGCCCCGCAAGATGAGCGTCGGAGCTTTTAAAATTTTGCCCGATTTTACGGCTTTGGTATTTTTAAGGATCGGATTTGCTTTTAAAAAATCCTCCGTCTCGCCGCCCACGACGACGATTATATCGGGGTTTTGCTCGAGGATATATTCGGCAGATACCGAAGGCGTGCTGCCTTTTAGGCCGTCTGCGATGTTTTTGGCGCCGAGACGAGCGAAGATATCGCCTACTAGGGTCTTGTCGTTAAAGGCCATAGTGGCGTTTGAGCCGAAAAATAGCGCTACTTTTTTACCGCGAAGAGCGGGTTTGTCTGCAAAAATTCCATCCATCCGCGCGCAAATTTTATCCGCCTCGCTCTCTTTTTTTACGATAGTCGCGATGGTTTTTACGTTTTTGCAGATATCTGCGGTGGAGTTTGCATCCATCGCAAGGCTCTTAAGCCCCAGTTTTTGCAGATTATCGCTAACGCCTGCGGAGTGAAAGCTCGTGATGACCAGATCGGGCTTGAGCTCGACGATCTTTTCCATATTCGGCTTTACGTAGGTGCCTACGCTCGGTAGTTTCGCGGTTTCTGCCTCCGGGCGGATCTTGCTCATCGAGGTAGTTGAGATCGCAGCGATCTGATCCTGTGCGCCTAAAGCATAGATGATCTCGACTGCGGCGGGATCGAGCACTACCAGGCCTTTGGCGAGCGCAAAACTCGCCGAAAGCAAAGTTATAAAAATTTTTTTCATATTTACTCCTTTTGCGGTAAGATAAATTTGGTTCCCAAATTTTCGACTATCAGGGCGTCAAAGCCGTAAATTTCTTTTATGATCTGCGGCGTAAAAAGCTCGCTCGCGCTACCGCGATACCTCACTGCGCCATCTTTTAGCATCAAAATTTCATCGCAAAATAGCGAGGCTAAATTTAAATCGTGCAGCACGATGACGCTCGTTAAATTTAGTGTTTTGGTTAAATTTTCGCAGATCCTCATCGCCTCGATCGCGTAGTTTATATCAAGCGCGCCCGTGGGCTCATCGAGCAGTAAAATTTCAGGCTCGCTTACGAGCGCTCTGGCAAGCAGCACGCGCCCGAACTCGCCGCCGCTTAGCTCAAACGCGCTGCGATTTAAAAATTTCTTCACGTCCAAAAGCTCGGCGATTCGCTCTACTTTGTCGCGGTCGCTCGCATCGTAGCCGCTAAATGCGCTTTTTAGGCGGCAAAATCTGCCCGCAAGTAAAATTTCATTCACGTTTAGCGCGGCTGCGAGGGCTGTTTTTTGCGGCACGAAGCCGATGAGCGCGGCAAGCTCTTTTAGACCGTATTCGCTTGCTTTTTTGCCGTTTATTTCGATAATCCCGCTTGCGGGCTTTAAAATTTGCAATATGTTTTTTAGCAAGGTGCTTTTGCCGCAGCCGTTAGGACCCAAAATCCCGTAAAATTTACCCCGCTTTAAATTTAACTCTATGCCTCGCAAGATCGCCCGCTTGCCATAGCTGAAGTTTAGCGCCGAAATTTTCATGCATGCTTCCTAAACGCGAGGTATAGAAAAAAGGGCGCGCCGAAAAAGGAGGTCACCACGCCGATCGGAATTTCTACCGGCGAGAGGGCGTTTTTAGCGATTACGTCGCAAAAAACCAAAAAAACTCCGCCGGTAAGCGCGCTAGCGGGGATCAGCACGGCGTTGCTCGCCGTATGAAGCGCCATGCGAAGCGTGTGCGGAATGATGAGCCCCACGAAGCCTATCATCCCCGTAAATGCGACCGAAAAGCCGATGATGAGCGAGGAGACGATGAGCAGGCTCTTTTTGGACTTCTCGACGTTGAGCCCCAGCGATTTCGCCTCCTCGTCGCCATTTAAGATGATATTTAGCTCGTGGCGCTTCGCATAAAAATACGCCATGCAAAACATAAGCGGCGGCAGTAAAAGCGCGATCTTATACCAATTCGCCCCGCCTAGATAGCCCATCATCCACGCCGTAATCCTAAAGCTATCCTCCCCGATTAGATAGACCGCAAAGGAGGTGAATGCGCCCAAAAACGACGACACGGCGATACCTACGATCAGTAGCGTAGAGATCGAGCGAGTATGGGCTGCGAGCTTAAAGATTACGAGTGAAAGCCCGCTGGCGGCCAAAAATGCGAAAATTCCGTAAAAAACGTCGCTAAGCCCCAGCAGATAGGCTATGACCGCGCCGAAGGTCGCTGCCGAGGCGATGCCGATGATGTAGGGATCCGCAAGCGGGTTTAAAAATACGCTTTGCACCACCACCCCCGAAGTTGCCAGCAGCGCACCTATTAAAATTCCAAGCACGAGGCGCGGCAGGCGCATTTGTAGCAAGATGAGCTCCTTGGTTTCGTCCAACTCGCCGAAGGTAAAAAATTTCGCGATGTCGCCTAGCGAAATGCTCGCTCCGCCGCTACTTACGGCCACTAAAGCAAGCAATATGAAAGCTACGATTAAAAAGAGATAAAATTTAAAGCTCATAGCCCACCAGGCGAACTATACGCGCAGATTTCGTTGCGGCGGATATTTTTAAAATTTAAGCGGCGTCGGGAATTTATGCATGCGGAATTTATGAAATTCTCGCGGCTGGCGCAATTATTTTTGAAGCTTGCATAGCTTTTGATATCAGCGCGAAAAAGTACGTAGCCGCACACCTGATTCGGCATAAATTTCCTCCTAAAAGTATTCGCGATTTTTATTAAGAAATTAAAATCGTTATCATGGGATTTTATCGCTTGATTTCTTAAACCGCGATAAATTCCGTAACGGCTAAGAGCTGCGGAGTTAAATTTAGGGCGATTAAATATTAAAATTTCGCGCGTCTCCAAGCCGCCTATTTAAATTTGAAATTCAAAATTTAGGCGTTAAATTTAAACGCCGAAAGAGCTCTTTTTAATTTCACGATTCAGCTTTAAATTATAAAAACGCCGATAAAATACGCACTAAATTTTATTTAACGAGCCCAGCTTTAAAGCCGCAAGCCGTTTTGTTAAACGACGAATTGCGCCAAAGCCGCTCGCTAAGCTTTAAGGAGTGAGCATGAAATTTTGGCAAAAGATCCTTTGGGCGGCGGTCGCCGTCATAGGAGCGTGGTGTTTCGGCGTACTTGCGCTAAATAAAGGCGAGAGCATCAGTGCCGTCTGGCTCGTAGTGGCCAGCGCGTGCATCTATCTGATCGGATACACCTTCTACGGGCGCTTTATCGCGTATCGCGTATTCGAGCTGGACGATCGCCGCGCAACTCCTGCAGTGATCCGAAACGACGGACGAGATTACGTCCCTACAAACAAATACGTCCTTTTCGGCCACCATTTCGCCGCTATTGCAGGCGCTGGACCGCTCGTAGGTCCCGTAGTGGCCGCACAGATGGGCTATCTGCCCGGCACTATTTGGCTTTTGGTAGGCGTCGTGCTCGCAGGCGCGGTGCATGATTTCATCGTGCTCGTGCTCTCCACGCGACGCGGTGGCAAGAGCCTCGGCGAGATGATAAAAGACGAGATGGGCAAGCTCACGGGCGGCATCGCGATGATCGGGATTTTTTTCATCATGCTGATCATCGTGGCGATTTTGGCGATGGTCGTCGTAAAGGCGCTTGCAAACTCGCCGTGGGGGCTTTTTACGATCGCGATGACGATACCGATCGCCATATTTATGGGAATTTACATGAGGTTTTTGCGCCCGGGCAAGGTCAGCGAGGCATCGATCATCGGCTTTGTTTTGCTGATGCTTGCGCTTTGGGGCGGGCATTACGTCTCGATCGATCCGTACTGGCACGACGTTTTTTCGCTAAAGGGCGAGACGCTCGCGCTTCTTACGATCGGCTACGGCTTTATCGCGGCGATCTTGCCCGTGTGGCTGCTGCTGGCGCCGCGCGATTATCTAAGTACCTTCCTTAAGCTCGGCGTCATCATCGGCATGGCGGTTGTGATAATCTTTGTCGCGCCCGAGCTTAAAATGCCCGCTACGACGAAATTTATCGACGGCACGGGTCCTGTTTTTGCAGGTCCGATATTTCCGTTTTTGTTTATCACGATCGCATGCGGCGCGATCTCGGGCTTTCATGCGCTGATCTCTAGCGGCACGACGCCGAAGATGCTCGAGCGCGAAACCCACACTCTTTTCATCGGCTATGGCTCGATGCTTATGGAGAGCCTTGTGGGCGTAATGGCGCTTGTGGCTGCGTGCATACTAAGCCCGGGCGAATACTTCGCTATCAACTCGCCAGCTGCGGTACTGGGCAAAGACGCGGTAAGCGCCGCGGCGTACATAAATTCTATCGGATTTAGCATTACGCCCGAGCAGATCGGCGCCTTGGCTTCAAACGTCGGCGAAACCACGATGATGAGCCGCACGGGCGGCGCTCCTACCTTTGCAATGGGGCTAACGATGCTTCTGCACCAGATCATCGGCGGCAAGGAGCTGATGGCGTTTTGGTACCATTTCGCGATTCTATTTGAGGCGCTGTTTATTCTGACCGCAGTCGATGCAGGCACGCGCACGGGGCGCTTTATGGTGCAAGAAATTTTAGGCAACGTCTATAAGCCGTTTTCCGATACTAAAAATTTTCTCTACGGCATCATCGCGACGGTGATCTGCGTGGCGGGCTGGGGCTATCTGCTCTACAGCGGCGTTACCGATCCTATGGGCGGGATTTACACGCTGTGGCCGCTTTTCGGCGCGTCCAATCAGATGCTCGCGGGCATCGCGCTTCTGCTCGCTACGGTGGTGCTTTTTAAAATGGGCAAACAAAAATACGCTTTCGTTACGATCGCTCCTGCGATCTGGGTGCTTATAACCACGCTTTATGCGGCGATCTTGAAGTTGATGCCGGCTAACGGCGAGCGCGTGCACGACGCGGTAAGCCACGTGGCTATCGCGCAAAATACCGCCGCCAAGCTCGCTAGCCTGAGCGATCCCGCGGCGATCGAAAAGGCGCAGGCTATCATCAGAAATAACGTCATCGACGCCGTGCTATGTGCTCTTTTCGTCGTAGTCACGATCATAGTCATCGCCCAAACGATAAGGATGTGCCTTAAAATTTCAAAAGGCGGCGCGAACGAGGGGTATTTCAAACTGGCAGAAAGCGAGTACGTAGATGCAGGCGTTTAAGAAAAAGTTTAAATTTAACCCGCTCGCAGCTCCGAAGGCCGTGGCGAGGCTTTTGGCGCGCGCGGATGCCGCACTTGCGCCGCTCATCGGGCTTGGCGATTACGAGGGCTATCTGCGCCATTTCAGAAGCGCTCATCCGGACGAAATCCCGCTAAGCAGGGCGGAATTTTTCCGCGCGATGCAAGACAGCAAGGCGAAAAACGTCAAGTGCTGATAGCGGCGAAAGGGCGCGGTCGCGCCGTACAAATCGTCGTTGATCTGAAATTTTAAATTTGATAGGGTGCGGGCGCGCGAGTCATGAAATTTAGCCCGCTGCTAGGGATAAAATTTCGCGCGTACCTCTTTGAGATTGCGCTTTAAATTTGCTCGTAGCCAAGGCGTTGAGATTGTCCTTGCCGTCGCGCCATACTTATCGCTAGCCGCGATTTTTTGCAATGGTCTCGCCTGCATGTCGTAGAATTTTTAAACGGGTATTTGCCGCGTCTTGGTAGAATTCTATATAAAATTTTTGCAAAATTTTTAACAAACCTGCCTTAATTAAAGGCGCGAAATCACAGCTGTAAATTTTAAATCAGGAATATGGGTGTGCTTGGACAATGGCTTAGATCTCATAGCAGGTTAGAATTTGCTCCGCATCCTCGTCGTAAGCATTATCTACCAGTACTTTGCATGTGTGGGTATGCGGCTGCGTATGCCCTTCTTTTTCGCTGCCTTCGGGCGCTAAATTTTGCTCGGCAAATGCGTCCTTTTGCTCCGCTTCGTATTTTGTGCTCGCAGCCCGGCAAGAAGCAGCCGTAACGACGCCTAAAATTCTCGCACCCTTTTGTTTAAATTTATGCGCCAACACGGACTTTGCCGCGAGGTATTGGACCTGCTCGCCGAGTTTAAATTTAAAGGGCTCGTCGTACTCAAATTTATCCGTCGCTTCGCATCTGGATTTGCTCGCCTTGACCTGCGTAAATTCGCCCGAGCCGCCGCGATTAAATTCGTCCGCTTCGTCACATCTAAATTCCTCGGCTTTATCGTACGCAAATTTGTCCGAGCCGTCGTGCTCGCCGCTCTCGAGATCGCCCGTTTTGCTGTGCTCAAAGCCGCCCGCCTCGCTACGCAGATCAAGAACCCTCAGCTCATTCGGCTCGTTTATAAAGTATCCGCGCCAGCCGTCCGGTCCATCCGCCGCAAGCTCGAATTTATCGAAATCGAAATCGAGCTTCACGCAGAATTTAACGTTAAAATTCGCGTCCGTAAAAACAAGCTCGTTAGCACCCTCTATTTCGCCGTTTTCGCCTGCTTCGCCCACGCGAATGCAATATCCGCCGCTTGCGCGCTGCACCTGCGTCATAGGGCAAGTTTTAGCGATGATTTTAAGCTCGCAACCGCTCAAATTTAGGCGGTAAATTTGACCCGAGCGCGTAAAAATCAAGAAATTTAGCTCATCTTGCTTAAAAATCGCTACGCAGCCCTTTAATCGCTTTCGCGTGCTCGTCTGCGACACAAAATCGTAAATAAAAAGCGTGTCATCGGTCGCCGTAATAGCCTTTTTATCGCCGCCCTTGCTACTTAGCGCGATAAAATTGCCGTATTTTAGCACGCCCTTCTTGTGCTTTGAGATGAGCGCGAGATCCGCGGCGTTAAATTTATAAATCGTGTCTACAAAGCCCAGAACTACGAGCGTGCGGCCGTCATCGTCAAAGGTCGCGGCACGGGTAAAATCGCGGAAAGGCGCGCCGGCTAGCTGCTCGCCGCTTGCGAGCGAGAATTTTCTAAGCTTCATCTGCTTTTGTTCGTCGTTATCGCCTACGTAAAATGCGCGATCGCCCTTTATCAGGATATTTTCGCCGATATCTCGAAGCCTGTTTTGAAGCCTGCTTTGCCATAAAATTTTCATCCGTCGCTCCTTTTGTTTGTGCGCAAAGAACACAGCGCGATTTATCGCTTTTAATTTTGGCTAGCGGTTTTTCAGCGCGCATGCTAATACTTGAATTATTGCTTTTAAATTTACGCTATTTGCGCGGCGCTCGGTACCGATTTAATTGGCATTTCAGCCGTGCTTTGCAGGCAAATTTATCCGCGCAGCGTTTGGACCGGGCTAGAAAGAAATTTAACCGCGCGCTGTTTGAGCGAAACCGCAAAATTAGCCTCGCAAATTTAGATCATTTTTTCGGTTTATTTTCTTTGATATAGTCCACGGCGATACGCTGGCAGGCGATTTTATCGTTCTTTTCGAGGCATAAAGTCTCCAGCTCCTCGCGGCTGAAATTTTTGTAATCCTTGATCGTCTTTTTGCCGCCGCCTCCCATGACGAAGTATATGAGAGCCGCTAAAATCGCTATCGCAGCGATTAATCTAAGCATGATTACCTCCTAAATTTCATAGATTTTGCGCCAAATGTGCGAGCGAATTCGGCGCGCATCTGTTTAAATAGGCAGTCAAATTCTATGCCGTTCGGATTTTGCGGATAGCGCATTTTTAAATTTAGAGCAATTACGATTGCTTCGGAAAGTACCTATCCAGCGTCTGCGCTACCTGCTCTAACCAGACCTTTCGCTCGACCTCGTCGCTATCTGCGACCACTCTAAACATCAGCCGCTCAAAGGTTTTCACGCCGCAAAAATCAAAAATGCAGTTTTTCCAAATTCTTTCCAGCGGATCGCCGAATATCTCGTTTTCTCTGGCCTCGGGGGTGTTGGAGGTGTTGAAAACTACGGCGGCTTTAGCCTTTAAAAGCCCTATCGGAAGCCCGCCGCCGTTATCGCCCGGCGCAAAATCGTAGGCTACTCTCTGCCTTAGCACACGGTCAATCCAGCCCTTGAGGATGGCGGGCGGCTCGCCCCACCAGTTCGGATGGACAATCACGATGCCGTGGGTGTTTGCGATATCTTTTTGATGCGCTTTTAACAGCTCGTCGTCGCTTTCGTCGCTCACGAGCTCGGTGCCGCTAAGGATTGGGTTAAATTTCTCCTTATATAGATCGTGAAATTTAACCTCGTAGCCGCTATTTTGCAGCTTTTCTGCCGCTGCGTTTGCAATAGCCGCATTTAGACTTCTCTCGTAAGGATGCGCTAAAATGATGCAGATTTGTTTCATAATAATTTCAGTCCTTGTTTTCTTAAATTCCCTAATCAATTATTGCAAATAATAAAATCATAATACTCTCTAGCCATTTTTTTAGAACGAACTTTAGCTACTTCAATATCAAAATCTGAATATTTTGAAATAAAAGTTTTAACTTGCTCATATTTTGATTTATTATAAACTTCCTTTTTTTCAATATATTTTAAATCACTAGCATCATTATTTAGTCGAGTCTCTAAACAAATTAGGTTACCAATCAGGCAAGTATCATTATCTTCTGATTTTTCATTAATAACGTGTTCTACAGAAGCATCGTCACAGAAAAAATCCTTTTTCTCAAAGTATTGATTAAGTTTTTTTAAAACATATTTTGCCAACATATTTGTTGGCAAATTCTTTTTTCCACTATATGCCAACTTAATAAAGCCCTCTTCAAATTCCTCATACTTTGGCAATTTAGAATTAAAAGTATCGTAGAGTAATTCGTTAAGAATCGTATTTGTATCGCTTTTACTTTGTGTTCTCCTTAACTTGATTGCCAATTTAGAAAAATTGGCTTCATATATATTGGCCTGCTTCTTTGATATGTTTGTATAGGCAAAAATAAAATTCTCTAGATATTGGATTGCTTTTTTAAAACTTGGAGTCGAAATTAGCTCCTTATTTTTTATATCTAGTAGTGCTAATAATATAATTCTGCTTTGAACCACATTGAATGTACTTCCAAAAGATTGTAGACTTTGAACCAACCATTTATATTCTTGCCTATTACTGTAATCTTCTATTTTTGGATTAACAATACTAATATAAATCTTTGACTCTTTTTCTAAATCTTTTAAAAAATCAAGGTATTCATCTTTTTTTATATAATACTTAAATGAATCATAAAGCTTATTGTTTGTTTCTTTTTTAAATTTAGATATCCAATAATGCCTATAAAAGGTTGCTAAACCTATTGAGCTGTCCCTGTCTCTTAAAGTTTTTTTAACTCCTTCCCAAACACTTTCTGCATAGCCAATTCCTCCATTTTTATCATTGTGCAACTTTTCAAAAACTATGTTTTTAATGAGATCTATACTTGCAAGATTTTTACCTTTAGCATTTAAAATTTCAAAAATCATATATGCACTATCTTTATCACTGGTTACTATAGCGATAAGTTTTGACTCAAGAATTTGATTTCTAACTGCTAGTAAAATCTCCACATAGTCAAAATCTTTAAAGACCAAATTTTGTTCTTTTAATTTCTCGTACGATAAATATACATTAAAAAAATCGTAAGTTTGCTTTATGTTTTCTTCTTCCTCTGTTTCTATTGTCGGGATATTGGTTTTTTCTTTAGATTGCACATAACAATCAAAATACGGGTATGACGTATCACTGATCAAATGCCTTATAGGCTCGTTATTATCATTAATATCTTTGACATATCTAAAGGTTGCATCAGATAAACCTTCCTTTCCACATTCCATTAATTTATTTGAAATTACTGACAACAATATTGTGATTACGGTTAATCTTTGTTGACCGTCAACTACATCTATACTGTTTTCATTAGAATTTCCGGAAAAAACCATAGTTCCAATAAAGTATACATTATTAAATAAACTATTATCTACTAACCTTATGCCGTTAATAATATCGTCTATGAATCTTTTATAGAACTGCTTATCCCAAGAATAATCCCTTTGAAAAACAGGTATCCTAAAAGTTGGGTAAGTTTTAAACAGTGTTTTTACATCCATATCTTGTGGAGAAAAATTCATGATTATACCTTTCTAACAATGCTCAAATGCTGTTGCATGCCGATATTTTTACCACTACTCCCACTCTATCGTTGCAGGCGGTTTGCTCGAGATGTCGTAAACTACGCGGTTGATGCCGTCCACTTCGTTTATGATGCGGCGAGAGACGTTTTCTAGCAGGTCGTAAGGCAGGCGCGAGAAGCTAGCCGTCATGCCGTCGCTGGCGTCCACTACGCGTATGCACACGGCGTTTTCGTAGGTGCGGTTATCGCCCATGACGCCTACGGAGTGCACGTTTAGCAGCACGCAAAATGCCTGCCACGTTTTGTTGTACCAGCCGCTTGATTTTAGCTCGTCGCGCAGGATCACGTCGGCTTTGCGTAGTAGCTCAAGGCTTGGCGTATTTACCTCGCCCATTATGCGGATCGCAAGACCCGGGCCGGGGAATGGATGGCGGAAAACGACTTCGCGCGAAAGGCCTAGTTCAAGTCCCAGCTGGCGCACCTCGTCTTTAAAAATTTCGCGCAGAGGCTCAATCAGTTCAAATTTCATATCCTTAGGCAGGCCGCCTACGTTGTGATGGCTTTTGATCGTTTTGCTTGAGCCTGCGACGGAGCTTTCGATGATGTCGGTATAGAGCGTACCCTGGGCTAGAAATTTTACGTTTTTGTGTTTTGCCGCTTCTTTGCTGAAAACCTCAATGAAGGTAGCGCCGATGATTTTGCGTTTTTGCTCAGGATTGACCACCCCTTTTAGCCTGCTTAAAAATAGCTCGCTAGCATCGATCACGTCTAAGCTCACGCCGAGTTTGAGCCTAAACATCTCCTCTACCGCCTTGCGCTCGCCCGTGCGGAGCAGTCCGTTATCGACAAAAACCGCTATTAGGCTCTGTGGCACCGCATGCGCCAAAAGCGCCGCTACGACCGAACTATCCACGCCGCCACTTACCGCGCAAAGCACTTTGGCGCTGCCTACGCGCTCTTTTATTTTGATCATCTGCTCTTTGGCGAAGCTACCCATATTCCACGTGCTACTTAGTCCGCAGATTTCCTTGGCGAAATTTTTTAAAATTCTATCTCCGAACTCGCTGTGGCAGACTTCGGGGTGAAACTGTAGCGCGTAAATTTTACGGATCTCGTCGCCGAATACGCACCACTCGCTCTCATCCGAGCTCGCCATCACCTCAAAGCCCTCGGGCAGGCTCTCGACCTTGTCCGAATGGCTCATCCAGACGGTTGAATTATCCTTAACGCCGTCAAAAAGCCTGGTTGCTCGAAGCAGCTTCAAAGAGGCTTTGCCATACTCTTTTTTACCCGCAGGCACGACGCTGGCGCCAAATTTATGCGCGATGAGCTGCATACCGTAGCAGATGCCTAAAATTGGAATTCCAAGCTCAAAAATTTCATCGTCGCAAAAATACGCATCCTTGGCGTAAACGCTAGCGGGTCCGCCGCTTAAAATAAGGCCTTTAGGGTTTTTGGCTTTTATCTTATCGATCGATGCGTCGTATGCGATCAGCTCGGTGTAAACGCCTTGTTCGCGCAAGCGCCTAGCGATCAGCTGGGTGTATTGAGAGCCGAAGTCCAGCACTAAAATGTCTGCCGTTTGCATGAAATTCCTTTGTAAAAATTTTTAAAAGTATAACAAAGCAAAGCTAAAAGTAGGCTATTTATCGCGTAAAATTCTAACGCCGCCTTTCGTGTCGTTTGTATTGTTGCCATCTGCGGCGGATGCCTCTGCGTTCGCGGTTCGCTCATCTGCGTCCGAATAAAACGGCGGTGCTTTGTATCCGCAGCCGCTAAGCAAAACTAAGATAAAAAATGCTAAAATCCGCTTATGGAAAATGCAAGAGAAATAATAGCTCATATCAGAAAAGATCCTTTATATGCCAAGATGCGAGAAAGAGGCGAGTTTTTAGCGATTTTGCCGCTTAGTTGGCAAAGGCTGATCGCTTTCATCTACGTCAAAGATGGCATTTTGATGATAGCCGCAAAACACCCGGCGGGGCTTTGCGAACTAAAACGCGATAGTAATATAAATTTAATAAAAGACGTATTAAAGCGCTTCGTAGCTGCTAGAGAGACGGCGGAGCTTTGCGGCGTGCGAGAGATAAAATTTTTCGTAGCAGATAGAGTGATGAGCAGAAGAAGGGCGCAAATTTATAAAGCTCATTTGCGCCGGGACGGCAAAATTTTATCTTCAGAGCGCGCAAAAGGGGAGTTTGAAAACAAAATCCAAGATTCGCAAATTTATAAAATTTTTGAAGAGATAAGAGGGTTAATCCTTGCTAATAGAGGAGATTAAGAGCCTGCCTGTCAGACCCGGCGTGTATCAATATTTCGACGCCGCGGGCAAGCTGCTATACGTCGGCAAGGCAAAAATTTTAAAAAATCGCGTCAAAAGCTACTTTTCTTTCACGCCCGCTCTCGCGCCGAGCCCCCGCCTAAGCGCGCGCATCGCCAAGATGATAAGCGAGGCTGTGCATTTAGAATACATCGTAACGCCCAGCGAGAGCGACGCGCTGATACTGGAAAATTCCTTCATCAAGCAGCTTAAGCCCAAGTACAACATCCTGCTGCGCGACGATAAGACCTATCCTTATATATATGTAAATTTAGACGACGACTTTCCGCGCTTTGAGATCACGCGAAAGATCATAAAGGGCAGAAACATCAGATACTTCGGCCCCTATTTTCACGGCGCAAAGGAAATTTTACAGACGCTTTACATGCAGTTTCCGCTCGTGCAGAAGAAAAATTGCGTCAAGGGCAAAAAGGCCTGTTTGTTCCACCAGATCGGGCGTTGCGCCGCTCCGTGCGAGGATAAAATTTCAAAGCAGGATTACGCGCGTATCGTACAAAGCGCGCTTGCCGCCCTAAAAAATCCGCAAAAGATGGTGCCGCAGCTTCAGGAGCGGATGGCACGGCTTGCGCAGAGCGAAAATTTCGAGGAAGCCGCACAGATTCGCGATAAGATCGAAATTTTAAAACAGATGAACGTAAAGGTTGAGGTCGATCTGGCAAAGCTCGATGATTTTGAGGTCTTTGCGATTGCCGCACGCGACGGGCTCGTCTGCGCCGTGCATTTTAGCATACGCGAGGGTAAAATTTCAGCCTCAAGCTCGCATATAATCAACTGCAAAGCCCCAAGCGCCGATGATATCGCAAACGCCTACAAGCAGATGATCTTAAGCGCCTTTCCTGCCGCGGCTCCCGTGGCATGCGCTAAAATTTACGTTTACGACGAGTTTGACGATGCGGATCTGGTATGCGAAATTTTATCCAAGCGGCACGAAAGAGCCTTTAAAATTTACGCGCCGAAAATCGGCGAGAAGCGTAAAATTTGCGAGATCGCATACCAAAACTGCGAGATCAATATCAAAAAGCATCTAAAAACACACGATTACGCGTTTTTGCAGGAGCTGAAGGATTATTTTAATCTTACGAATTTGCCGGTAAATATCGAAGTTTTCGATAATTCGCATATGTTCGGCGCCGCGGCCGTGGGAGCTATGATAAGCTTTCAAGACGGCGAGTTTAACAAGCAAAACTACCGCCACAAGCACCTTAGCTCAAATAACGACTACGATCAGATGCGCGAATATTTAACTAGCCGCGCGCTTAAATTTGACGAGCTTGCAGCGCCCGATCTGTGGCTCATCGACGGCGGAACGGCTCTGCTAAACTTGGCGGAGGAAATAATTTCAAGCGTCGGAGCAAACGTCGATATAATCGCTATCTCTAAAGAGAAAATTGACGCTAAAGCTCACCGCGCAAAAGGAGCTGCGAAAGATAAAATTTGCACTAAGGACAGGATCTTTTCGCTGCCGACGGACGATAAAAAATTGCAGTTTTTTCAGCGTCTGCGCGATGAGGCGCACCGCTTTGCGATCTCGTTTCACCAAAAGAGCAAACGCAAACTCGATCTGCAAAGCTCAAAGCTGCTAAGCTTGGGCGTTAGCAAGGGAAGCCTGAAGAAGCTTTTGGACTTTTACGGCGATTTTGAGAGCATTTATGCGGCGAGCTTCGATGAGATCAGATCGCTTACGAATATCCAAACCGCCGAAAAAATTTTAAACAATCATTAACGAAAACCTAACGCAAAAAGCTATATTTAAAGATTTGTTTAGTAAAATCACCCATTAACTTTGCAGGACGGCTAAATCGTCTCCGCCTAGCGTGACGGAAGCGACTTCGTTTCTCCGGTTGAATAAAATTTAACGTCGCGTAAGCTGCGCTTTGAAGGATTTTGTATGAATTTAAATACTACAAGTGCTTTGAGACTTGTTAGCGGTATCCCGTTACTTTTGATTTTCGCGTTTGCATCATATTTCTTGTTTATCTCTTTGCAGGATTACGCCAGAGTGGGAATTTTGCAGCAGCAAATTGCTAAAAATAGCAACCTCGCGGCGTTAGTAGAGCAGGTAGATAAAGAGCGCGGTATCACTTCGGCGTTTTTGGGTAGCGAGGGAAACCCCGGTATGGGAACCCTTCTATCGGGCCAACGCAAAAAAACCGACGATGCGCTTGCAAAGTATAAAGAAAGCAAAAATATCAGTGAAAACGTCATAAAAAAGACTATTTTTGATATTTTCGCTTACGGCACCGGTAATGACGAGCTTTTGGCTGCCGAGACCGATATAGACGGTTTATTAGACAAACTTCCGCAGGTAAGAAGGGATGTCGATGCTCAAAGCAAAAGCTTCGGTGAGCTTTTCAGCTCATATTTTCAAAAATTCGATGATGATGTAAAAACAATCCAACGAGTGCTAAGAGAGGGTCTTGTAAGCTCAAATATTACCGTTTGGACGGTTTCGTTGCTTAATACTTATGAGGCGATGGATGCCACCGCATCGGAGCGTGACTATATTATCGAATACATTATCGGTAGCAAGGCGATGAATCAGGCGCAGCTAAGGACTTGGGCTAGCTTCAACCTATCTAGTTCGCTCCCTAATTACTACTTCTTGCCGGAATCTGATGCTAGAGCCGCGATTTTAAAGATTCTAGACGGAGAGGAATTTCAAAACGCATTAAGAGAAACTGCTAAAATTTCAGCCACATTACAGCAAGAAGCGGACGAGGGACATTATAGCGTGCCTTTTCAAGAGTGGTTTGCCTCTACTACACTTAAATATAAAAAACTAAGCGAAATTTCTGAAAAGATCAATGCTGAGCTTGCGACGCATGCCGATACTTACCTAGCGCAAAGGCTAAGAAACCTATTTATCGCTCTTGGTATATGGGTTTTAGCGGCTATTTTGGTCGTTTTTGCCTTGGGTATTACAAGACGTTTAAGACAGAACGTTACCGACCTCGGCAACGTGCTTAGCCGAATCGGCGATTTGACGAATCAGCACGAGCATATCGACGTTAGGACTAGCGAGGGTGTTAACAAGGCATA
The DNA here is from genome assembly GCF_938002845.1 of uncultured Campylobacter sp. Lineage (GTDB taxonomy): Bacteria > Campylobacterota > Campylobacteria > Campylobacterales > Campylobacteraceae > Campylobacter_B. The sequence continues at coordinate 148,551 of NZ_CALKZP010000051.1, forward strand.
TTCGCTTATCGAGGATGCGCTCGATCTGATTGCGTATCAAAAGGGCGCTGCGGAGGATGCCAACAAGGCAAAATCGATCTTTTTAGCTAATATGTCTCACGAGATCAGGACGCCACTTAACGGCATCATCGGCTTTACGGAGCTTCTTAAAAATACCGATTTGGACGAGGAGAAGCGCGATTACGTTGATACCATCGAAAAATCGTCCGAAAACCTTCTAACGATCATTAATAACATTTTGGATGTCTCCAAGATCGAAAGTAATAAGGTCGAGCTTGAGGATATCTTATTTAACCCTATTCAAGATTTCGAAAGTGCGGTTGAAATTTACGTTGCCAAGGCTGCCGAAAAGAATATCGACATCCTGCTCTACATCGATCCTACACTAGTGCATCATCTATACGGCGATATTACGAAGATCAAAGAGGTTCTTATCAACCTCATGTCAAATGCTGTTAAATTTACGCCTGAGCACGGCACTATCGTAGTTGAAATTTTAAGGGAGCCTAGCAAAGCTCCAGGAGAGGCGATCGTAACGTTTAGCGTAGAAGATACCGGCATTGGAATTTCTGAAGATAAGCTCGCAAATGTATTTAACGCCTTCTCTCAAGCTGACTCTACAATCACGCGCAAATACGGCGGAACAGGTCTTGGACTTACGATTTCGTCAAAATACGTAGCGATGATGGGCGGTAAGCTTCAGGTTAAATCTACCGTAGGAAAGGGTACTAGATTTTATTTCACTCTTGCTTTTAAAGAGACGCAAAAGACCGATGCAGACGCAGTATTTGAAAGTATCAAAGGGCTAAATTTTGCGCTTTTAGCCGATAGCGCCGATACGATGTATAATGATATCGTTAAAAACTACATCAGCAAGCTAGGCGGTAAAATTTCGATATTTAATACGAACGCGCAGTTCCGCTCAGCGCAAAATAATAACAAATATGACGCCCTTATCACTAGATTTAAGAATTACGGCGAGGTTAGCGATATATTGAGTATGCCTACGATTTTGACTCTTAAGCCAAAAGAGCTTCAAAGTATTAGTATTTCAAATTCTAAAATTTTTACCCTTACAGAGCCTTTTAACTTAACTAAATTCGTTAAGACGCTAGATAAAATTTCAAAATCCGGAATTGCTCTAAGTAGATCGGATTTTGCTCCACAGACGCATGAGATTAAGCTGGATGCCGAGGTAGAAAAGCCTATTGTCGCTGATGAAATGATTATGGAGGAACCGGTAGTAAAAGAAAGACCTATCATCAATAAGCTCGATGAATTACGACATGCTACTACTTCGTCGGCAGACGAGCTACGCGCTATCTTGCAAAGCAGAAGACGTACGCATGATGCCGAGGCTCATTCTACGCATAAAGATGAAACTGTTAGTAAGCCTAGTATCGCTCAAGAGCTCAAAAAAGAAGCTTCTAAAGCAGAAGAACCGGTCATTAAGCCTATAGACATCGAGCCTATGAGTGATATTAAGATTGAAAAGATAGAGCCTGAATCGCCAAAGATAGATATTGATATTCCTGAAATAGTAATCCCGCACACAGAAAAGCCAAAGGTAGAGCCTTCAAGCACAAAGGATGCCCAGGCCGATATCGATGAGCCTATATCTTTGGAAATCCCTGATGATTTTGTGGGGCTCAAAACACATGCGACTCAGACCCAGGCTCCTAAAGCCGAAACTCCTAGCATTGATCTTTCCGATATCGAAATAGAGCTTCCTAAGATTAAGAAAGAGGAAGAAGAAGTAAAGGCTGAGCCTGCGAAAGTAGAAATTCCAAAGGCTAAGGTTGAGACGCCTAAGGCTGAGATTGAAATTCCTGATATAGATATTGATCTTTCGGATATCAAACCGAGCGCCAAGGTGCAAGAGCCTGCCAAAAAGGTTGAAATTCCAAGCATAGAAGAAGAAATTCCGGTAGCCATTAAAACCGAGCCTGAAATTCCTATCGCTAAAGCTTCGAAGCCTGATACTTCAAGTGTTTCTGCTCATGAAGATGAAATTTCAAATGTTAAACTTTCAGAACCTGAAAGTATAGCTGAAAAGATAATTGAACCAGAACCTATCGCTGTTGAGCCAGAGCCGGTAGCAATTGAGCCTGAACTAAAGCCTATCGAGCCAAAACTTGAAGAGGTTAAACAGGGACCTTCAAATATCGAGCCTGAACCGGTAACGCCAGTAGTAGAACCAGCGGTTCAAAATATTCCTGCCGAAGAGCCGAGTATTGAGCCGGAGCCTGTAGATATTCCGAAGGTGGAGCCTACTACTCAAAATGTCCATGTCGAAGAGCCCGAGATTGAGCCTGTTAGCGTAAAAGTCGAACCGGTAGTTATCCCGCAGCCTGAGGAAGAGGAGATGGTCGAGGTGCCCGTCACCGTATACGAAGACGAGCAACAGGAAGAAACTATTATGGTCGAAGAGGATGTCGAAGTCGAAGAAGAGGTTGAAGTGCCGGTAGAGCGAAATCCTGCCGATGAAAATGTACCTTTGGTCAATAGAAAATATAACGCCAAAATCCTTATTGCGGAGGATAATGAGATCAATCAAAAGCTTATGAAGCATACGTTAAATAGCTTTAATATGAATTTGACGATAGTCGAAAACGGACTTTTGGCGCTGGAAGCCAGAAAAGCCAATAACGACTATGATCTCATATTTATGGATATTTCGATGCCTGTTATGGACGGTATCGAATCCACAAAGCAGATCAAGCAATACGAGCATGAGAATAATCTCCGCCACATCCCGATCGTGGCTGTTACTGCCAATGCGCTAAAGGGCGATAGAGAGAAATTTATGGCAGCAGGACTTGACGAATACTGCACCAAGCCGATCAAAAAGGATATCTTAGCTCAAATGCTAGATAATTTTATCGGCGATAAACGATCTGATGCAGCGCCCGCCGGTGGAACTACAAAGAAGCTGGTTAAAAAGCTTGTCAAACGCCAGGTGCCTAAGACGGTCATTAAAACTGTCAAAGTGCCAAAGACGATAATGAAGCTAGTTCCTAAAAAAAGCATAGTTTCCGATGACGTAGTGAAAGCTAAGGGTGCGCGAGTGCCGACAAAAGATATACTTATATGCAAGGCAAACATTATGGAAAGTAAAATTTTTGCCAGCATATTAAAACACCAGTATAAAGACGTAGAAATTGCGGGCAATTTCGATCAGCTTATTTCTATGGCGGCTACGGGCAGCTATAAGCTTGTTTTGATTGATAAAAAGCTAGCGGGGCTAGACTTAGCGGCGTTAGAGAGCTTGCGCCGAAAAGCATCTGCGACCAAGCTAGTTCTGTTTTCTAACGACAACGATGAAAATCCACTATTTAGCGAAGTCGCTAGTTACAATATTACCAAGTCGGGTCTTGAGAAACTCGCACAAAAATATATATAAGGATGAGGTCTTAAATGAGAGATTTGAAAGTTTTAACGGTTGATGACGACGCTATAAATTTAAAGCTACTTGAAGTTATGCTAAAAAAATACGGCAAATTCCAAACCATACTCCAAGCCAAAAATGGTTTGGACGCTCTTGCCGTACTCGAAGTTCAGCCCGTTGATTTGATTTTATTAGATATCGTAATGCCTGTGATGAATGGGCTGGAATTTTTAGATAATCTTCACGCTAGAGAAAGTATAGCTCATATCCCCGTCATTGTCCTTACGACGGACGAGACCGCTAAACGAGAGGCTTTAAATAAAGGTGCTTATGACTTTATGACAAAGCCCATCAATGACAAAGATCTTCACAAAAAACTAGACGACGTTATGAATATTATCGGCGATTAAATTGCCGATTTTTGTCCTCGTAGCTCAGTAGGATAGAGCGCAAAATTCCTAATTTTGAGGCCACAGGTTCGAATCCTGTCGGGGACACCATTGCTCTTTTTGAGATATTTTGCTTTCAAATTTAAGCCCTCATATTCCATATAGGGTCACGTTATAAAATTTGCTTGTAGTCCGTGAAACCTTGAATTGTAAATTTTAAAATTTACCATCTTGCGCCGCGCGTTTTTGCGGCTGCATATCCAATAAATTTTAAAATAGCGTCGCAAAAGGTGCCGTCAAAAAAGCGAAATTTAACGCGAAATTTTATATAATCCTACGATTTAATGCGAGGAGATAGGATGAATAAAAAGGCGTATTTCGGGAGTTTTGGCGGGCAGTTCGTGCCGGAGACGGCAATGTTTGCGCTCGAGGAGTTGGAGGATGCGTACAACACCATAGCGCAGACGAAGGAATTCAAAGATGAGCTGGGCTACTTGCTGTGCGAATATGCGGGGCGTCCGACGCCGCTATATCACGCTGCGCGCCTTAGCGAGCACTATGGGCATAAAATTTATCTAAAGCGCGAGGATCTTAACCACACGGGCGCTCATAAAATCAACAATGCCCTTGCGCAGGCGCTACTAGCCAAAAAAATGGGTAAAAAAAAGGTCATCGCAGAAACCGGCGCAGGCCAGCACGGCGTGGCGACGGCGACGGCAGCGGCGCTATTTGGGCTTGAATGCGACGTGTATATGGGCGAGACCGACGCTGCGCGCCAGCAGCTCAACGCCTTTAGGATGCAGCTTTTGGGTGCAAATTTAATCAAAATCGGCACCGGTCTTAAAACGCTCAAAGAGGCGACCACCGCGGCGATTCAGGCGTGGGTGAATGAGATCGAGAGCGTATTTTACGTCATCGGCTCGGCGGTCGGACCGCATCCGTATCCTAAGATGGTTAGGGATTTTCAAAGCGTCATCGGCACCGAGACCAAATCGCAGCTTGCGAGCAAGGGGATCAAGGCCGATTATGTCCTGGCCTGCGTAGGAGGCGGAAGCAATGCGATAGGAATTTTTAGCGCGTTCGTGGACGATCCTAGCGTGCAGCTTTTGGGTATCGAGGCGGGCGGCTTGGGTGCGCATACCCCTTATCATGCAGCGACCATTACCAACGGGCGCGCGGGCATCATCCACGGTATGAAAACGATCGTACTGCAGGATAAATTCGGCATGATCGAGCCCGTACACAGCATCTCGGCGGGGCTTGATTATCCCGGCGTAGGTCCAGAGCACGCGCATCTGCATGAGACGGGTCGCGTGCGATACGAAGCGGTAACCGACGATGAGTGCATCACGGCACTTAAACTGCTCTGCAGGCTCGAAGGTATCATCCCCGCGATCGAAAGCGCGCACGCGTTAGCGTATTTGGAAAAGCTCTGCCCGCAGTTAAAAGGCAAAAAAACGATCGTCGTAAACGTAAGCGGCAGGGGCGATAAGGATATGGATACCGTGATGAATTACAAAAAAGGAACGATTTATGGATAAGATCAAAGCGGCCTTTGCGGGCAAAAAGGCGAACATCGGCTATATCGTGGCGGGATATCCGAGCCCCGCGCACACGAAGGAGTTTTTGTCAAATTTAGACGAAAGCGCGATCGATCTGCTTGAGATCGGCATCCCGTATTCCGATCCGCTCGCAGACGGTCCCGAAATTTTTAAGGCGAGCTTTTCCGCGGTGCAAAACGGCGTAAACGCGGAGAAGGTATTTGAAATTTTAAAAGAGGTGCAAACGCGCAAGCCGCTCGTGTTTTTGGTCTATTACAACGTGATCTTTGCCTACGGCGTGCGCGAGTTTGTAGCACAGGCGGCGCGCTACGGCATCAGCGGAATAATAATCCCCGATCTGCCGTATGAGGAAAATGAGGAAATTTTCGCGCTTTGCGAAGAGTTCGGTATCGCGCTCATCCCGCTTATTAGCGTTACGAGCGAGCACCGCGCCACGCGAGTTTTGAGCCGCGCACGAGGCTTCATCTACGGCGTGGGCGCTATCGGCGTGACCGGAAGCAAGCAAACTCCGATCTCGCGCCTTAAAAATATGGTCGCAGATCTTAAAAAGATGAGCGATCTGCCCGTAGCGATCGGCTTTGGTATCCGCACTGCCGGCGATGTTCGCGCTACGAAAGAATACGCAGACGGCGCTATCATCGGCACTGCGATCGTAAATTTATGCGCTAACTACGGCGGGCGCGAGCTGCAAAATAAGATCGCCGAACTTTTTAACTAACGGAAAAAGCATGAAAAAGATATTTTTGATTTTAATCGCAAATTTTTGCCTCGGCGCCAATCTGATGCAATACGATCTTTTCAACCACGACGATAGCGTAGACATCGCCTTGGCGTTTGACTCCGCATACAAGCCGGACATCGTGCGCCGCGTCGACGGGCAGTCGATGAGTCTTATTTTAAAAGGGCTTGGCGGCGATGAGAAATTCAACGAAATGCGCACCAATCAAAAGGTCTTAAAAAGCTTTACGATAGCGCCCAAAGGCAAGGATATCGAGATCAATTTCCCCACCGGAGCCGATCTATCGGTCGATGCTCTTACTCAAGACGGCAATTTAAAGCTCATTTTGCGCGTAAAAAACCCCGCTTTCGATCAGAGCAAGATGAGCGTAAAGAGCGAGGCGAGTGAGACGGCGCAAAGCGGTAGCAGCGGGGTTTCCGTGATGCCGATAATCGTAGCGCTACTACTTGCGGCTGCGGCTTTCGTCGGCGTGCGAAAATTTTTATCACACAAGCCGCAAAAAAGTATCGACGAGACATGGCGGGTTTTTGAAGACGACGCTAGCATAGAGGAGGCCGACGTGGACGAAGCGGGCATAGATGAAATTTTAAACGACTCCTCTTTTAAAAATCAGAGCGGATCAAAGAACCCAAATTATTCTGACGCGCAAGAGTTTGCGAAAAAAGATGAGGCCTCCGCTTTAAATTTAAAAAATTCTAACGACTCAAAAAACGTAGATGGTGCAGATTTTTTAAGAGGCGAGAACGTGAGCGAAGAGAGCATGCGCGATAAATTTTACGATGAGGTTGCGCGTGCCGAGCGTTCGGAAGCTACGGAGGCGGACGAAAGCTCTGAGAGCGCCGAGAATATAAGAGCAGAGGATAAAATTTCGCCGCTTAAAGTAAGACCTGCCGAGAGTGGCACGATGGAATTTCGCGAGGGAGCAAAGGAAAGATCGGATGCAAAAGAGCCCAAGGTTTCGGCATTTAGAAGCATTTTAGAAAATGAGCTGCTTAGCTCGGATACCGCAAGACCTAGCGACGTGCGAGTAGAGCTGGTGCGCGAAATCGACGAAAATAATGCTGCCGTAGTGTTAAGCTTCGCGGGCAAAAAACATCTAGTGGTACTAAAAAGCTCCAACGCTATCGATTGATGAGACGAGAAATTTCGCAACTTGCGGGCTTTGTGGCCGTATGTAAAAATAGAATTTCCGACTTCGTGCGAGAAATTAAGGCTGGTTTATTTATATTTAAGTAAAATTCTATAGTTAAGACTGGCTTCGTATGTCCGAACCCCGTCTTAACTACTTTTTAAATTCTATTTTTAGTCATTTTTAAGTATGGATAGGATTCTTACTTTTTAAAATTTAGATCGGAATTTATTTGCTTTTTATTTTACAAAGGATAAAATCGTGCCTAAGAGATCGGTCGATCTAGATTATTTCAGGACTTTTTCATGAATAACGTTAAATGGTACATCATCGCAGGCGCCGTGCTAGGCGTGCTGGGTGCGACGCTGGTGCATTTGGGAAACCCGGGCAATATGGGCGTTTGCGTTGCTTGCTTTTTGCGCGATACCACGGGCGCGCTGGGCTTTCACCGAGCTAGCGCGGTGCAATACATCCGCCCTGAGATCATAGGGCTCGTATTCGGCGGCTTTTTAGCAAGCGTGCTTTGGACGCGCGAGTTTGCGCCGGTTACCGGCAGCTCGCCGTTTGCGAAATTTTTCCTAGGAATTTTTGCGATGATCGGCTGCCTTGTGTTTTTGGGATGTCCGTGGCGCGCGTTTTTGCGCCTAGGCGGCGGCGATTTGACCGCGTTAGCCGGGTTAGCGGGTCTGATTTGCGGCGTACTCATTGGGTTTTTGCTTAAAAAGCGCGGCTATGAGGCGAGTAAAGAGGCAAGGCTTAGCGGCGCGATCGGAATTTTGCCCGTGCTACTGGGCGCTGCGCTGCTTGCGGCCTTGGTTTTCGGACTCAAAACGGGCGAGGGCGGCGCGCTTTTTATCTCCTCTAAAGGCCCCGGCGCGCAACATGCTGCGGTAGGCATCTCGCTGGCTGCGGGCATTATCGTGGGCGCGGTGATGCATAGAAGCAAATTTTGCAGCGTCGGCGCGTTCGGTAGAATTTTCCGCGGCGATTTCTCGATGTTTTGGGGCGTGCTAAGCGTCATCGTGTTTGCAAGTATCGCAAATATCGCGTTTGGTCAATATAAGCTCGGCTTTGACGGCCAGCCTATCGCTCATAACGATTTCGTTTGGAATTTCTTAGGCATGGTGCTCGCAGGACTTTGCTTCAGCCTTAGCGAGGGCTGCCCGGGCAAGCATCTGGTGCAGGCCGGGACGGGAAATTTAAGCTCGGGCATATTCGTCATCGGCATGGCGGCGGGCGCCGCGATCGCGCATAATTTCTTGCTTGCAAGTTCGGCCAAAGGTATCACCGAGTTCGCTCCTTACGCGGTCGCGATCGGTTTTGTTTTCGCGCTTTACGTGGGGATTTTTCAAAGACGCGCCGCTTAAGGCTGATATTTAATCTCAGAGATCAATCTATACAGAGGCGGTGTATCTAGTCAAGCTCTGGCGGCGTACTTATAAAGAAATACGCCGCTAGCGCAGAGCGCTCGCTGCAAGATTGGCGCAAGCAGCTAGAGATGGAATTTAAAAATTTGCAGCCGTATTCATAACGCGATAAAGCAAATGATAAAATAGATTCCGCGCAAGAAAGATTACGATCAATTTTTAAGAGTCGCGCCTTTAAATTTTAAAAATTTAAAGGCTTCGCCATTTGAGACTTTTTCATCTAAAGCTCTTTAATTGCTAATTAAAATCCAGCCATACGTGGCGCTGAGTCTTATCCAAATCAATACCTTTTCTCTTTATAAAAAATTCTTTTATCCTGACGTAGTCGTCCATAGTTTCTATCGTAAAGGCGATATCTTTATCCTTGCCTCGGATTATTATATTATCGTAGAATATACGTCTAAGTTGAAATTTAAAAACCAAAAAATACATAAATTTTGAGATGAATAAAAACAAAAACGTCAATATTAATATAAAAATTACTTTGGAACTACCTGTTTCTATATATTTTCTTACGCCGATAGCTAATACCAATATGCAGATCAATAAAAAAGCGATTATCGTAGCATACGGATCAAATTTTAAGAAAAATCTATAAAAAGCGCCTTGCCTCCTAAGCCACTCATTATCTCTTGCAAAATAGGCTCTTTTTACATCCTTAAGATCATCTAAGAATATAGTTTTTTCGGGCATTTTATTTGTATAATAAGCAACTCGATCATTATAAAATTTTACAAATTTCTTATTGTAAAAATTTGTAAAATATTCCATTATGATAGGCAATCCGAAAAATGGAAATACTATAAAAAGCTGATTATATCTAGTTTGATTGGGTTCGTATGAAATACATAAAAATCATAATCGCAAGCGTGCATGCCGTAGCAAGAACTATATAAAAACTAGTCCTATCTTTGAGCGCTAAAGGCTCTTTATTGTAATCACGAGTGCAACTCGAATTTTGTTCAAATTTATTAGGCTTTTCGTTTGTATTTATCGTAGAGTCATCTGTGAGTTTTTCAAATTTAGAATTCTTACTGTCAGAATTTTCGGCATCAAAATTCCGCCCTGAACCCCGCTCTAAATTTTGACGCCGTTCATTTAAAATTTTATTTGGCTTCTCAAGCCTCTGTTTTCTATCCATCTTTTATTCTTTATAGCCTACACAAAAATTTGTGGCGGGATTTTATCTAAATTTTTTTCCCGTTTTCAATAGAAAATAGGCTTTTAGCTCCCCGTATTCTTTACTTGTTAGTATGCTTGCTTCGATATAATTACCGTTGCTCATAAAAATAAGGCTGTCGTTTCCTATATCAAATCCCAAATTTTTCTTAAATCTAAATATGATTAAGGGCGCAAACGCCAAAAATAAGGAGATCGGCACAATTAAAATTCCATAAGAAATTTTATTTTTAAAAGTTACTACCAAAGATAAAAAGATTATCCACCCGAACGCGACAAAAAATGTTGAAATTTTACCTTTTTCCGTCATTTTTAAAGTAGACGGTCCAAAGGTGCGTTTTATTGCAATTATTTCGGATAAATTTATAGAGTATAGAGTCGCCCTCTTTTTCTCTGAATAATATTCGATAACTGAATTTTTAAATTTTATATAGCAGGTGCCAAATTTATCCGAAAGTTCTAGCCAGCGTTTAACGGATCTTGGCGAGTCTTGCCTTGTTCCAAAATCTATGAAATTAAGAAAATACAGAAATGGCGAATAAAATTTAATCATCTCTATTGAATTATCTTTTATGATTATCGGCTCTTTGTCGTAATCCCTTGCTTGAGTTTTAAAATTTTGCAAAGGTGTATCAGTGGCACAAGAGAGATCGATTTGCGATTTTTGTTCAACGACATTCGTAAAATTTTGCTCGCTGGCATTTATAGAATTTTGCCTGCCATCGCTCGTAAATTTTAGCCCGCCGCCCGCCAAATTTCGCTTATCGCAATTTTTATCTTGTAAGAAATCCTTTATATTTTTATCATACCGCGTTTTGCTTATGCCAAACCTAGCAATTTCGTCCTTACGCATTTGGTTCCTCCTTATACGCGCTTGATTTAGATATAACTATCGCGCGAGTTTGCACGCAGAGATCAGCCTTGCGCATTTTTTAAAATTTGCAAAATTTCGCTTATCTTTTGTGGATCTTTAATGCCTCGCGCGTCCTCCATGCGGCTGTTTAGATCGATTGCGTAAGGACGCAGCACGAGCGCTTCAAGGATATTTTGCGCACCGATACCACCAGCAAGAATGAAAGAGATCGTGCCGTTTTTAGCAGAAGCGTCATGCTTATTCGCGCTATCATCTTTTGTGGCATCCAGCTTGCCTACTTCGCCGCCGTCATTTGAAATATTTGGCGCGCCCGCCTTATAGTCGCTTGCGCCTTGATCATTGACGCCTTCGCTTGCGGGTCTTACACCACTCAGCCGCGCGGTAGCACACGCGCTAAATTTGCACTCATCGTCATTCTTTGCGGCGCGACGATCGGCGCTCGCTTCTTGTTTCGTATTGCTCGATCGAACAATATCATGTGCGCGCTCGCTCGCTTCATTGCTATTAGAGGCACAGCACATGTTGCTTGCTTTCTCGAGATTTAAATTTCCGTTTTCGCTATGCTCCACGCAGGAATTGTTGTAGCCGTTGTTTTTGTCGCGCTTTAAATTCCCCTCGCTATATCTGTTACAGATCGCGCTGTGTTTAAGATGGCTCCTTGCGCCGTTTGAGCTTTGAGCGGTGCCCGCTACATAGCATTTTTTTTCGCCACTTACTGCGTTATTTTGCGTATCGCAGCGCCCGCTAGCCGAGTCACATTTTGTGTCGCCTATGCTTTGAATCGTGCTGCCCGCGCAGTATTTTTCATCACGCGTCGCGTCGTATTGCCCTTCGTAGCCAAGCCCTACGCGTCGTAACAGATCCCAGTCGAAGCTCACGCCGTTACCGCCCAGGCTCGCTCCTTTGGCGTCAAATAAGATCCGGTCGCAGCTCAAACCCTTAAGTGGCGGAATCTCAGCGCCAATGCTTAGCACCTGCCACGCCTCTATGCCTGCTGCGTTGAGGCGCGCTTTGAAATCCGCGCTTATGTGTCCATAAATCTGAGCGCAGTCTAGCTCGCAAAGGCTGCAAATTTTTAAAATTTGCTCCTCGTCTAAAGCTTCCGCGTCTAAAATTTCAAAATTTAGATCTTTTACAGAAGCAGACGCGGTGCGGCTTGCGTTTAAATTTACGCTCAAATCCTCGCGCTCGTTTTCATAAAATTCTAAGCCGCTATTGCTGCCGCAAGTTTTGCCGCTAAAATTTTTACATTCGCACGAGGCGACGCTGTGTTTTTCGGAGCTCAAAGCAAAAACTCCGACGCACTTTGCGCCGTTTTCGTGCGCGATGCGTGCGATCTCGCGCCCTGTCTCTATACTCACGCGGCGCTTGGAGCTTGATACGAATATCACGCCTAAAAACTCCACGCGCACGCCCGAGCCATCGCCCAGATTTCGCGAACTGCCGCCGAAATTTTTATCGCAATCGGAATTTTGCTCGGACGTAAAATTTGCATGATTTTGTGCGCGGTAGGTGAAATTTTCGCCGTCCTGATTAAAATTTTGTGCAAAATTTTGGCCGTCAGAATTGAAATTTCGCGTAAAATTCTCGGCATCCGAATTAAAATTCCGCTCAGAATTTTCGCCGCAAAAATTAGAATTTTTTATTAAGCTCTCACTACCCGATTGCGGTAAATTTTTGGCGCCGTCCGTGCACTCTAAATTTGCGCATAAAGCCGAGCTGCACGCCAGCACCGCGCGAGCTTCGGCGGCGCTTTTGATGCCGCAAATTTTGATCTTACTTCTGTACGACATATAAAAATTCAGTCACGTAAAGCTCGCGCGCGTTTAAATTTCTGCTCGCGCGGTAAGTCGGATAGCGGATCTCTATCGTGCGCACGGAGCCGATGTGTGCGAGGTTTTTTAAAAATTCCGCCTTCGAAATGAAGCCCTCGGAATTAAAAGAGATTATTAAAAATTTCGCCGGAAATTCCGCCAGCAGCGCGAAAAATTCCTCCGCAGCACTTGATTTTTTATTATACGCCGAGCGGTTCCAGTCTGCGGGGATCCCAGAAACCCTGCTAAGCTCCGCAGCATTTGGGCTCTTACCCTCGTTTATAAAATCCGTGATCAAATTTAGCATGAAATAGTTCGAGCCGTAGGGATGCTGATTGTAAGGGGGGTCGAAATACGCGACGTCAAGCTGCGAAAAGCGCTCGCGCGTACTCTGCGAAAAGCGCGCGGCGTCCTCTTGAAAAACCGCGCTTTCGCAGGCAAAATTTGAAAGCACTGGCAGGCGCAGAGAAATTTCGCCCATTATACGGGCTAGCGCGTTTTCGCCGCTGCCGCCGAACTTTCCCACGCCCGCTTTGTCCTTGTAAAAGCCCTTAAAAACGCCGCCCGTGTTTGAGTGGATGCTCGCCTCGCTAAGCAGCGGCGCTGTAAAAAAATCGCGAAATTTTTGCGGGATTTTGCTAATCTGCTCGCAAAGCCCGCCCAAAATCAGGGTGTTTCGGCGCGTGTAAAAAGCGCGCTCGCCCGCCTTGATATCCAGGTCGTCCTTCGGCGCGTACAGCTCGCTAAAAAAGCTCTCCTTCGGCGTAAAATTTCTTAAAATTTCAGCGTGCAGCTCGCTCAAGTCTCGCCACAGCTCGTCGCTAAAATTTGAAAGATAGCAGGAGTTTATCGCGCGCGAGTAGCTCTCTAGGTCATTTGCGATAACGAGGTTTGAGTGCGCTTTAGCCAGTCGCGCGACGATGCCGCTGCCGCTAAAGACGTCCGCGAAGCTGATCTTGCTCTGCCCAAGCTCCGCCTTAATCTCGCAGATCGCACGCTCTATCGGCGCTAGCAGCGAGCGCTTGTTGCCCAGATAGCTGATGAGCTGCTCGCTTAAAAACTCCCTCTTTTCGCCGCTAGCCATCTAAGCTCTCGCCCTCACGTAGTTTTCGTAAAATTTCCACGTCTTGCCCGATCTGATCGCCTCTAAAATGAGCGGCTTAGCCTCCGCAGGACTTGACACGACATCGGCGCAGTATAGCGCAAACATCGCGTTTAGCACGACGATGTCAAATTTCGGCCCGCTAAGCTCGCCTTTTAAAATTTGTTTTAAAGCTTCGGCGTTAGCCTCGCCGTCGCCGCCTTCTATATCGCCGTGAAATGCGCGTTTAAAGCCGAACTGCTCGGGATTTACGCGGTATTCTAAAATTTTGCCATCCTTGACCTCGTGGATTAGCGTTTCGTCACATAGGCTGATCTCGTCCATGCCGTCCATGCCGTGCACCACCAGAGCGTGCTTGCGCCCCAAAATCATCAGCGTTTCGGCGATGAGTCCGTTTACTTCCTCCAGATAATTGCCCACGATCTGATTGCTGAGGCTTAAATTTGGATTTAGCAGCGGCCCCATTATATTAAAGACGGTACCGATTTTTAGGCGGTTGCGAACCTCTTTGACCTCGGCAGTGATCTTGTGAAAAAACGGCGCGTGAAAAAACGCTAGCCCCGTGCGATCTAACAGCGCTCTAATCTGCGCCAGATCGCTAAGTAGCGGCACGCCCAGAGCGTCCAGCGCATCGGAGCTGCCCGATCTGCTGGTAATCGCGCGGTTACCGTGCTTGGCGACGCGCACGCCGAAGCTTGCCGCGATAAAGGCCACGGTCGTGGAGATATTGATCGTCTTTAGCCTATCGCCGCCCGTGCCTACGATGTCAAACATCGGGCTCGGATCGTCGTAGGTGATCGAGTATTTTAATATACTGCGCACGAGCGCCGTAAGGCTGCTTGGGTAGAGCGACTTTTCGCTGATCAGCACGAGCAGCCCCGCAAGCTGCACGATGTCGTAATCCTGCTCGTAAAGCGCCTTACAAATGACCGCATAATCGTCGCTATCTAATGGGAAGCCCTTTTGTAGCTTCAACATAAACGGGGCGAAATTTACCACGAGTTTCTCCTTTAAAATTATCTTTTTGCCGTAATTGATGAAATTTTCGATGATCTTTTTGCCGTATTGGGTAAAAAAGCTCTCGGGATGAAATTGAATGCCGAAAACAGGCTTGCTTCGGTGCTTCATCGCCATTATAATGCCGTCGTTTTCGCTCTTTGCTAAAATTTCAAACTCGCGCGGCAGCGTAGCTTCGTCCACATAAAGCGAGTGGTAGCGCATCACTTCAAATTTTCGCGGCAGCCCGCTAAAAAGCACGCCGTCATTGAAAATTTCGATCGTCGAGCTCTTGCCGTGCAGCGGCACATCCAGCTGCTTTATCTGCGCACCCGCCGCGTATCCGATCGCCTGATGCCCAAGGCACACGCCCAAAATCGGCACATCCAAATCCGCGCACAAAATATCCAGGCAGACGCCGCTGTCTTTTGGGTGATTTGGCCCAGGGCTTAGGATTATGTGCGACGGGGCAAGCTCGCGCACCTGCTGCAGCGTTATCTCGTCGTTGCGGAAGTAGCGCACCTCCTCGTCGCTTAGCTCCAAAATGTATTGATAAATATTAAAAACGAAGCTGTCGTAATTATCTATCATTAAAATCAAAATTTTATCCTTTTTTAGGGCGTTTGCGCCTCTTTAAAATTCTAAATAGTTTAAATTTAACCGCTTTGCGGCGGCTAAATTTAGCGCCGTTTTAGCGCCGCTGCGGGCTAAATTTAAAATTTCGCCCGCGGCTGCGGCATTACTACATCAGCTGCGACGTTACGCTGCTTTGCAGCCGATATGTATCTCGGCTTTGCGGCGCCGAATGAAGCTCGCCGTTAAATTTAACGTCTTAGCGGCGACGCGTTTTAAATTTAGCCGAATCAAACTCGCACCGAAAAGCGGTGCGCCCCCGGTTAGCTAAATTTAAAGCGTCTAAACTTCCTCGCATAGTTCCTCGATCACCTTGAGCGGGCTTTTGCGCTTTTTGCAGATCTCTGCGTATTCGCTCTTTGGCGAGCTGTCGTAAACGATACCCGCGCCCGCACCGATAAATACGAGATTATTTAGCCCTTCGCAGCCGAAATTCTCCGCGTTAAATTTAGCAGCCTCAAACCGTATCGCGCGGCCAAAGCTCGACCCGTTTTCTAAATTTAGTGCTCTGCCGCCCGCGCGAGCTTTTAAATTTAATCTCGCGTCGCGCTCGCCTGCACGAGCTAAATTTTGCGTCCCGCCGCTGCCCTTTTGCGCCGCAGCACCGCAAAACTCCGTCGTCTCGGGATTTTCACTGCCGCAAGCAGCGTCTAAATTTAAACAGGAATTTCGTTTAAAATCCCCGTCCGAGCAGGAATCTTGC
Source organism: uncultured Campylobacter sp. (assembly GCF_938002845.1). Taxonomy (GTDB): domain Bacteria; phylum Campylobacterota; class Campylobacteria; order Campylobacterales; family Campylobacteraceae; genus Campylobacter_B. The sequence continues at coordinate 164,486 of NZ_CALKZP010000051.1, forward strand.
GCGTCGCGATTTACGAAGATCGCCGAGCGAATCAAGATCGCCTGCATCACATCGCCGTTAAAGCGCCAAAATCCGATTCCGCCGCCGTAGATGCCGCGCTCGTAGCGCTCCAGCTCATTTATGATCTGCATCGCGCGAATCTTCGGGCTGCCGCTTAGCGTGCCCGCAGGAAAGATAGTGCCGAGCACCTCAAACGCGCTTACCCCGCGCGGCTTGGTGCCGTAAACCTCGCTTACGATGTGCATCACGCTTTCGTAGCGCACGACGCGCATCGCGTTTTGCACCCGCACTGAGGCGGGCGCGGCGAATTTACCGATGTCGTTGCGAGCTAGATCGATCAGCATCCGATGCTCCGCAAGCTCCTTTTCGTCGCTCAAAAGCTCGCGCTCAAGCGCCGCGTCGGCCTCGGCATTCGCGCCTCTACTGCGAGTGCCCGCGATGGGAGCGACGAAAATTTCGTCCTTTTTGATCTCCATGATCAGCTCGGGGCTAGAGCCCGCGACGCAGCCGTACGGCGTCGGGAAGTGAAACATATAGGGGCTCGGATTATTCTTTTTGAGCCGCTCGTAAAACTCCAGGCTGCCCAGATTCATGCCGACTTCTAAAATTTCGCCCAGCACGACCTGAAATACGTCGCCGCTTTTTATCTTTTCTTTTGCGGCCTCGACCATCGCGCTAAAATGTGACTCCTCGGCGCCCAGATCGGTTAAAATTTTAAATTTAAGCTCTTTTTTCTTAGGCTCCGGCTCAGACGCGCCTTGCGATTTCGATCCTATTTTTATCGCGGCGTCCGCTTTTGCGGCACTCTGCGGCGCGCCTTCCGCTTCGGCGGCGACTTGCTGCGAAGCCTGCGGGCTAAGCCCGCGCAGGCTTTCGTAAATTTGGGCATCTTTGCCGTAAAAATCGTAAATTTTGCTGATTTTATCGTAGTGCAGGTAATTTGCGGCGTCAGCGTAAAAAAACGGCGGGAAGTCATACAGCGCCTGCTTTGGCGCGCCGATATTTTCAAACGCGCGCACGATGTCATAGCCCAAAACGCCGAAAAGTCCTGCAAAGCTCGCGTTTTTAAACTCGCTCGCGCCTTCTTTTGCGCTTTTTACCTCATCGAATTTAAGCTTTAGTGCCTCAAAGCTCATCTTAAATCCGTCGAAATAATCGCAATCGATGCCGATGATGACCTGGGCGTCGTCCTCTGCGAGGTAGCTTTGCGGATGCGTCTTTAAAATTTCGCGGTAGTAAAACAGCGGCTCTTCTAAAAGCATTTTCGTCCTTGGAATTTTTAGCGCCATTATACGCTGCTTAGCTTAAATTTGAGCGGGCGGCGCGAGCCTAGGCGGGCTTGATGCAAGCAAAATTTTAGTAAAATGAGCAAATTTTAAGGAGAGCGTATGAAAATTTTATTTTCCCCAAGCGAGATGAAAAGCGAGTTGGGCGGCGATACGCGCATTTGCAAGCAAAATTTCATCTTTGCAGATCTTTACGAAAAGCGCCTGCAGATGCTGCGCGCCTACGCGGATTTTGTGGATAAAGCAAGCGAGGCGGAGCTTTGCAAGCTTTTCGGGCTGAAAAAATGGGATGCCTCTTTGCGCGAAAATATCTTTGAAAAAGGCTGCGCGAAGGCGCTTTTGCGCTACACGGGCACCGCGTATCGCGCCCTAGGCTACGCGTCGCTAAGCCCCGGCGCGCAGGAGTTTGCGGAGCGAAACACGATAATTTTTTCAAACCTTTTCGGCCCCGTGCTGGGTGGCGACGCGCTGCCGAACTACAAACTCAAGCAGGGCGAAAAATTCGGCGGCATAGACGCGGCAAAATTTTATCGCGATAGCTTCTCCGCCGCGCTGGATCGGTATCTGGCGGATGAGTGCATCGTGGATCTGCGCGCGGGATTTTACGAAAAATTTTATGAGATGAAGCGCGACTATTTGAGTTTTAGTTTCATCAAAGGCGGCAAGGTGCTGAGCCACTACGCCAAGGCCTGGCGTGGCAAGGTGCTACGCGAAATCACACAGGCTCGCGCTTGCAGCGAGGCTGAGGTGCTTGCGCTGCGATTGAGCGGCGCTTCCGTGCTCGAGATCAAACAGATCGGGCTAAAAAAGGAGATCGTGCTGGAAATTTCATAAAGCGCGAAAACCGCTCGGAGAAATTTACAATAAATTTTGCAGATTTAATGCGGATTTTGCGTAAAATTTAGCCCGGAAAATTTGCCGCGAGTTCAAGTCCCGCCCCATCCAAAGCAATTTTACCCCGAGAAATTTGCAGGCGAAATTTTACCGTAAGGATTTTTCAGAGCAAAATTTACGCTCTTTGCGTTTGCCCACTCCGCATAAAATTTTACGCCGATCTTGTCGTGACTTTGCACCGGTTTTGCGGCAATTTTCAGAATATAGAGCGCGGAAATTTTGCCGCAAAATTTTGTCTAAATTTTTACTGTGCGGAATTTTGCCGTATGAAATTTCGCCGCGATAGAATCCTGTCGAAAATTTAATCGCGGCAAAAAATACTGCGTTGCGATTAAAACGTGAAATTTTATCTAAAATTTACGCTAAACCGCCGCAGTCTGGGCGCAGAATTTTAAAATCCGCTGCCAAGCCGCAATACGAACAAACGCAGGCGGGCTGATTTGCATAAAATTTCAAGCCGAAATTCCACACCTTAAAATCCCGTAAATTTTAAAATTTTGCAAATCGCGCGCTGAAATTTCGAGCTAAAATCTCGCCTGCAAACTTTCAAGCCAAGCCGACTCCAGATAAAATTTCAAACCGAAATTTGGGGCATAAATTTCAAACCGAAATCCCACTATCAAAATTCCCTGCCTCGAAATCCCGCAAATCCTCCGCTTTCAAATCCAAAATTCCGCAAATTTAGCGAGCTTTAAATTTTAAAGCTATAAACTTCGCTTCAAATTTTAAGGATCAAAAATGCTAGAACTCCCCTTTGTCGGCGTCGTCGTGGGCTTCATATCGGGCTTTTTCGGTATCGGCGGCGGTACGGTTGTAATGCCCGTGATGATGGCTCTGGGATACGACGTCAAGACCGCCGCGGGTATCTCGGTGATGCAGATGTTCATCGTCTCGCTTTTTGGCTCATATCTGAACTACCGCGCGGGTAGACTCCGCCTAGATAGCGGTATCGCGGTGGGGCTCGGAGGGCTGTGCGGCGCGAGCATATCGGGCTTCATCGTAAAATACTCGCCAGAAATCGTGCTTGAGATCGGTCTTCTGCTGACGCTTGCGATCTCATTTCTTAAACTCTTTAGCACGAATGTAGCAAGCGGCGGCAATGCAAATCCCCACGGGGCGGTGCTGTTTTTCATCGGCTTTGCTATCGGCGCGATCGCGCTTAGCATGGGCGTGGGCGGCGCGGTATTTCTAACGCCCGTATTGGTCGGATTTTTGGGCGTTGATATCAAAAGAGCGGTCTGCATGGGGCTATTTTTCATCGTTTTCGGCTCATTTAGCGCGCTTTTGAGCCTTTCGTACAACGGCCATGTGGATTACGAACGCGGCGCGCTGCTAGCCGTGGGCGGGCTTTTGGGCGTATATTTCGGCACCTCTCAGGCTCGCCGTGCAAAGCGCGAAACTCAGAAAAAATGGCTGCTCGTCCTCTACGTCGTGCTATTTGCGCTGGCGCTAAAAAAGGTGTTGCAGTAGCGCCTGCTGTAGTAGCACTGCAGCGATTGTCGCGCTATAGTTTTGCCCTTGCCTCGGTTTTGCTATAAGCGCGATTTAAGCGTTCGCGCTGTTTTGCTACGTCGCCCTTTTGCGTCTCGTAGTTTTTTGCTTTGCCGTCCTCTTACACTGCGCGTGTTTGGTCTCCGTCTTGCGGCGGCGCGTAAAACGTCGCGTTTCGTCGCGCTAGTAAAATTTTAAAACGAAATTTCAAAAAGTGCGAGCAAATTTTAAAAGCGGAATTTTAACTAACCGCGTTAAAATAGCGAAGTCGCACATCTTTCATCCTATGGAGGTTAGATGGCGAAATAAAATTTACAAATTTTAAAAGGACTTGGATTGACGAACTTGATTTTAGCGGGGCTAGGCGGCTGTGTAGGCGCGATGGCGCGAGTAGGTCTAAGTGGAGCGATCGCGCGCGCAATGGATCGCGCCGGATTTTGGAGTGCGTTTCCGATCGCTACTTTTTGCGTGAATGCGCTGGGAAGCCTGCTGATAGGGTTTTTACTCGCACTAAATTTAACGCAGAGCGTGCGGGTATTTTTTATCGCAGGCGCGCTGGGCGGCTTTACGACATTTTCTACGTTCAGCTACGATACGCTGCAATTATTGCTGGCGCGAGAATTTGCTATCGGTGTGCTAAACGCGGTCTTAAGCGTATGCGCCTGTATGCTTTTTTGCTACGCTGGGCTGCTCGCGGGCAGAGCGCTTGCAGGCTAGCCGTGGAGCGCATGAGCTTTAAATTTAAACGCCTCTGCGTCTGTGTTTTTAAATCAAAATTTATTGAAAGTGCCTGCGCTACGGAATTTTATCGCGCGCATATGCTACAAAATCTGCGAGCGATGGGCGCAATCCCATATGCCGTGCAGTTTTGCGAAAGGGCGCGCAGCAAGTAGTTTCGCAAAGTGCAATATCAAGCAGGAATTATAAGACGAGCAAATCGTAAGACGAGCGAAAAGTAAAGCGAGCAAGAGGGATTGTAGCTAAATAATGGTGCTCGGCGTCGGGCAGGCTGGCAAAATCCAGATAAATTTTAAAACCTCCGCGGACAAATTTTAAAGCTTGAAGCTTAGAATTTTAAAATTCTCACGTAAATTTTAGAAGCTAAATTAAAGCGCGCCGAAATCACGATCTTATGTGTCAAATCCTGCAGCACTATCTTAGATTTATCGCAAGCGGCTGCGAGCCCTCTTAATTTCATTTCTGCAAATTTCATTGACCTGCTCGCCCTC
>NZ_CALKZP010000052.1 GCF_938002845.1 uncultured Campylobacter sp.
CGGTTGAGGTTGATTTTGAGCTTTATGCAACCGGAGTTAAAAATTTAATCGATAACGCCTTAAAATACTCTAGCGGCAAAGTCCTTGTAAATATAGATAAAAACACCGTCTGTATAAGCAGCACAGGAGATGAGCTTGAACCGGAAAGACTCGATTTTGAAAGAGCTTTTAACAGAAAGGTAGAGACGTCAAATTCAGGACTTGGCCTTGGGCTTTATATCGCAAACCAAATTTTTATAAAACACGGCCACACCTTAAAATACAAGTACGAAGACGGTAAAAATATTTTTCTAATATGTTTCATAAACACTTGATCTAAAAATAACTTGTTTATTAATACTTATAAATTATTTTAAGCTCGTTATTTGCGCTGATTAATTCATTTATAAAGCCTAACAAATCTGTTATTAATAGTTATAATGACATCCCTGTGATATCTGCTATATTTTTTTGGTTTACGATAATTCCGAGATTTTTTAGATATTTAGTCATTCCGTAGAAGCCACAATAAGGTAGCTGAAGAAGAATTCACACACGCACGCTAAAATTTAACGGCTCTTTCGTCGTGTAGAAAAGATAAAATTTTAGTAGAGTACGGTATGGGGGCGTCTAAATTTAAATGTGATCGTTTTGGTTGATGCGCGGCTTTAAATTTTATACGGCTTGTTAAGACTGTGGCGATGAGTAATTTTAAAATTTTGATTTTGGCGTGGGTAAAATTTAACGACAGCGCGTTCTGTCGTCGAGGTATGATGTATGGGTATCTGGCGGTATATCGACGTAGTGGAGATTGGCAAGTGTTGCATATAAACGAAGCGAATTAAAATAAGAATGCGGATGAAATTAGCGCCGCGTGATACATATAAATAGCAGCATGCCCCGTAAACGATGTGATTCGCGATAAAATTTTGCGTAAATTAAGGCGAAATTTAGCCGACGAAATGAGAACGGGATTTAAAATTTAACCGTTTTTTCAAGCGAATTTTGCCACAATTGCGCTCAAATTTCGTTGGGGCAAAAGATGAAAAAATATACCAAACAAATCCTCGCGATGCTCGCGCTAAATGCGATCTACAGCGGCTCGGGGATCTTGATTTTAAGCTTTATCAATAAATATCTACTTGACGGCGCCGAAAGAGGCGGGCGCATCATCGCGCTATTTTTCGCGCTCTTAGCGCTATTTCTGCTGCTTTCGGTGTTAAGCCGCATCATGCTTTGCAAGATGGAAAACGACTTTGTGTTCGATCTGCGCACCAAGATTATCAAGCAGATCATCGATACGAAGTTCGAGCGCATCGAGGCTGCGTCGAAGGCGAACCTGCTTGCGTCCCTTTCCAGCGACATTTCGCGCCTGACCGAGGGCTTTATGCGCATCTCAGAGCTTATTCAAGGCGCGATGATCGTGCTGTTTTGCGGCATCTACGTGCTATACATCGCGCCTATGATGTTTGCATTTTTATTCGTCTGGATCGGCGCGCTGATGATCTTCAACCGCTTTTTGATGAAAAAAGTCATGCAAAATTACGATCTATACCGCCAAAACGAGGACGTTTTGTATAAAAACTACGCCGCGGCGATCGAGGGGCACAAGGAGCTGTCGCTAAGCCTAGCCAAAGCAAAGAGCCTATACGAAAACGACTTTTTGCCAAACGCGCAAAATTTACGCCAAAGCTCGCTGCGAGCCGAGGTTTACGGCGCATTTGCGAGTAATTTTATGAACGTGATGATGCTAGGCGCGGTGGGCTTTGTGCTTTATTTCGGGCTCAGCGGCGGTAAGGCGGAGCTTGCAAACGCCGTAACGATCGCACTTACGGTGCTTTTTTTGCGCGCGCCTTTGATGATGCTAATATTCTCGCTTCCTAGCGTGCTGCGCGCCAAGATCGCCTACGCAAAGATCAAAGAATTAAATTTAGACCCTTTCGTGCAGGGCTTTGAGCTTGTGCAAATGCAGCCGTGGCGCAGCCTGGAGCTTAAAGACGTGGGCTTTTCGTATCCCGGCGGGAAATTCGGCATAAAAGGGGTAAGCTTGCAGCTAAATGCGGGCGAGACGGTGTTTTTAATCGGCGAAAACGGCAGCGGAAAATCGACGCTTTTTATGATTTTAGCGGGCCTTTATACGCCGCAAGCAGGCGAAATTTTAGCCGACGGCGCAGCCCTTAAACCCTCTGATCTGCGCGCCTACAGCAATAACATAAGCGCGGTTTTCAGCGATTTTTATCTCTTCGACTATGCTACGGGCGATGCGGACATCGCGCGCGAGTGGTTAGCGCTTACGCACCTGCAGGATAAGGTTGAGCTAAAGGGGGCTAAATTTAGCACCACGAGCCTATCTAGCGGGCAGCGCAAGCGTTTGGCGCTCGTAAGCGTGCTGATGGACGGGCGAAAATTTTTGATGCTCGATGAGTTTGCGGCCGATCTCGATCCGCAGTTTCGCGCGGAGTTTTATGAGCGGATTTTGCCGGAGCTGAAATCGCGCGGATACACGATCTTTGCGATCTCTCACGATGATAAATACTTCGGCGCCGCAGATAAAATTTATAAGATGCAAAGAGGCGAAATTTCGCGCATAAAGTAAAGCGGCTAAATTTTAAAATTCTGCGCAAAATTTCGCGATGGAATTTGACATCTAGATGAAATTAGCCTTAGGATTTTGCTACGAAATTCCACAATTGAAATTTAAGTGGCAAGGCGAAATTCGCTTAAAATTTTACAGCGTAAATTCCGCTTCAAGCCCCTATGCTAAAGTTTGCAGTAGATAGAATTTTGCCTCTTTAGGGCAAATTACAAAAATTTAGCCGAAATTTACTAAATTTTGATTATACTGCACCCACAATTTAAAAAGAAAGGATAGGAATGAAAAAAGTTCTTATTGCATGCGCTGCGTTGGCGGCGTTTAGTTCGGCAGCGTTTGCCGCAGACGGCGCTACATTGTATAAAAAATGCGTGGCCTGTCACGGAGCCAACGCCGAGAAGCCTTATCTTGGCGGCAAAGTACCTGCGCTAAACACCCTAAGCAAGGAAGATATCATCGCTAGCCTAAAAGGCTACAAAGACGGTAGTCTAGGCGAGGGCAAGGGAAAATTTGGCATGATGGGCGTTATGAAGGGTCAAGCAGCTTCGCTTAACGACGAATCGATCGAAGCGCTAGCCGATTTCATCGTCTCTAAAAAATAATTTCAAACTTCATTCGGCGGGCTTCGCGCTCGCCGAGCTTCGCTTAACCTTAAATTTCAAAATTCTACGCTAATATCACGTAAAAATTCCAAAGGCTCATAATGTTTAACGGACTGATCAGAGAGATCGCGCAGGTTGCGAGCTTTAACGGCGATTCGCTGCGACTGCGCGCGAGATACCGCCCCGCACTCGGCGATAGCGTCGCGGTAAACGGCGCGTGCCTAAGCGTGACGCGGCTTTTTGCGGACGGATTTGCGGTGCAGCTTTCGAGCGAGACGGCACGCGTCATCGCCGCACAAAACCTGCGCGGCTCGGTGCATATCGAGCCAGCGATGCGGCTAGGCGAGCGCATAGACGGGCATTTGATCCAAGGGCACGTCGATGCCGTGGGAGAAATTTATAAAATTTCAAAGCTTGCAAGCGGCGTCGATTTTTTTATCCGTGCGCCGCTGCACATAGCGCCGCTGCTAGCGCCGAAAGGCTCGGTAGCGATCGACGGCGTGAGTTTAACGATAAACGAAGTGCTTGAGGGCGGCGGAAATTTTATTCACAAAGACCGCAAAGGCCCGCTCGGTTCAAATTTTAGCGGCGCAGGTTCGCGCGGGCAAAATTCTAGCGGCTCAAATTCTGTTCGCGATCCAAACTCCTTGGGCGCAAATTTAAAGAGTGAAGCGCAAAGCTGCGCCATTCGCCTTACGATCATCCCGCTCACGCTTAAAGATACGCTCTTTGGAACCTACAAAATCGGGCGCCGCGTAAATATCGAGACCGATCTGCTCGCGCGATACGTCGCGGCACGGCTAGGCTTTGCCGGCGGACAGCCTGTCTGCGGTATGGACACGGCGCGCGATGAGAGCGCCTGGGGCGAGCAAGACGGGCTTTCATGGGACGCGGTAGATAAAATTTTGAGCCTGTATTAAGCGGCGCGTGATGGATAAAATCGAAATTTGTAGAGAAAATCTTGAGTTTGTATTGGACGAACGCGGCGTGTTGGCGGGCTTTAGCACGCGCGAAGGCGGCGTAAGCGGCGGAGCTTACGCGAGCTTAAATTTAGGAGATCACGTGGGCGATGATCCGCAAAACGTCGCGCAAAATCGTGAAATTTTAGCCGACATGCTCGGTATCGCGCCGCGAAATTTAAAATTTATGCGCCAGATCCACTCAAACCGCGTTGAAATTTTACGTGCAGGTAGCGATGAAATCCCGCCCTGCGACGGGCTCGTGACCGATCTGCGCGGCGTGGCGCTATGCGTGCTGGTAGCGGACTGCTCGCCCGTGCTGATCGCAGACGAGCGGCGCGGCGTGGTTGCCGCAGTGCATGCGGGGCGCGCGGGCGTGATAGGGCGGATATGCACGAATGCGATAAATTTGATGAGCGAGCGCTTCAGCTGCATCGCTGCGGAGCTGAAGGTATTCGTGGGCGCGAATATCAAGGCGCGAAACTACGAACTTGGCGGGCTCGATCTAGGCGAGTTTGAGCGCTACAAAACGCAGGGGCATTTCGATATGAACGCCGCGCTGCGCGACGAGTTCGCAGCTGCAGGAGTGCGAGAGGTAAAATTTGATCCGCGCTGCACTTTCGAGAGCGAGCGGCATTTTTCATACCGCAGAGACGGCGTCACGGGGCGCTTCTGCGGCTTTGTGATGAATAAGCCATACCTATAAAAAGCAGAAATAAAATATAAAATTTCTCCGCAAAGCCTGCTAAAATTTCTCGAAACGCTGTAAAATTTGACGTAGAGGCGCTGTAAAGCGAAGCGGCGAAAAGAGGCTAGATTGTGGCGTGACATCGCAGTCAAGAAAGCCAAAAAACGTAAATTTTAAAATCAAAAACCCAAAGCAAAGGAAAAAATATGCTGTTACTTAAAAATGCCGATTTATACGCGCCAGAGCATATTGGCAGGAGCGACGTTTTGCTCGGAGGTGGTAAAATTTTAGCCGTTTCTAAGGGGCTTGATTTTCGAGTTGAGGGGCTTGAGGTTTATGACCTAGAGGGCAAAATTTTAGCGCCCGGTCTCATAGATCAGCATGTGCACATCACGGGCGGCGGCGGCGAGGCGGGCTATCACTCTAGAACGCCCGAAATAACGCTATCTGGGATCATCCGCTACGGAACGACGACGGTCGTAGGCACGCTAGGCACGGACGGGTGCACGAGGAGTCTCGAAAATCTCTACTCAAAGGCAAAGGCGCTTGAATACGAAGGCATCTCGACCTTCATCCACACGGGCTCTTACGCGCTGCCTAGCGTTACATTTACGGGCTCCATCACGCGCGATCTGGTGCTCATCGACAAGGTCATTGGCTGTAAGATCGCGATGAGCGATAATCGCGGCAGCTACCCGACCTCTCAGGAGCTAATTAAGACCCTGACGCAGATACGCATCGGCGGGATGATCTCGAAAAAAGGCGGCGTGTTGCATATGCATATGGGCGGACTCGCGGATAAATTTGACCTGATTTTTAGCGCGATCAAGGATTATTCATTTCCGATTAATTACTTTTCGCCGACGCACTGCGCGCGGACGAAGGAGCTCTTTGACGAGGCGATCAAATTTCAAAAAATGGGCGGCTACATCGACATCACGAGCGGCGGAAGTAAATTTGCGCCGCTTGATGAAGCTATCGCCTATGGCCTTGAAAACGGCTTAAATTTAGAGCGCCTAACGATGAGCTCGGACGGCAACGGCAGCGTGCCTAGATTTGACGAAAACGGCGCGCTAGTGGGCTACGGCTGCGCTTCGTGCGAGACGAATTTAGAGGTCTTGCAAGCCTGCGTGAAAAATAAAATCCTAACCATCCCACAAGCGCTGAGCATGATGGGCAAAAACGTCGCAAAATACCTAAATCTAAGCGGCAAAGGCGAGATAAAAGTAGGCTTTGACGCTGATTTTGCGGTATTTGACGAGGCTTTAAACCTAGATAGCGTGATCGCGAAAGGGGAGTTTTGCGTCAAAGAGGGCAAGCTCGTGAAAAAGGGATTTTTTGAGTGAAAATCATTAGTGCGTAAATTTCGCCGACACGCTGAAATATGCAGTAGGTTTTGTACCGCTGTGGCCTATTTGGCTTTTACATGTCGAAGCTTGTTGCGTTTATGTAAAATTTGATCAAAAAACGGCAACTATATCCGGAGCGGAAAATTTCCGCCCCACTTAAGATTACGCGTTAGTTATCTGGATATAGTTTATTCCGCCCTCGGTTAC
>NZ_CALKZP010000053.1 GCF_938002845.1 uncultured Campylobacter sp.
CTAACAAAAGGAGTTTACGCTCCGAAAAGTGTCATCCTCCACGCGGCGTTGCTGCTTCAGGGTTTCCCCCATTGAGCAATATTCCCTACTGCTGCCTCCCGTAGGAGTCTGGACCGTGTCTCAGTTCCAGTGTGACTGATCATCCTCTCAGACCAGTTACGCGTCATAGCCTTGGTAAGCCGTTACCTTACCAACTAGCTGATACGATATAGCCCTATCCATTACCGAAAAACTTTCCCGTACCTACTTGTATAGATACGGAGTATAAGGTATTAGCAGTCGTTTCCAACTGTTGTCCCTTAGTAATGGGCAAGTTAGCTATATATTACTCACCCGTGCGCCACTAAGATTAAATAGCAAGCTACTTAATCTCCGTTCGACTTGCATGTATTAGGCACGCCGCCAGCGTTCACTCTGAGCCAGGATCAAACTCTCCATATTAACCTTCTTTAGCGCAAAGCAAAGCTTTGCTAAGAAGCCTCTGCTTGCAGCTGCGAGTGCAACGAAGCAGAGCGCTAAAGACTAAGATTGCTTACGCAATCCAAATTAGCGTTTAGCTAAATCAAATTTAATTGATTTAGAATTTATATGAAGTTTTAATCAAAAAACTTTAATTTTATTAATTAGTTTTATCTCTTATCTACTTTCCAAGGAAAGCCTGATAAAAGATTGGCTCAATCGATCACTTGTTTAGATTTCAAAGATTGACTAATTAGTTTAACAGTGTTAAATTAAAAAACATAATTTAAGAGTTAGTTTCAAAAACTCTCAAAAATTAGAGAATTGTTTATTTAACTCAAAATTAAAACTTACGATATTAAAAGAAAAGGCTTTATTAACGTGAAAGTTAAAGGTGGTTTCTCAATTCGTGAGCTGGAATTATACAAGCAATATACTTAAAAGAAGCTGAAGAAATGAACCAAAATTGTATAATTTTTAAATTTATGGACGATTTAAAAAGTAACCTGCAAAAAGCCAGTTTCTGGTGTTATGGTTATAGTTGCGGTTCTTCGCGCCGTAGTCAAAACTATTTGACAGTTTTGTCCATTGTAAACCAACCTATTATAACCCCTAGTTGCACCACCGCCATTAGGAGTACTTACACTTCTCATAGGTCTTCCAAATTCATCAAAAGATAAAGTCTGCAAGCCGGCCTGTCCACATACACCGCGAAATTGAATATTAGTTATTCCAAAATTTGTCGTCAAATTATATTTATTGCTAACATTTGCGCAATCAGCATTCGTGATACCAGCCCATCCTGAACTCATAAATCTATTCGGATCCAATGGATCTCTCGCAACTTCGTTTGCCGAATTTAAATTACCCGTTGTAGCTCCATCATCATGATATACGCTATATCTCCATTCGTTTGCACCTCCGCAAAATGCAGCCTGAGTAAAAGTTATACTCCATCTCTTTCTAAACCAGTTGGCATCAGTAGGGTCAAATTTACTATCCTGCATCGCTAGGTGCTGAGTATAGCGGATATGCGACATCACTTGATCGGCGGCTTCGGCGATATGATCATCGTTTATTCTCGGTAGCGCAGCGGCGGCTATTATTCCTATTACCACGATCACAACGACAAGCTCTAGCATAGTAAAAGCTTTTTTCATCAAATTTATCCTCTAATCATCTTTTATAATCTTAAAATTTGCGATTTTTACGCCGAATTTATAGACCGCTATATTACCATAATTATCTTTCTGGTCCAAAATTGCTAGCTGCAAATTTGCGTCCGGTCGCGTATCTATGCCGTAAAATTTAAGTCTCAAGGCTAGCTTTTTATCGTCCGTGAAAATTTTTTCTACGCCCTCATTTTTTAGCTCTTTTGCAAGCTCTTTTGCTACGTGATATCTGTAAACAAAATGCTTGGTCGGATCTTTTAGCACGCCGTAAAGCGTTTCGTTAAAAAGCACAAACAAAAATCCCGCAAGCAAAGAAACCACGGCAAATGAAGCTAAAATTTTATACCCGCGTCTAAACATCGGCAATCTCACGCGGTACGAGCTAAAAAATACCCGAACCAAAATCGGCACCGAAATAACGCAAAAAGGTAAGTAGTTTTCGAGCTCAAGCCGCTGTCTGATCGACAAAAACAAGCAAAACAAAAATGCAGTTATGGAAACGAACCAGAGCAAATTTTTGGTCTCTTTTATCCAAATTCTATACATAGCATAGACGAAATAGACGAAAACAAAAGGCGAAAACGCGGCTGCAAAAATACTCACGGTGTCAAGCAGATGGCCTCTTGGTTTACCGCCCGAGTTAAATCCGTAAAGATAAAAACAAAGCGCTAAAAGTAGCGCCGCCACCCACGCCATCTTAGCGTCGCGCCTATAAACGCCGAATGCAAAAATAGCCGAAAAATAAACCAAAAATGCGCCGCTAATAAAAGGCAATACGCACAAAAGCGCGTAAAAAGCGAGCATTTTGCGTAGTTGATAGAGATAAATGCTCAAAAGCGAGAGCGCGATTATGATGCCGGCATCGTTTACCAAGATCGCCGACGCCATCGTCGCAGGAAGCAGTATAAACACGACCGCGCTTACTACTCGGTCAAATTTGCGTTTTAAAATTTGCTTTGATACCTTGTAGAGTAGCGCGACACTAAAAATGTGGCAAATAACAAAAGGAAGGCGCAAAGCATAGTCGTTTTGCCCGAAAATCTCAACCGAAGCTCTAGCCAAAACGGCTGAAATTTTAGGCGAGTTATAAAACGCATCCGCCTCGTAGTAGCTAATGCTAAGCGTGCTAATCGCGTACGACAAAAAGCAAAAATCGATAAGGCAGATGATAAAAAGTAAAAACGTTTCCGAGCGCAACATGGCTAAAATTTGGGCTTAAATTTGCTCTTCCCAGAAAAACTCTATCCACTCATGCGCCTCTCTTACCGTAAAATCAGGCAACAAAAGAGCTTTGCGTTTATAAAAGATAGTCGCGATCTTTAGCTCGATATGCGGGAAGCGCTTTAAAAGCTCTTGCTTGATAGCTATCATGCTCTCGCCCGTATCGATCATATCGTCCACTATCAAAATTTTATTAAATTTAGATAAGTCAGGGATGTTAAATACATCGATAGTGTCGAGCTTTTGAGTCTCTTCGTAGTGGATTGAGTTTAGCGTAAAAAGATTGCGGTTATTTAGCAAGCTCGCCAAAAAATGCCCCAAAGTAAGCCCGCCGCGGGCGATTGCCAAAATCACCTCGGGCTCGAAATTTGCTTTGATATCTCGCACCATTACTTTTACGTCTTTGTGAAATTCCTCAAACGGATACTTCAGCATATTCTCTCCTTAATGCACTAAAAATACTATGAAACTAATGAGCGCAAGCACTATAACGCCGATATTTACATACTCCCACTCGCGCCTCATGATACGAACCAGCAGATACGCCATAAATCCAAACGAAAGTCCCGTCGTGATTGAGTATGTAAGCGGCATCAAAATAACTATCAAAAACGTCGAGATAGCGATGGCCGGATCTTTAAAATTTATATTTCCAAGCTCGCTAAACATCAGCACGCCCACCATCACCAGTATCGGATATATCGCGTTTGAAGGGATAGCTTTAAAAAGCGGCAGCATAAAAATCGTAAGCACGAAAAATAGTCCGCAAAATACCGCCGTTAGTCCCGTCTTGCCGCCCTCTTCTACGCCGCTAGCGCTCTCGGCAAACGACGTCGTCGTACTAACGCCTACTAATGAGCCGGCTACCGTAGCTACCGCGTCGGCTTCGAGGGTTTTTTCTAGTTTTTCGACGCCTTTTTGATTGCTCTCGTCAAAGATTCCCGCTCTATTTCCCACGCCAGCTAGCGTGCCGATAGAGTCGAAAAGATCGGTCACGAAAAAGGTAACGATCACCGGTAGCAGCGCAAAAGATAACGCGCCCATGATGTCAAGCTCTAAAAATATCGGCGATATCGAAGCCGGTAGCGAGATAAACTCCTTCGGATACGGCGCGATACCAAAAATCCAAGCGACCACCGAGGTCGTAAATACCGCGATGATGAATGCGCCCTTAACCTTCCACGCCCAAAAAAGTATAACAAAAAATAGTCCCACAAAGCCCAAAATAACGTTTGGATCTTTTAAATTTCCAAGTCCAACCAGCACGGCGTCATTATTTACGACTACGCCCATCTGCTGAAGTCCGACAAAGGCGATAAACGCACCAATGCCAGCGCTTATCGAGCGTCTGACGTCATCGGGGATGGACTTTAGGACCCAGATTCTAAAATTCGTAAAAGATAGCACGACGAAAATTATACCCGAGATGAAAACCACGCCCAGAGCCGTCTGCCACGGTATCTGCATACCAAGCACGAGGCCAAATGTAAAATACGCGTTTAGCCCCATTCCCACGCTCATAGCCACAGGCGTGTTCGCCCATATGCCGTTTAGCACGGTAGCGATTACCGTTATAAGCGCCGTAGCCGTGATGAGCGCATCCATCGGCATGCCGGTTTTGCTCATGATTATCGCGTTTACCGGCACAATATACATCATCGTTAAAAAGGTCGTGAGTCCCGCGCTAAACTCGGTTTTTACGCTAGTGCCGTTTTGCTTGAGTTTAAAAAAATCCAACTTCGCCCCCTTAGTTATCGTAAATTTTTAGTTCGTTATACAAGCTATCTCGCTCGACGGGGATAAAACCCGACGTCTGAATGAGATCGGTAAAATTTCTAAGACTCATACCGCTTGCCGATTTCGCACCGGCCGCGCTTTGGATGCTCTCTTTTTCTATCGTGCCGTCTAGATCGTCGGCGCCGAATTCCTGCGCGACCATGGCTAAATTTATCGTCGAGGTCGCCCAGTATGCCTTGATGTGCGCTACGTTATCGAGCACAAGGCGCGATATCGCAAATGTCTTTAAAATTTCGGCCGAGCCGGGATAGTTTTCCACTTTTAGATAGTTATTGTCGCGCTGATAAACAAGCGGGATAAAGGCGTTAAATCCGCCCGTCTTGTCCTGTAAACCTCGAATCCGCAGCATATGATCGATGCGGTTTTGTCTGCTTTCTACGTGGCCAAACAGCATCGTAGCATTACTTTCTCTGCCTTTTTCGTGCCAAAGGTGGTGGATTTTGAGCCAGTTTTCCGAGCTCACCTTGCCTTTGCAGATTTTACGCCTAACCTCTTCGTCAAAGATCTCCGCTCCGCCGCCAGGCATGCTATCCACGCCGTATTCGAGCATTTTATCCACGACTTCTTCGTAGCTAAGTCCGTGTTTTCGCGAGAGGAAATCAACCTCCGCCGCAGTTAGAGCTTTGACGTGGATTTGCGGATATTTTTCCTTGATTTTTTTAAAAATTTCCAAATACCACTGCCACGACGTCTCAGGGTTGTGCGCCGAGACGATATGTATCTCTTTTGCGCCGCCGGCAACGCTTTTTTCGACGATTTTTAGTATTTCATCGTGGCTCATCGTATATGGGTTTGGATTTTTGCGGTTTGCGGAAAATGCGCAAAATTTACACACGTCCGCGCAGATATTGGTCGGGTTTATGTGGCGATTTACGTTAAAAAATACCTTTTTGCCGTGCAGTTTTCGCCGTTTGGCGTTTGCAAATTTACCCAGCGTAAAAAGGTCTAGGTCGTACAAGCCTGCGCATTCGTCCGCGTCCAGACGCTCGCCACTTTGGAGTTTGTCTATTAAATTTGTCAAATTTTATTCCGAAAATAGATATTAAACGGCGATTATATGTTAAAAAAGCTTTGTTTTTGCAAAATTTTAGTATCATCGGATAAAATTTACACAAAAAGACGGCGGTAAAAAAGTGGCTTTAAAAGGAAATTTAAGCGGCGTTTTGGGCGGCGCAAATTTGGCCTCGCAGCTAAAAAAGCTTCAGGGCAAGGGCTTTGCAAATTTCATCGCAAAGCAAAGCGACGAGCTGATAAAAGCTCTGTGCACGCGGGTTTTGGACGAGATTTTTGCAGACTTTAACCCAGATGTAGATTTTATACCATTTTGCGTCATTGCTACCGAAAAATACGCAGACAGCCTCATCTCTACAAGCTCGGTTTTAGAGATTTTAATCGTCTTTAAAGAAAACGCGGGCTTTAACGTCAAATTTATCCTAAAAAAGCTAGTTGCCGCGCTGGAGGGCTCAAATTTAAAGCTAAATATTAAAATTTGCGAGCTGGACGAGATTTTCGAATCGCACAAAAACGATCACAAAGCAAAGGCCGCGTTTAGCCGCATCCGCTATATCTGCGGCTCGCGTACGCTCTACAAGGCCGCGCGCTCGGAGATTTATAAAACGCGCGAGTTTAACGCGCAAGAAAATCTCAAATTTTACGCCAAAAATCTAGGCGCTTTTAACGATATCCCAAACATAAAGCAAGAGCCCGATCTTAAAAACGATCTAGGCGGTACGAACGACATATACTATCTAAACTGCGCTCTAAACGGCTTTGAAAACGAGATCAGCATGCGCTCGCAGGCTCTAAAATTTATCGACGAAAAGGAGCTTAGCGCGCTAAATTTGGCGACTGATTTTATCCTCTGCGTAAAATCGGCGCAAAATTTAACCCTAGGCTCGGACGTTTTTGCTCCCGCAAAGCTAAACGAGATCACCGCACTCATGCAAACCAAGTCCAAAAAAACGCAAGAAAATAGCAGCGTCATCTCGCAAAAGCTCTTTTCCTGCATGCACTCGGTCGCCGTTTTTTCGCGCTACCTGGTTTCTAGCTTTTATAGGAGTAAATTTACAAGCGGGGCTAAATTTAGCCAGCTGCGAACTGCGCGGCTAAAAAACGGATTTTATAGGTTTGAAAATACGATTTATGTCCCGCTACACGTCCGCGCTAGGCCGCTAAATGCAGTGCTAAAACAGCTTTTGGCTCTCGGCGATGCGGAGTATAAATTTGACGTCGGAACGATCTTTTACCTAAAACGCGCGCAAATCAGCAAAGAGGACGCCGAGGATTCGCTCGCGCTTTTTAGAAAAATTTTGATGCGAAACCACGCTTACTGCATCATCAAAGCGCTTTTGGACGCGGAGATTTTGCCCGTTTTGGTTAAGCCGCTCGAGCACGCCGTAAATTTGGCCGAATTTGACGGCTATCATAAATTTAGCGTCGGCGAGCACTGCGTTTTAAGCGTCAAATTTGCCGAAAATATCAAAGATAAATTCGTAAAATCGCTCTACGACGAGCTTTGTGTCGAGGGGCGCACGCTGCTAAAGCTAGCATTGCTCCTGCATGACGCGGGCAAGGGGCTAGGCGGCGATCACTCGGTCGTGGGCTCAAATATCTTTCGCGCCTACGCCGCAAAGCTAAATTTGAGCGCAAAGGCCGTAAATATCGGCGTTACGCTCGTGCGCTACCACACGCTGATGAACGACGTGGCAAACCGCGAGGACATCTACGATCAGCGCACGATTTTTAGCTTTATCTCAAAACTAGGCGATCCGCAAACACTAAAACTTTCCTATATCGTCGCTTACTGCGTGATAAACGCGACTGACGAAAAGCTCTATACGCCCTATCTGGCGCGACTTTTGCGCGAGCTTTACGGCATTTGTTTGCAAAGCTTTGAGGATGAAAATCTGCTTGATGAGGCTTCAAGGCGCGTAAAAAAGGAGCTTAGCATCAGGCGAAACGCTAAATTTGCGGCTTTAAGCGAAAATTTGAAAGAAAAAATTTTCGCCATCCGCTCAAATTTGCTCTTTGCCAAATACCAACCAGCAGATATCATCGCTATCGCCTGGGCCGCGCAAAGTGCGGATAAACTAAGCGTGCAAGTACAAAATCACCAAAGCTTAAGCATCGAAATTTACGCGCAAAACTATCCGAATTTAGCCGTTTTGCTCTCGGCTCTGGCGCATCTTGATCTTGGATTTATGGAGATTTTCGAGCTGTTTGATGGTAAATTTTACGTCAAGCTCGAGTTTAACAAAAACGTAAAATCAAGCGAGCTAGAAACCCTAAAAAACCTCATCGAGATCTCACTAAAAAGTGGCGCCTCAGCGCAGATAAATCGCCCGATAATACTAAAAGGCGAGCTAAATTTCGACGCGAACCACTCGCAAGAGTACGCAAAGCTGGGCATAAACGCGAAAGATCAGCGCGGACTGATGGCTTACGTATTGGGAGTTTTTAAGGAATTTGATGTAAAAATAGCCAACGCTAGAATCCAAACCGTAAAAAACAGGACGCGAAATTTGCTACTTATCGAAAAGCGCGAGGGCGTGGATTTGGGCGAAATTTTAAAATTATTAGAAAGCGAGTAAACATGTGCGGAATCGTCGGTTACGTCGGCAATAGAGAAAAAAGAGAGTTTATTTTAAACGGATTAAAAGAGCTTGAGTATCGCGGCTACGACAGCGCAGGCATGGCGGTGATGAGTCTAGATGGCGGTTGCGATAAATGCGCGCAAGAAATCGCCTTTTTCAAAGCCACAGGCAAGCTTGAAAATTTAGCCAAAAAATCAGAGGGCTTTAGCTCTAGCGGCGAAGGCGTCGCGATCGGACACACGCGCTGGGCTACGCACGGCAAACCAACCGAGATCAACGCTCACCCGCACCTAGGCGAGCACTCGTTCGTCGTTCATAACGGCATCATCGAAAACTACAAAGAGCTAAAAGAGGAGCTTGAGGCAAAGGGCGTTAGCTTCCTTAGCCAAACCGACACCGAAGTCATCGTGCACCTTTTTGAGGAAAATTTAAAAACTATCGGCGAGCCGTTTAGAGCATACGAAGCGACGGTAGCGCGCCTGCACGGTGCTTACGCGACGCTGCTAATCACCAAAACGGCTCCGGGCAAAATTTTCTTCGCCAAGGACGCCGCGCCGCTAGCCATCGGCAAAAGCGAAGGCAAAGAGGTCTTTTTCGCCTCTTCAGACGCCCCGCTAATCGGCCTAGCCAAAGAGGTGTGTTACCTGGACGATAAAAGCTACGGGTTTGTAAGCATTGACGAGATCGCGGTTTTTAAAGACGCAAAAAAACTAAGCCCGAGCTTTTCCGCGCTGCCAGCAGATAAAAGCTACGCGCAAAAAGAGGGCTATAGATTTTTTATGGAAAAAGAGATCTACGAACAAAGCGCGGTAGTGAGCGAAACGCTAATGGGACGCGTCAAAGAGGATGCAGTAGGTCTTGAAAATTTGACAGACGAGTATCTACGCAATATCGATGATATCGTGATCTGCGCATGCGGCACGAGCTATCACGCAGCCCTTACGTCTAGCTATCTTTTTGAGCGGCTAGCAGACACGAGAGCCAAGGTCGAGATCGCAAGCGAATTTCGCTATAGACGCCCAAAACTAAACAAAAACGCTCTTTTTATCGTCATCTCGCAAAGCGGCGAAACCGCCGATACCCTAGAAGCGCTAAAAATCGCCAAGCAAGCAGGACTAAAGACGCTAGCTATCTGCAACGTCGATAACTCCTCGATCGTGCGATTAGCTGACGACACGCTGCTAACTCGCGCCGGCATCGAAAAGGGCGTAGCCAGCACCAAAGCCTTCGCCACGCAGGTCGTGACGCTATGGATGCTAACGCTGCAAATCGCGCAGGCTAAAGCCTCGATAAGCAAAGACGAGCTAAAAAACGAGATCGCGGCGCTCCTGCACGTTCCGCAAATTTTAAACATCAGCAAAGAACCGCAAGAGCGCATCCGACGCCTAGCAAAGCACTATTTGCACGGCCACGGCTTCTTTTTCATCGGGCGCGATATATTTTATCCGCTTGCGCTAGAAGGCGCGCTAAAGCTCAAAGAGATCTCCTATCTGCACGCCGAGGGCTATCCAGCTGGCGAGATGAAGCACGGCCCTATCGCGCTTGCCGACGAGAGACTCTTTACGATCGCACTGATGCCGCAAACCGTCCTCTACGAAAAAACCAAAAGCAACGTCGAGGAGCTCGCCGCTCGCGACGCCTACATACTTGCTATCAGCCCCGAGGAGTTCGAGCTTAGCGACGATTTTATCAAAACGAGCAAGCAAACTCATCCAATGAGCGAGTTTTTCGAGATGATGATCATCCTGCAGCTTTTTGCGCTGGAAATCGCCGTGAGGCTAGGCAACGACGTGGATATGCCGAGAAATCTCGCTAAAAGCGTGACCGTAGAGTAAATTTAATAGGCGAAATTTGACGGGCGACGACGCTAAATTTCGCTTTTAAACCTATCCAGCAAATTTGGGCGATATAAATTTACTCGCCCAAATTTCTACCGATTTTTATTTATTATTTTTAAACTTACCTATACGCAAATTTATTATCACTCGGGAACATCATGCAAAATTTAAACGAAAAATACGAAATTTATCAAAAAAGGCTAGCTAAAAAGGCAAGTCGCCTCACGTCGCTGATGAACGACGCAAAATGGCTCAAGCTTTGCGAAATTTTAGAGGCCTCGGGTTGCAAGGGCTTACGCACAAAACTGCTTTCAAGCGACGAGGAGATCGTACTCGTTTGCGGCTTTGGGTGCCTACAGGATGGGTATTTTGACTGCGCCAACGGAGCTATCTTGTTTAAAGACTTGTACTGGGTTTTCGTGCCTAAATTTTACGAGCAAACGCGTATGAACAAAACCGAAAAGCTCGCCTCAAATTTTATCCCAAATCCGCTTGAAGCGGTGCTGGACGCCATGACAAAGGCAGGCAAATTTGACTACGAAATAGACGAAATCGGGCTAAAAATTTACGGATATAGATAAATTTGGCGCAGGCAAACGAAGTCAAATTTAAAGCCGCGCTTGCTCGCCAAATGCAGCGAAATTTGATAAAATTTGATGAAATTTAAACTCAAGGAGCAAATATGGGCGCTCATCTATGCCCAAAATGCGGCGAAAACACGATCTATTTCGACGGCATCTGCCACTCGTGCAGCCAAAGGCAGAGGCGGGATGAAATTTTAAACCTAAGCGCCGACGAAGTAGAAGCGATGATCTTAAAAATCGCGGAGCGAATCGATGAGATCGAAAAATGGGATGAGATCTGCAATGATTTTTGGGCGCTTTTTAGCCTGCTGGGCATCCACGATCCAAGAATCGCGAGAGCCGCAGCGGCAAAGGAAATCTACTATCCGCCAGAGCTCTACTTCGGCGCGCCGGACGATGTAAAAGACGCACTCATGACAAAACTAAACTCGCTAGAGGATAACTCCAAAAACGTGCTAAATCACCTACTTTGCGCGCTTGCGTGGCAGGGCGGCGAGCAGACGGCCGAGCTTTTTTACGAGCTGTATAAAAACCCGCGGCCGTGGCGTAAAAAGCTCTACGTGGGTACCGAATTTTACGCAAAAATCGGCGGCTGGGTGTTTGACGAGACGGGCGAGCGAAAATCTTTGGTTTTTGAAAAGTGCCTCACCGCGGTGCGCGTAAAAGATGGCAAAATCGCGAGCCAAGACGCAAATTTAAACTCAAACCAAAACGCGGATGAGTCCGTGCAAATCGGCGAGCCTACAGACCAAAAGTGCGAGTTTTGCGGCTGCGAGATGCTCGATATGCTACGCCTTAAGGCTGGCGAGCCGCGGCTTGCGTTTTTAAATTTAAAGCACGACGCGATATTTCGCTGCTGCCCGACCTGCGTCGGTTCGGTCGTTTACTTTTGCAAGAGAGGCGCAGACGGCGAGATAGAGCTAAGCTATAAAGGCGAAGGATTTACGGAGAGTTATTTTTCGCAAGAGGACATGGCGCGACTGTGCGGTATGAGATTTAAACTAGGCGACGAAGTGTCGCCCTTTTACGGCTGCTTTAGCGAGCTTGATACGACCGTGGGCGGCTATCCGCAGTGGGTGCAGGACGCCGAGTATCTACTCTGTCCTAGTTGCAGCGGGACGATGAAACATCTAGCGCAGATCCCATTTGGCGAGATGATACAAGGCGAGGGAGTCATATACGTGCAAATTTGCGAGAAATGCGAGGTTTTGGGCGGCTGTTTTCAGTGCACGTGAGGCGGACCAATTAGCTATAATGCGAGTAAAATTTGATTTAAGGAGAAAATATGGGGTTATTTGGTTTTGGTAAAAAAGCTGAAAAAGCGCAAATTCCAAGCACTTTTGCCGGCAGAGTGGATAAATTTTGGACGGAATTTAGCGGCGTGATAGATGAGATCAAGGCCGATTTGGCAGCGGAGGAGTTTGAAAAGGCGATGCGAAAGACCGACGAGAAGCTTCGTATCTGCCTTGCAGAGCCATATTTTATGACTGGGCTCGTAGGCGATAAGCTCGATCTGGTGCTAACTCCCGAGGGCATGAGGCACCGCCTATTTTGGCTAAGCTTCATCAAAAACGCTATGCCAAAACAGCTCGAGGACAGAATGCTCTGCACGCTCGGAAAGCCGCGTGCGCCGAGAGGTATCGGCGGGATCGAGATGTATGGTACCCGCGTAAACGCCGAGGAGTCGATGATCTACGCGCAGTTTAACGAAAGCGACGTGGATATCAAAATTTACAATGTAAATTTAGCCACTCTGCTCGCGCAGGACGATGGCAAGGCTTATAACCTTAGCTTTATCCTGCTTGACAATATGATCGGCGAAACGGCGATCATAAATACGCTAGGCGAGCTTGAGGTGCTAGCCGAACCCGAAGAAAACGGCGTGCCGCTAAGCGAATTCGCCGATCTGGTCGATGAGAAATTCGGCGAAAAAGCCGCTCGCGAACCGCTAAAGAATTTTTTTAGCTACGAAATGGAGCCGCGCGGAAGCGAGGTGCGCGAGGACGTGATCGTGGGCACCACCTGCCTAACGGCCATCGTAAATCAATACCTAAACGGCGAGCACGACATCTATAACGAAGCCTTCGAGCTTGGCATAAAATTTTGCTTTCTTAGCATCGGTAGCGGCGGCGACGTGCAGGCGGGCTTTGATCTGCGAAATAAGATCGAGGATGAGGAGCTAGAAAGCTGCGGCTCGTTTTTGGAGATAATCGGCGGCGCAACTGGGCAGAGGCACGCATACATCGATCTCATCTGCTATGACGAAGAAAGGCTTAAAGAAAAAGTAAGCGAGCTTTGCAAAAAATATGACGCAAATATCGAAATCCACGACTTTAAGCGGTAGCGGCCTCTGTTTTTGCGGCAGATAAATTTAAAATTTTGCGCCATCGCAGAAAATAAATTTTAAAACTCTACGCCGCCGCGTAAAATAAATTTAAAATTTGCCGCACCGCACGCTTTTCGTTCGGTTTTGTCGTTCCGCTGGTACGCGCTAAATTTGATCAAATTGCAAGCTTGCGGTGCAAATTATAGTGGCGCGATTTAGGATTTTGTTTATGCACGTGATTCGCTTGCAATGTAGATCAGCGTGGGCGTTTTTTATAAAATATACACACCGCTTGCAAATTTCACGCGCTGTACCTGTTCGCATACATAGGCTCGCTACGTAGAATTTTTATCGGCCACAATAATCTTCAGCGCGAGATTTGTTAAGATTTAAGCACCAACGCATAATTTGATAAAATTTTAGAAGCGGACACGCAATAAATTCCAAGAAAAAAACCAAGCACGAAAGAATTTCTAATGAAATTTTGCAAAACGCTCTTTGGTAGAATTTATAAAAATTATAAAGATTTGACTCGGACAAATTTTAAAATTCTATAAAAAGCGGGTTTTATCAAAATCTTGCCAAGCCATGAAATTTCAAGAAAATCCCATAGAATTTCGCAGAATTCCGATAAGTTTTTTGAAATTTTACTATAGCAGAATCCGATCCATCGCGCGCATTAGATTTAGCATTTGAGCATGTTCGAAAACGTCGTGCGTGCGGATGATCGCGGCGCCGTTTAAAGCCGCGATCTGGTGCAGATACAGCGAGCCTGCGAGCCTATCCTCGACCACGGAGGAGCTGTAAAAATCGATAACGCTCTTTCTGCTTGCGCCCACGAGCAGCGGACAGCCGAAGTGCAAGAAATGCTGCAAATTTTTAATCAGCACCAAATTTTGCTCGGCAGTCTTGCCAAAGCCGATGCCCACGTCAAGGATGATCTTTTTAAGTCCCACGCTTTGCAGCTGCTGCAAATTCTGCGCAAAAAACTCATCGATTTCGCCCATCAGATCGTCGTATTTGGGCGCAAGCTGCATATTTTGCGGATTTCCTTGCATGTGCATCAGCACGTAAGCGGCGTCGTAGCGAAGCGCAAGCGGGGCAAGAGCGAGGTTTGCGCTGATGTCGTTAATGATGCTAAAGCCCCGATCTAGCGCAAATTCCAAACAATACTCATCAAAGCTATCGAGGCTAAATTTAGCCCTTTCGTGCAGACGCAGGTGGTAAATTTCGCTCAGCACGTCCTTTATGCGCGCAAACTCCTCATCCCTGCCGCAGTACTGGCTGCCCGGGCGCGAGCTTACGCCGCCGATGTCGATGATAGCGGCGCCCTGCTCAATCATCTTTTCGATCTTATTGGTCGCCTCTTTTAAGCTTGCCGCACGGCTTGCGGGGTTGAAGCTATCGGAGTTGATGTTTACTACGCCCATTATTTCGCAGCTTTGCGGCTTAGCAAATTTCTCGCTTAGAAATTTCGCAAGCTCTTTTAGCCCGAAATCCTGCAGCGTTTCTTTCTGCGCCAAAGCCTCGATCTGGCGGTCATTTGCGATCAAAACCGCGTCCGTATCGTCGCGCCCCAGGATCACCCCTTCGTTGCACGCAAGCTCGGCGCCGATACTAAGGGCATCTTGTTTTAAAATATTCGCCGCGGGCGCTCGCAGATCTTTTAGATAGAAAAAGTTTAGCCGCGATTTTTTCTGCATTATCGCCCGTCCCGCATTTCGCACGCCGATACGCTCGCAAATCAGCGCAAAATCGGCCTCGTTTGAAATTTTATAAATTTTCATCTTTTCTCCTCGATCATCAAAAGTAGCGGAGTAAGCACGGCATGGGCTTTAGCGTTGTGCTCGGCAAGATAACTCAAGCGGTCAATCCGCTGCAGCTCATCGCCGCTTAGCCTGACGCCTGCTTCGAAGCATTCTAGCGCGATCTCGCCGATGAGCGCTTTTAGCGCCGTTTTATCCAGCTCGCCCTTGCGCTCCAGCGCGATCTGCGCGTCGATAAACTCCACCGCTTCCTTTAGGCTGAGCCTGGTTAAATTTAACCCGGTGCGGTATCTGGGCTTTCGCACGCAGAGATTTTGCACCACGAGGCGCGAGCGGATGGTAGGCAGCAGGGCGTTGATGAAAGGGGTGATCAGGAAAAACACCGTATTTTTAGGCGGCTCCTCTAAAATTTTAAGCAGAGCGTTTTGCGCCTCCTCGCCGAATTTCGTAGCGGCGATGACGATGATCTTATCCTCGCGCTCGGCGACGTAGGCTTCGTCGATGATCTTTCGCGCCTCGTCGATCTTAAGTTCAGTGCTTTCGAAAAACCTTAAATTTTTGCGTGGAATTTCGGCTAAAATTTTATCTTTAAAGCCCCCATAATCGCTGGTTAAAACGATCTGATTTATGATTTTCAAAGCACCACTTCGTCAAAAAGCACGGCGTCAATGCTTTTATCTAAAATTTTAAAAAGTTGGATCAGTTTGAGATCAAGGCTCGGATCGCTCTCGCTCATGTAGAAGCTGTTTTGCAGCCTCTCGTCGATGAGCCACAGATAGCTATCCTCGTGGCTTTTGGCGATTTTGGCTAGCGGATGGTTGCCGTTGCCGATGTAAAAATATATAAAGCCGTTGGCAAACGCGAGGCTTAGCATATCGTTTAGCAGCAGCGCGTCCTCAAGGCTATTTACGCCGCCACGGTAGAGCGAGCGCAAAGAAAAAAACGGTAGCAGCGGGCGTGAGTTGGTAGAGGAGTTGATCTTTTTGATGATGTATTCGCTAAACCAGCTTCGCTCATCGTCGCAGATGACGATGAAAGCAAAGCCGTCGTGGAGGAATTTTAGCTTTGATGCTAAAAGCGGCGTCCAGTCCTCCTTGCGATCCTCGAGCCACTCAAGTCCGGGCTCGGAGCGCATCGCCGTGACGCTCCAAGTGTGCAGATCCTGCATTATTTATCCAAATCGTAGGCTTTATGCAGCGCGCGCACGGCAAGCTCGCCGTATTTGGCCTCTACGATCATCGAAATTTTAATCTCGCTCGTGGAGATCATCTGGATATTTATCCCTTCGTCCGCGAGCGTCTTAAACGCCTTGCTGGCTATGCCGCTGTGGCTTTTCATACCTACTCCGACCAAAGAAACCTTTACAATATCGGCATCCGATTCGATGATGGAATTCGGATTTGGATTTACCTCTTTCATTACCCTATAGGCCGTCTCTAGCTCGTTTTGCGGCACGGTAAAGCCCAAATTCGTCTCGCCGTTTCGTCCGATATTTTGCACGATCATATCGACGTTGATCTCCTTACTTGCAAGCGCGGAGAAAATTTCAGCCGCGACGCCGGGGCGGTCCTCTACGTTTCTAATTGTAATTCTTGCTTGATTTTTATCCAGTGCAATGCCGCTAATTACCGCATCTTCCATCTTTTCTTCTCCTGTTATGAGTGTTCCTTCATGATCGTTAAAACTGCTTCGCGTCACCAAATTTACGTTTAATTTTTTCGCAAGCTCGACGCTTCGATTTTGCAAAACCTTCGCTCCCAAGCTCGCAAGCTCAAGCATCTCGTCGTAACTGATGCGATCAAGCTTCTTAGCCTTTGGCTCGATGCGCGGATCGGTCGTATATACGCCGTCTACGTCGGTGTAAATTTCGCACAGATCGGCATTCAGCGCTCCTGCAACGGCGACTGCGCTAAGATCGCTTCCGCCTCGCCCGAGCGTAGTTACTTCGCCTGCGGTACTAATGCCCTGAAAGCCCGCGACGACGACTATTTTGCCCTGCTTTAGCGCCTCTTGCATACTTTTTGGATCGATAGAGACGATGCGAGCTTTGGTGTGAAAATTATCCGTCACGATGCCCGCGCCTCGCCCGCTAAATGCGATCGCAGCATAGCCCTTAGCATTTAGCGCGATAGCTAAAAGTGCGCTGGTGACGCGCTCGCCCGAGCTTAGCAGCACGTCCATCTCTCTGCCTACGGGAGTTTTAGTAAAAAATTCCGCCTGCTCGATGAGCTGATTGGTAACGCCGCTCATCGCAGATACGATTACCGCGACATCGTGTCCTTCGTTTTTAGTCTTTATCACGCGCTGCGCGACCGCCTCGATCCGCTCTAGCGTACCGACGCTCGTACCGCCGTATTTTTGAACGATCAGCATTAAATGTAACCCTCCTCCTTAAAATATTTTAAAACCGTCGCGTAAATCGGCTTTTTGAAGTGATTTACGTGCCTTAAAACCTCATTCGCGCCTACGAATTTAAATGCGTCGAACTCCGGAAGTTTAGTATTGATGTTTATATCGGCTAAGCTTCGCAATCTCACCAAAAAATACCTTTGAATTTGCCCGTCGTATGGGTGCATCTTTTGAGCTACCCCATCGGGAAAGTCATAGCTGAGCCACTTCGGGCACTCAGCGATGATATCGACTTTGCTTGTTCCGATCTCCTCACCGAGCTCTCTGCGGATCGCCATCTTAGGCGTCTCACCATCATCGATACCGCCTTGAGGAAACTGCCAGGCGCCTTTGATGTCGCTTCGTTGCGCGATTAAAATTTCGCAATTAAACGGATACGAGGGCGAAAGTACGATTGCAGCGACATTTGGTCTGTAATTTTTCTCTTTTTCCATCTCGTTTTCTCACAAAAAATTTCTCAAAATTCTACCTAAAAATATTAAAATTTGCGTTAAGAGGCTTAAAATTTATATAAATTTTCAAATTAATTCGCTAAATTTTGTGACATAAATTCAGCCCATAGGACCGCCATTGCACATCTACATCCACGTGCCGTTTTGCACCTCCAAATGCCCGTATTGCGCCTTTGGCTCCTTCAGCGATAAGTTTAGCCTCGTAAAAAGCTACTTTCGCGCGCTAGAGCTTGAGGTGCGCGACTTTTTGGCGAAAAATCCGCACGCGCAAATTTCGACGCTTTTCATCGGCGGAGGCACGCCAAGCGCCGTGGATGCAGGGCTTTACGACGAAATTTTTGCGCTGCTTACGCCGCGTTTTGCTGCCGGAGCCGAAATCAGCTCGGAAGCTAATCCGAACTCCGCCAGCCCCGCTTGGCTTAGGGCGATGCAGGGGCTCGGCGTAAATCGCATCAGCTTCGGCGCGCAGAGTTTCAACGACGCCAAGCTAAAGTTCCTCGGTCGCGCGCACAACGCCGCGCAGATTTTCCTAGCGGTGCAAAATGCCAAAGCGGCGGGCTTTGATAATATAAATTTAGATCTAATCTACGCGAGCAAATTTGACGATAAGAGGAATTTAAAATTTGAAATGGACGAGCTTGTGCGCTGCGAAGTGCCGCATCTAAGCGCCTATGCGCTAAGCCTCGAGGAGAACACGCCGTTTTTTGGGCGCGAAAGCTTTAAAAAGGAAAGCGTGGCTCTAGCTAAATTTCTCTTTGCTCTTGCGGCGGATAGTGGTTTTAGCCAGTATGAAATTTCAAATTTTGCCGCGCGCGGACTGCGCTGTAAGCACAATCTCGCCTACTGGCGCGGTGAGGATTACGCCGGATTTGGGGCATTTGCGGTC
This sequence comes from uncultured Campylobacter sp., assembly GCF_938002845.1. Lineage (GTDB taxonomy): Bacteria > Campylobacterota > Campylobacteria > Campylobacterales > Campylobacteraceae > Campylobacter_B. The sequence continues at coordinate 18,504 of NZ_CALKZP010000053.1, forward strand.
GGAACTAGCGGACAGGTGCGCCTTAGCTCGCCTAAAAATTTGCAAGATTACATTGCAGATCCGCTGCAAAAACAGCGCGAAGCTCTAAGCGCGCAGGATAAAAAGCTTGAGCGCATATTTCTCGGGCTGCGCTGCGTTTTGGGGCTTGAAGCACGTATTTTAAACGCAGCGGAGCTAAGCAACGCGCAGCTGCTCGTGCGGGCAAAAAAGCTGAAATTCGGCGAGGGTAAATTTTATAATCCCAACTTTTTGCTCGCCGACGAGATCGCGCTTTTTATCACGCAAGAAAGCCGCCGCGGGCGCTAAATTTAAGATTAATGAAATTTTAGTTACAATACGCCACTTTTTACATTAGGAAATTTTATGTTTGGTATCAGTATGCCTGAAATTACGGTCATTTTAATCATCGCGATAATCGTGCTAGGGCCCGAGAAGCTTCCAAAAGTGCTGGTCGAGCTCGCAAAATACTTCAAAGTCATCAAAAAAACCATCAACGACGCAAAATCGAGCTTCGATCAGGAGCTTCGCATCGCCGAGCTCAAAGAGGACGCCAAAAAATATAAAGAGAGTATCACGCAAGCAAGTGAGGGCGTGCGCAAAAAGCTCACGTTTGAGGAGCTCGACGAGATCAAAGGCGGTATCGACTCAGTCAAAGAGACGCTAAATGCGGGGCTAAAAGACGCGGAAAGCTCGCTTAAAGAAACGCTTAGCTCGGACGCCGCCAAAGACGTGCTAAACTCCGCGAAAGTCTCGGCACAAAAACAAAATGGGACGGCAAATTTAAAGTCAAATTCGAGCGGCGAAAATTCCGCGCAAAATTCGGGCGGCACCGTAAACTCTACGCAAGGCTCCGCCGGCAGCGCAATGAATTCCGGCGTTGAAAGCAAAAGTGCGAATTCTGGCGCTGAAAACAAAGGCGAAAATTCCATGCCGAGCGCAAGCGGCGGCGCGGAAAATTCCGCGCAAAATACGAACGCAAGTAGCGAAGCGAAAAACGGCGCGCAAAATAACGACACGCAAAAATCATAATGAGAGAGAAATTTAATGTTTGAAGAGCTAAAACCCCATCTAGCCGAGCTTCGCAAGCGCCTGGTTATCTCCGTGCTTTCCGTCATCGTCCTTTTCGTCGTTTGCTTCGGCTTTTGGGAGCAGATCCTGGGTCTCATGACGCGCCCGCTAGTGCGCGTACTTCCCAAAGGCAGCGAGATCATCTTTACCCAGCTTGGCGAAACGTTTTTTACTGCGATGAAGGTATCGTTTTTCACCTCGTTACTTCTAGCAATGCCGATAATTTTCTGGCAGGCGTGGCTTTTCGTAGCGCCTGGACTTTACGATAACGAGAAAAAATACGTCATTCCCTTCGTTAGTGGCGCGAGCATTATGTTCTTTTTGGGCGCGGCGTTTTGCTATTTTTTCGTAATCCCAGTCGCATTTAATTTCTTGGTAAATTTTGGCGCCAAGCAATTTACTGCGATGCCTACGATCGGCGAATATGTAGGCTTTTTCGCTAAGCTCGTCGTCGCATTCGGCATCAGCTTCGAGCTTCCGGTGGTGACCTTTTTTCTCGCCAAGATCGGGCTTGTGACAAACAAAAGCCTGAGCGATTTTTTCCGCTACGCAATCGTCATTATTTTCATCTTTGCAGCGGTCATGACGCCGCCGGACGTGCTTAGTCAGTTTATGCTCGCAACTCCGCTAATTGCGCTTTATCTGCTTTCGATCTTTATCGCCAAAATGATAAATCCGTATAAGCCCGAGGATGACGAAAGCGAAAATTCCACGGACGTAGCGCAGGCGTGAGATGGCGGATCTAAATTTAGTTGGCAGCTACGATTACGAGCTTCCTAGCGAGCTCATCGCAAGCGCGCCCGTGATGCCCAAACAAAGCGCGCGCCTGCTGATCTATGACCGCGCTAAAGAGCAGATTACTCACGCGCACTTCGGCGATCTGGCGGACGCCCTGCCGCCCTGCGATATTATTTTCAACGACACGCGGGTAATCAAGGCGCGCCTCTTCGGTCATAAAAACAGCGGCGGCAAGATCGAGCTTCTGTTAAATTCGCCGCTTGAGGGCAATAAATTTAGCGCCTATATTCGCGGCAGCGTCAAAGTAGGCAGCGAATTAAAATTTCAAAGCGGTCTTGAAGCGCGCGTTTGCGAGCTGATGGAAGGCGGGCTTCGCATCGTGCAGTTTGAGCAGGGCGGCGAAGCTTTAAACACCCATGATGTTTTTGAAATTTGCGAACGTATCGGCCATGTGCCACTGCCACCGTATATCAAGCGCACCGATACCAAGCAGGACGAAAGCTGGTATCAAAGCATCTTCGCGCGCGAGCAAGGCGCCGTCGCCGCACCCACCGCGAGCTTGCATTTTGATAGCGAGATGATTGCGGATTTGCGTCAAAATCATGAGATCCACTTCATCACGCTGCACGTAGGCGCGGGTACCTTCAAGCCCGTGGAAGTAGCGGATCTGCGCGATCACAAAATGCACGGCGAGCTATACTCCATCCCGCCGCAGACCGCGCAAATCCTAAAAAGCGAGCGAAAAATTTTAGGCGTGGGTACGACCGTTACGAGAACGATCGAAAATTTTGCACGTAACGGGCAAAGCAGCGGAGTCTGTGAGCTGTTTTTGCACCCAGGCAACCCGCCGATAAGACAGAATTTTTTGCTTACGAACTTTCACCTACCAAAATCCACGCTGATAATGCTCGTAGCGAGCTTCATCGGTCTTGAGCGCACGCTTGAGCTCTACCGCATCGCAGTGGAGCAAAGATACCGCTTCTACTCCTATGGCGATGGGATGCTTGTGCTATGAAAGCCGTGGTTTTAGGCGCGCTAGCAATATTGGCTGCGACGGCAGGCTTTGCGGCAAGAAAACTTTTTGCTAAAAAGCCCGCCGTAAGCGGCAAAATTTTCTCCGCTGCGCCTAAAGCCAAAGAAAGCGATTCCGTCGTGCCTAGACGCGAGGATATCGCGCAGATCGATATTTTAAAAATTTTAAAATTCCAAAGCGAAATTTTATTTGAGGAGTGCACGAAATACGATAGCACGCTCTATCTTAGCTTCCCGCCGCAGCTACCGCGCATTTACGGCGGCGAAGTGCTAAATCTCACTAGCGCGGTATTTGACGCGTGCGAGTTTTTTCTGCAAAACATCGCCGAGCCGATCTGCGTGAGCGTGGAATTTAGTAGCAAGGAACTTAGAGCGAATATGAGCTCTATCAAGCTCGACGTTCGCGTAGGCATCGATCGCGAGCTAAAGGATCCGCGTACCTATGCGCTCAAAGGTGCACTAGAAAGCGCCGCTAGCACGGATGATGAGTATCTTACTTCGGCGCAGACCCATTTGCGTGCACTCGGTTCGCATCCGAGTATTGGAGCCGACGGGCGCGGAACCTTTATCAAAATGGATGCTGTGCTTAGTTGCTTCGCGCAGCAGAGCTTTAGCGCCAAAAAATACGACTACAACGTCATAATCACGCATAAAAACCGCGCGATCTTTGAGGAGCTGAGAGATTTTTTGAGCGAGCTTGGTTGCGACGTGATGCCAAACTCCAACTGGGAGAGCGCAAAGAGGCACCTAAACGACTTCATCTACGTAGCCGACGTCGTCATCCTCGACGCCGAGATCCTGCGCGCAAATATAAGCGAAATAAACTACCTCAACGCGCTGGAAAAAGATGGGGTATTTTTCATATTTTTGCTTAAAAATAAACACTCGCTCAAGGTGCTGGAGGGGCTAAGCTTTAAATTTTTCAAGCTCGAGATGCCATATTTCTACGACGAATTTTACGCCACGCTCGACATCATCGAAAAGATCAAAAACGATGAGAATTTCTTGGGGCTGTAGCGAACAGGCAGCGATAAATTTAAAACCGAAGAGATTGAAGTGCTATATTTTGACTTAGATTGGATCAAGGGCAATATAAAAGATAGCGAATATGCCTTAAGGCAGCGGCGGTACGAGGAGTATTTAGCAGGGCTGCATAAAAATATGCATACGCTAGAAAGAATTTTTGCGGGTATAAGCTTCAACGATGCACTATTGCTACCCAAAAAGCAAATCAATGAAAAGTTGCATTTGAAATTTTACATCGGAGATTTGCAAAATGGATATTATGAACTAAAATGCGTTATGAGCTCGGATCAAAGATGCGGCGTGGCGCCCGGCGAAATAATAACGAGCGAGATATTTTACGAAAATGGCAATTACCGCTTCTCTTTCATCCTTGCCTGTCTGAAGGAATACGCCGTTAATTTCTCCAATATAGATAGCCTTAAATTTAACGCGATTTCGCAAAGAAAATATAGCCGCGAGTTTAAGAAATTGAAACTTTCATAGTAAATCCAAACCTCGGTTTTTTACGTATAAATTTCATCCACTAAAGATTGCCGCCTCGGTATTTATCTCATTTACAATCCAAAATTAAAAATATTAGCTAGCGAAGTTTTGGGAGGTATGGATTTTGATTTAGACACGAGCTTTTGACAAACGATGTGAGCTTCGGAGGTATAAGAATTTTAGTTTTTCGTGACTTAGAATGTGTCGCGTACTTCAGGTCAAAGCGTAGCGATGTGAGATAAAATTTTGCTCGCTCGAGTGCTGAGGCATTATGCTTTTAGAAAAGGCACAAAGTAACGTAAATTTCGCTGCGCTTGTAGTTGAAATCCGCTAAATTTAAGCCAGAATCATTCGGCGACAGTGTCATTCGCCAAACCTTCTAAGGCAAAATCTCTAAATTTAAGTTCTGGACATCATATGCAAGCAGATTTCCTTCTGCCCTTAAAGCATTCAAATCATATTAAAATTTAAACTTCCAAGCGAATCTAAAGAATTTTGGAAATCACTACGTTGCATTTAAAGGTGCGCCCGATAATAGATATAAACAAACCAGCAAATTTTAAAATTTAGCCAGACGAACTTTGTTCGCGATTTAAATTTTATCTTCTGCCCTCTTTTTTAGCCCTGATCGCCTCATAAAGCTCGTCGATCGAGGTTGCGGACGAGCCCGAATATTTCTGCGCCGCTCGCATGGTCTTTTTGCCCCACCTACCGTCGATTGTCACGCCGTAGCCGCTAAACATCAAACTACGTTGGATATAATAGACTTTATCTTGCTGCGTCATATTTTGTTGCTTCTGCACTTCGCGCTCAGCATCCTTTGCCTGCTCACTTTTATAAACAGCATCAGCCGTAAAGTATGCTAGCACTAAAGCTCCAGCGATCGGAACGACAAGGGTAACAAATCTATTATTTACGTTAGAAGTCAAGCCTTCTAAAAATGCCTTTGCAACGCAAAACACTATAAAAGCAGGAATGGAAGCTATAACGGCATTAAAACCACCCAAAATGGCTATGACGCCAAAAACGATAACCGCAGCTGCAAGCCCATCAAAAGCACCGCTACCAGCAAGGAAGCCTAGGAAAAAATTCATAATCTATCTTTTAAAATTTAAGTAATGTAATTCTCCAAAATTTAAATTTAATCGGAGAATTACAAAATTTCTCCGCCAGTGAACGGCGGAATATAGACTATTTAACGTGCTTCATAGTCCTATGAAATCGCGGACTGTGATCTCGCGCCGCCGCTAAAGCACCTATAAAGGCCAATATGCCAATAACCCAGACGATAATTAATAAAGTAGTATAGTCTTTAGCAAAAGCCGTTCCAAAAAAGAGCCAGAGTATAGAAAAAAAGAGTGTTCCTATCCACGACCTGCGATAAGATATCTCCGCCTGACATCCGCTACATACGACCGCACCGTATTTGATGTCGTCTTTGCCGCAAAAAGGACATTCCAAATATTCCTCTTGTTCATTCTCTGCCATAATTTCTCCTTTGAAAAAATATGGATGAAATTATATATATAAGAACAGGCTTAAAAATTTTAAAAATTGGATTTAAAAAGTAGGAATTTTAGCGGCTCTACGCCGCTAAAATTTAAAGATTTTCGAATGGATTTACGACCACGTCTTTGCGATCGACGATATAAGGTATAAGGGCTGCTTGGCGCGCGCGCTTGATAGCCTTTTCTACCATCTCTTGGTATTTTTTACTGGTGCCGGTTAAGCGACGCGGCATAATCTTAAAGCGCTCGCTTAGGCAGTGCTTTAGCAGCGCCGTGTCCTTATAATCGATAAATTCGATCTTCGCCTCCGTAAATTTGCAATACTTCCTAGTATATTTTCTCTTATCTGCCATGATTTTTCCTTAATTAAAATGGGATCGTGTCGTTGCCGTCATCGTATTTATCGGCATCGACGTCGACTTCCGGAATCGTGCTTTCGTAACTCTGCTCTTTTTGTTTAGGCGCGTTATAATCGTTTTTTGCGCCTCTTGAATTTGAGTTTTGTCTGTTAGCATAGCTATTTCCGCCGCCGTAATTACCGCCGCTATAGTTAGAATTTCCTCCGCCGTAGCCGCCGGAGCTTCCGCCATAATTGCCGCCCTCGTAATTACCGCCTTGATTATAGCTGCCGCTTCCACCTTGATTGCTTCCTAGCATCTCCATCGTATCTACGCTAATGGAGTGCTTGCTTCGGTTCTGTCCGTTCTGATCTTGCCACTGATCTAGCTTTAAGCGGCCTTCGATCAAAATTTTACTGCCTTTTCGCAAGTATTGGTTTGCGATCTCGGCCGTGCGACCGAAAAAATCTATGTCTATAAAGCATGTCTCTTCGCGTTTCTCGCCGTTTGAGCTATTGTATCTGCGCGTGACGGCGATGCCGGTTTTACCTACGGCGGTGCCCGTTTGCAGATATCTAAGCTCGATATCTCGGGTCAAATTACCTACCAAAACTACTTTATTGAACATATTTTATCCTTTATTCGCCCTCTTTGGCTGCTTCTTCAGGCTCTTTTGGCTCTGCCGGCGCTTTTGGCTCGCGCTCTTTTTTTGCAGGGCTTAGCTTGATACCTTTGCTTAGCTTGTCCCAAGCGGAAATTTCACGCTTAGTCTCATATTTGACGGTCAAAAATCTAATGATATCTTCGGTGATACGCAGATTTCTAACAAGTTCGGAGATCAAACTCGGTTCGGCTTTAAAATAGATTACGAAATAAACTCCGCGCTCATATTTGTCGATCTTATAGGCAAGCTTTCTAGCGCCCATTTCGATCACGGAAGCGATCTCTCCGCCATTTTTGGTTATGATTTCTTTGACGAAATCGACTTTTGTTTTAACTTCATCGTCGGTAAGCGTGGGCTTAACGATGAATAAAACCTCGTAGTTTCTCATAAATTCTCCTTATGGATTTTAGCTCGCAAACAGCGTCTGCGGGCAAGGATTTTGCAAAAAATGCGAAGGGATATTACTAAAATTTCACTTAATATTTGCTTTTTGCCCGAGCGAACTTAGCAGCATGCGCTGCAACCTCAAAAACGATGCAAGCAAAAGCTCGTCCTTCGCTACGTTTTTTTCGCTTTTGAGTTCAAATTCCAAATCGTTTAAGTGGGCAAAAATTTTATAAAACGTCCGCGTTGAAAAGCTGGTGGCGTAGCGCTGCATCTGTGCGGCTACGGAAGGTGGCGGCTGATAGCCTAAAACCGCCTTAAAATCAAATCTGCCGCTTATTTTCACGTAAGCATGCAGGCGAAAAATTCTATAAATCAAGCGGTAGAAATAATTTATCAGCTCCATCTCGTTGTATCCGCCGCCCAGAGCCATTTTGTAAAAATCTACGCGAAAGTCGCTTAGTCCAAAAATTTTATCGAAAAGCTCGTCGTAGCTTACCTCACTGAGCCCATAAACCATCAAATTTACGTTTTGCAGGCTAAGCTCAAGTCCCAGACTTGCAAATTTTTCTATCTCGCTCGCGCTCAGACTCAGGCTTTCGTTGTGGATGGCGTAGATCCTGCTAAGCGCGGCAGTGTTTGCAAAAAGCCCGCACATCTCGCATTTTTGCGCAAGTAGCGCTATGGCTTCGTTTACGCCCGAGGGTTTGAAAAACCTCACTTCGTTTCGTTCAAATTCTTTGATAAAATCCGCGCTTACAGAAATTTCGCTATCGTTTAGCTCGTAGATCAGATGGTTATTCGCGTCCGACTTACACAGCGCGATGAGCCTTCGCAGCTCCTCCTTTTTGATAAGCGAGGCAGTTTTGATGTGAAGCGTGTTGCTGCCGCCGAAAAGCGAGGGCTCCAAGAAGCTCCGCGCCTGCTCAAAATCATACTCCAAAAAATACAAACTCAAAAAATTTTCCGAGGCGTAAATTTGCTTCAGGCGCTGCGCGTAAAGCTCGTTTGAAAAATCGTCTCCGCCGCGCAAAAGCACGAAATTAGGCACCCTGCCGCTTGCTATAAGCCCGTCAAATTCTTTTCTATACATCAGATCTTCTTTACCACCCTGCCTAAAATCACTCCGCTAGCGATATTTGCGTCCGTAAGCTCGACTAGCACGGGAGTTAAAATGTCGCCGGCGAAATTTGAAACCAAAATTTTAGCCCCCTTTAGTTTGTCGTCTAGCTTTGCGGTGACGGAATTTCCGTTTTCGTCGATATAGCAGCGGAATTTTTTGCCTAAATTTTCTGCGGCCCAGCGCGCAAATTTTCGGTCCATAAAATCAAATGCAACCTTATCCGCTTCGCGCTCGAGCTCGTTTAGCCTCGCGCACGTAGCGTCGATGTTTAAAAGCAGGTAATTATAAAATTTCTCATCCCCCCTCATCTGCGCCTTTAGCAAGCGGTGCAAAATGAGATCGGAATAGCGCCTGATCGGGCTTGTGAAGTGCGTGTAGTTATCAAATCCGAGTCCGAAATGCCCGCGCGATTCGGACGCATACTCGGCGCGCTTTTGAGCCTTGATGATGAGCTTATCGATCTCCTCGCGTATCCCCATAGCATCGGCTTGCGCTTGGATTTCGCCGATCATCTTAGCAAGATTGCTCTGATACGGCGCGTCGATGCCGAACAGCGCCAGATCGTCAAGCAGAGCGTAAATTTTTTTAAGCTCCGCCGAGCCGTGATTTCTAAAAACGCCCCGCTCGATGCGCGCCGCAGCGGCTTTGTTGGCTAGCAGCATACAATCCTCGATGAGCTTGTGCGACGGAGTGTCGGTCTCGAAGCGGGTGGAGCTTATTAGGCCGCGCTCATCAAGCGTGATGCGAAGTTCCTTGGTGCGGAAATCAAATCCGCGCTTCAGCCTCGCGCGGCGCAGGCGCTCGCAAATTTCATTAAGCGGCAAGAGCCAGCTTAAAATTTCGGGCTCGCACGCCTTGCGGGTGCGTAAAATTTCATCGACCTCGTCGTAATTGTAGCGGCGTTTTGATCTTATGATCGCTTCGAAAAGCTCCTCTTTTTGCGGGTTTAAATTTTCATCTAAAGCGATCTTAAAAACAAAGGCCAGTCTCGGCAGATCTGGCATCAACGAGCAGATGTTTTCGCTAAGCTCGCGCGGTAGCATCGGCACGGATCGGTGCGGGAAGTAGATCGAAAAGCCGCGAAATTTCGCCTCCTTATCGATCGGCGAGTATTCGCTTACGTATTCGCTCACGTCGGCGATCGCGACGTAAAGCGTGCGCTCTTTTACGTCAAAATAGATCGCATCGTCGAAGTCCTTGGCGTCGATAGGATCGATGGTGCAAAAGGGCAGATGCTGCAAATCCACGCGCTGCGGATATAGCGCCCCGTCCACTTCGCTGCCGAAGCTCGCGGCTTGCTGCTTGCACGCTTCGTTAAATTCGTCGTTTTTATCGTAGATCGCTAAAGAAATTTTTTCATCGACGAAGGGATCGGCCAAGTTTCCGATCACCTCGGTGATCTCGTTCGTTAGATTATCGATCTTTAAAAGGGTGTTTAGCGGCAGTTGCTTTAGCGATTTTTGCGTGGCTTTGAGCGGATTTGCGAGACCGGTTTTGACGTTTACGCCTAAAATTTCGCGCCCGAAGCTTTTAGTATAAACCACGCTCGTTAAAAACGCGGGCTTGACGCACATCAGCACCTTTGCGTGCAGGCGGGACTTTCTTGAGCTTAAAATTTTTGTTAGGATCAGATCGCCCAGATGCACGCCACTTAGATATCTGTTTTCGATGATGAGATCTGCCTTGAAGCGATCGTCGAAGCTTTGCAGATAGCCTGTTCCGTCGCGCGCGATGTCGAGTCTGCCGAAAACATAGCCGTCGTTCAGATAGAGCTTGCCCTTGTGCGCGCTGATAGCGCCGATATTTAGGAGGTTGCGCACGAGCTCCTTTTGCTCGCCGCTAAGATCTTTTTCAGATACGCCCGAGTTGAAGGCGCGCAGGAACTCTTTCATATCGAAATTTCACCTTTCGCCTCTAAAAACGCTTCCTGCTCGAAGCCGAACTCGACTAGTAAATTCAAAGCGTTGTCGATGCTAAGCTCGTCGAAGTGATGGTAGATATTGACCGCAGTTTTGGCGATTTTTAGCATCGCGTAGCGGGATTTGTTCTCAAAAGGCGCGTCATCCGGGGCGTTTGAATACAGCACGTCCTGCGCGATCTGCTCTAGCCCAAAATGCGCAAATAGCGCGTGCGAGACGCTCTCGCGGTTCGTACCGCAAAATTTCATCTCCACATCGGTAAAATCCTGCGGAAAGATCGAACCCTTGATGGCATGGTAAAATTCCTCCGCCTTGCCCGCAGCGCACACCTGCTCGTCGATAAAAACTCGCCCAAACTCCACTAAAATCACGCTTGAGAGGATACTTTGCTCAATCTGCGGGTAGGATTTGATCCACGAAAACATAAGCAGATTTCGCAGTAGCGAGACCTGCGTGAGCTTTTCGCGATCGATGCGATACGCCTGCAAATCCGGCTTTAGCATCTCGTCGAATACTGCGAATAGAAAAAACGCCCGCATCTGCTCGCGCCCATAAAGCTCAAACGCTCGCTGTAAATTTAACGTCTTTAGTGCCGCGGCGCCCTGCTCTTGTCCCTGCTCCTGCGCTCTGCCCCATTCTTGCTCCTGTTTTTGCTGCTGCGCTTGCCCCTGCTCCTGCTCTCGTTCTTGCTGTTGCGTTTGTGCGGCTCGCGTAGAGATACTCGAACCTAGCGCGCAATCGGCTTTCGCAGCGGCATGCTGATTTTGCCGCTGCGTATCGCTCGCGGCCTGCGAGGGGTTAAATTTAAAATTCTCGTCGCTGCAGTTCGCGCCGTTTGCGTCATTTGAGTGATTAAATTTAGGACTATCGCCCTGCCCTGCTAAGTCTGCGCTTTTTTGCTCACTCGCGGCATCTTGCAAACCACGCCTCATAGGCCCTATGCTTTGGAGATCGCACTGCTCATCCGCGGCACCGAAATTTTGCCGCGCGAGCTCTTCGGCGCTAAATTTAGACAAACCGCAAAAGGCTAAATCTAAAATTTTATCCGCGAGGGGAGCGTTTTTTGAAATTTGCAGAGCGAGCCTGACATCCGAAACATCCGCGTCAAACGATGCTAAAATTTTTAAAATTTCATCGCTAAAGCCCGCAAGAGCGCCTATTTTTTGGGTTATAAATTTATTCATTTTAAAAAGCCGTTCAATATAAATTTCGCACAATCATATCAAATTTTAACTCAAATTGCAAAGCAAAACGCCGCCGTTGCGTCCAAATTCCACCTCGGCTCACGAGGCTTTTAAGCGCTTTTTTTATGCCAAAAAAGCGGATCAACCCACCCCTTTGTCGCGGCAGCAAAACCAAAATTTCAAGCGCTGTTTTATAAAATTTTAATCCCCTTTCGTATAGAATGCATCGAAATTCCGTTTATAAAGAGCTTGATTAAAACAGAAGTTTGAAGAGCCAAAAAGACTTAAAAACCGAAAATAACTTTAAGATACTCAAGCTAGTTTTTAAAATTCCATATAAATTCATCTACTTGAATTTATATGAAATTTAATGACGAGCTAAGATATAGAGCAATAAAATATTGCTACTAAAGAAGCTTTTTGGGCTTTACAAATTTGCATATGTATTTTTATAAAGGTTAGATATGCGCAGTATAGTATTTCTTTTCATAATACCCGCTTTTTTTACCATAAGCTTTTTTGTCGCCCTAATCGCCCCTAAAGGCAAACGCAAACTGCTTTGGCTTTTTGTTTGGTTTATGGTGTTTTTCGGGGATATTGTCGTACTTAAAGCAATTATGGCCTATTATGATTTTAAATATGCCAAGATAAACGTCTATGAAAAGCCCGCCATACACGCTTACTATGCCGGAGAAAGAGAAATAGTCGAATGGAATATAAGCGGTTTTCCTTTGATAGATCCAACCAATTGGCTAAATTTCCCTGCAAATACGACCGATGCGAATTTCATATCTTTGATAAACGGCTACGTAAATTTCATAGATTATAAAGAAAAAAGCGAAAATCCTGTCACAAACGGTAAATATTTTAGAATTTATCTGGATGACTATACCGCACAAGAGTGCTTTTTATCAGCCAAGTTAAGCACAAGAGGCTTTTTAAAGAGTATCCCGATAACGTATGAAGAATTAAATATATTTTTTAATCAACTACAATCAAATCATGAAAGCGAGGATAAAATAATCAGAGAGATAAAATCATTACTTGATGATAGAAATGCCTCGACGATAGATATAAAACCGTCTAAAATATTAAGCTACATAAAATACAATATGAAAGATCTCAAGCAAATTTACAAAGACAAATGCGTAGCTCGTAAAGAAATCAATGAAGATGAGATAGCCGATATAGAGTTGGTATTGGAAAAAGAAAATAGGATGACGGACTGGCGCATAGAGCCGGCACCAAATATCAAAACCTTTCTTGACGACCTAATCGGTCTAAGCTTTAACTACGGCGGAATCATAAAAGATAGAAAAACGGGCAGGATACTAGCCGATAATATATACGAAAACGTAAGATACCAAGGAGCGTTAGGCGAAAGCTTTATAAAGGCTTTTGGAAGCGAGTCGAGAGGATACGGGATATCTTGCGATAGCGGCAGGGAGAAGTATTTGGATATATGTAATCAAAAGATGATAGAAGAATTCTTCAGAAAGGATAGAAAATGAGAAAGTTTGAGGCGCTAAAAACATATGCAGAGCTAGCATGGGCGGGGTATAGGGGATTGAACAATTAACAAGCTGTGGTATAAAAAAGACTGCCATGGATTTTGGATTTAACTGAGGGCTAATTCAGATCAAACAGATCCAAATATTAAATTTGCAAATTTAAATTTACTAATTGTGTGAATTTGTAAAGTAAGTTTAAATTTGTAAATTTAATAAATTCAGTATCAAACGATACTGACGAGATTTGAATTTTGCATTAAAATGTCGTTGCAAAACGGAGAAACCGTTTATTAAGGCGAATTTGCAAATTCAAAACGCCTCATTGCTGGATTGTTTCGACCACTTCGTGGTCTCGCAATTACAAGGTTGTGGGCATTGTGGGAATTTAAATAAATTCTTGCAATGAGAGAAATTTTTTAAAAAGGATTAAAATGAGAGATTATGATAAAGCTCCACTCATCATTAAAAATAACTTTATAATGATAATGTATGGTTTTACATTTTTACTTGTATGTAACACTATAATGATTTATATTGTATTTTTTACTGGTGTTGTCGATTGGAATAGTGGCGAGTTTTTTGAAATTTTAAAAAATGAAATGAGAAATCCAAGATTTAGTAGTTGTGTTATATCGTTTCCGATAGTTAATATTTGGGCTTTTATTGATTTCACTAGAAAACTTAGAAAGCCTGAGAAAGTATATTTATATAATGATAAAGTTTATTGGGATAAACGAGATACGACGGTAGCAAAACAAAATATTGTTTGGGTTAAAAAAAGTATTTATCCTATGATTGGTAAGATACCAGATAACTCGGTTCAAAAAATTTTTGTACTATTTGGTTTTGTTATTGCGGGATTTTTTTTGATTTTATCAAATTTACTTGCTTGTTTAGCAAAATTAGTTGCTTTATTAATTAACAAAGATTATAAATTTATACTATTTTGCACCATAGTTTTTTGTGACAATCAAAAAAATGCTGTAAATGTCTATTTGATGACAAAGCAAGACTATAAACTAGTAAATGAGTATTTATTGCAAAATTTTAATTTACAAATCGAAAATTTAGATAAAAACTACAAATTCTATAAATAGGAGAAAATTATGTCAGAAGATAACAATACTTCTAACAATTCAAGTCAAGGTGTTGCTTGGTATGTCAAAGCCTACTTCGGATACAATCGATTTCATAAAAGGAATTCCTGTAAATGTTTTAGCCGACCCTGATAATGTCAAGGTTTTTGATAACTATGTAAAAATCAAATCAGGTGGGCTAAATATGGTTATTCCTATCGTTGATGCGGCTGGTGGCGCTATAGCATTAGGTATTGGCTAAGAGCCTTAACAAGCAAGCGTCGCCTCACTCAAAACATTTCCCTCTGTATTCACAAAAGATAAAGGAGACTTTGTTTTTATGCTCTCTAGCCACTCACCTACCTCCTTTGGAAGACCCAGATATTCATCACCATTAGCTTTCACTTTATTTTCATCCTGCGGGAATAGTAAGTAATATTCTCCGTCATCGTCCACCTTTAAATGCGCGTGGGTTAAATTTCTTACATTTGAGCTTCTTAGCCCGGTAAGTAGTCCAAAGATTAAAGCATTCTTAACGCCTATTTGATGAGGATAGCTCATGATATATTTTATCAACAATCTCAAATCCGCATTCGCGGAAATATACGAATAGCCCCCGGATTTAGGTATCTTATATAGGTTCTTTAATTGCGTATCGCAAAATAAAATATTGTCGGTAATACCTCTATCTCGTGCAAACCTAAATAAAGAACGAATAAAATAGAACAGATCTTTTAGAAGTGCATATTTCTTATTTTTATAAATGGGGTCTAGCATCTGCATTATTTCTTTTTTGGTAATCTTGCCGATATCCTTATCGCTAACGTACTTTAGCCTCGATTGAAATCTAAATCGTAATTTCCTTAACGTTCTTTCGGCGAAAGCGTTATATTCACAGTAAATTTTAAAAACACTCGCTAGCGTATTCTTTGGAGCCACCACACCATTAATATGGCCATTTGATATCAATTTTTTTAACAATATTCTAGCCCCTTCTAATGTTATTTCGTCGGCATTGCCTAGAACTTTGATTAGCTTGCCGCCTTGCGTATAGTGATAGTGCCTGTGTGTTTTAACTGTTCCGTCTCTAGCTAGAGAGCTATAAAATTTAACGGCTATAAAATCATCCAATACTTCGACCATAGTGCGCTTATATTGCGGCAAGATAAAATTCCTGACTACTTTATCAGGATCTGATTTAAAAATTGGATTATCCTTAATTTTGGTAAAAACTTCTGTCATCTTTCTTCCTTTATATAGTAATTTTAGGCAGATTATAGAATTTCCTCAAAGGATTAACAAGGCGGGAGCGTAGAAAAAGCTACTATACAATTTTTTAATATACAGTAGTTTTTCTTAAAATATATATGTGAATCGATGATTTTAAGTATTAAGAATTTTTTAAGAGTAATTTTAAAATTCCCAAAAATAGAGCTTAAAAAATTATCTAAAAATTCAAAAAAACTAAAAAATAGGGAAAATTTTGATAGATGGTGCGACCGACGAGATTTGAACTCGTACACCTTGCGGCACTACCCCCTCAAGATAGCGTGTCTACCAATTCCACCACGGTCGCATAAATTTTTAAAGCTTAATCTCAAGCCTTGAATTATATAATTTTAAAGCCCGATTTCTCGGGCTTAGTATTAATTTGCAGCAGCCTTTAAACCCGCTGTCAAAAAAGGATTTACGAAAAGCAAGATAAATGAAATAACTAATGCATAGATAACCTGCGCTTCGATCATCGCTAGCGAAATATACATCGTATTCGATAGCTTGCTAGCTACGCTCGGATTTCTAGCGATGCCGTTAAGTGTCGCGCTAGCGGCATTTCCCATACCTAACGCGCCACCCAAAGCGGCTAGACCTAAAACAACTGCAACGGTAATTGCAGAAAAAGAAACGATCTGAGTGTAAGCACTTAGCTGCTCGCTAGCGAAAGCCGCGCCGCAAAGCGCAAATAACAATACAAGAACTTTTTTCATAAAAGTCTCCATAAATAAATTTTAAAACGAGTTTCGGCTCAATACCCCCTACTCCAACGTTTTAAGTGTGAAATATTATTAAAATTTTGCTTTTGATTTGTTTAATCTGGCGGAATTTGCGTTAAATTTAACAAATCCCGCCGTACACGCCAACATCTTAACGTTTAGCGTCCAAATATGTATTTAGCGCCGCAACGTAGGCCTTTGCGGACGCTAGCATCGTATCTACGTCAAGTCCTCTGCCGATGATGGCGCCCTCGCCCGCAAATTCCACCTTGACGGTTACTTTTGCCAGCGCGTCTTTGCCCTGCGAGACTGCTTTTACTTGATACTCCTTCAGGCTACCGCTGATGCCGCTAATGCGGTCTATCGCCTTAAATATCGCATCCACACCGCCGTTTCCAAGCGCACTATCGCTTAAAATTTCATCCTTATATCTTAGCGTAAGCGCGGTGCTAGCGTGTCCTTTGTTGCAGCTATTGGAGCTTAAAACCAGCACTTCGTAGGTCTTTTCGGCTCCCACGAACTCATCGTTTACGAGCTCTCTAATATCCTCGTCGAAAACGTCCTTTTTGCTATCTGCAAGCGCTTTAAATTTATTAAACGCGATCTCAATCTGCTCATTACTAAGCTCATAGCCCAAAGATACCAGCTTGTCTTTGAAGGCGTGACGGCCGCTGTGTTTGCCCAGCACGAGCGAGTTTTTATCAAGCCCGATATCCTCGGCGTGCATGATTTCGTAGGTTTCTTTGTGCTTTAACACGCCGTCTTGATGGATGCCGCTTTCATGCGCGAAGGCGTTTTTGCCCACGATCGCTTTATTGGGTTGCGGCTCGATGCCGGTAATGCTCGCGACTAGGCGGCTGGATGGATAAATTTCTTTCAAATTTATATCGGTATAAAGCGGCGCAAATTTATCTTTGCGCGTCTTGATCGCCATTACGATCTCCTCCAGCGCCGCGTTGCCCGCGCGCTCGCCGATACCGTTTATCGTGCACTCGACCTGTCTGGCTCCTGCCAAGATAGCGGCTAAGGAATTTACGGTAGCCATTCCCAAGTCGTTGTGATTGTGCACCGAAACTACGGCGCGCCCGTCGATAAGCTTAACGATCTCGCCTATGCGCGCAGTGATCTCATCCGGATAGAGATAGCCCACCGTATCGGGGATATTTATGGTGGAGGCCCCTGCGCTTATCGCGGCGTCGCAAATCTCTTTTAAAAAACCCATATCGCTTCTGCACGCATCCTCGCAACTAAACTCCACGTCATCGCATAGGCTTTTGGCGTATTGCACAGACTCTACGGCGCGCTTTATGACCTCTTGCGGCTGCATTTTGAGTTTAAATTCCATATGGATGGGGCTTGTGGCGATGAAGGTGTGGATGCGCCCGAGCTTTGCGCCCTTTATCGCTTCGCCTGCGGCCTTGATGTCTTTTTCTAAAGCGCGCGCAAGCGAACAGACGCGAGCCTTGCTAACGGCGCTAGCGATCTTTTCTATCGCGTCAAAATCCCCGGGGCTCGCCGCCGCAAAGCCAGCCTCGATAACATCTACGCCCAGCTTTTCAAGCTGCAACGCAAGATGGATCTTTTCGTCCGTATTCATCGACGCTCCGGGGCTTTGCTCGCCGTCACGAAGCGTCGTATCGAAGATTATGATTTTATTTTTGTCCATTACAAATCCTTTCAAAGGGTTAAAATTTGGCAAAATTATAGCCGCGCAAACTTAAAACAATCGCGGCGATAAACATATTTGAGATTATTTCGCCGTTTCCTCGGGTTTGTCTTTTTTATGAAATTTAGCCGCGCTTAAATTTAAAGCTCCGCGAACCAAACCGTAAACGATATAAACCAAAGTAAGCACCGCCGGAAATTCCAGCCTGAAAAGATATAAAAGCGAGAAAAATACGACGATTAGAAGCACTAAAATTTTAATCGCATTGGGACGTTTTAGGCTGATCTTTTTAAAGCTCGGAAAGCGGATATTGCTTACCATCAAAAACGATAGCGCCGCCATTGCGATGATCAAAAGTACTCCAAAACCTTTAGAGAGCTCATATTTTAGATAAATTCCGATCCAAAACGCCATCGTAATCGCTGCCGTAGGAATCGGCAGTCCGATAAAAACGCTAGGCTCATAGGTGCCCGTGGTGACGTTAAATCGCGCCAGCCTGATCGCGCCGAAAACCACGTAAAGCGCGGCTACGAGAGAGCCGACCTTGCCGTAATCGTGCCCGACCGCGCAGTAAAATAGCAGCGCCGGCGCGACGCCGAAAGCCACAATATCCGCAAGGCTGTCAAATTCCACGCCGAATTTCGACGTAGCATGCGTTAGCCTCGCTACGCGACCGTCAAGTCCGTCGCAGATCAATGATAAAATGATATAAAAGATCGCGGCGCTGAAGTTGCCCTTGATCGTAGAAATTATGCTGATAACCGCCAAAAAAGCACTTGCCGCCGTGAAAAAATTCGGCAATATGTAGATTAATTTTCCCTTTTCCTCTTCCATCTCTTACTCTTTAAAATTTTATTTTTACACCGCTTTTCATTCGGTGCCGCAGATCGCGCGTAAAACGCTTTAGCGCGATCGCCTTAAAATTTAGCTCTAAGTTCTTACTCCGCGTGAGGCTTTAAATTTAAGCCTCGTTCTTTGCGCTCTCGATATCATCATTAGCGCCTAAATTTCGCACCAGGCGGGTAGGCATACCGTTATCTTTTTCAAATTTAGAGATGATCTCCACGATCTGCTCGCCCGAGACAGTCTCCTTCTCATACAGCGCCTTCACCATCTCCTCAATCGCCGGAGCGTAGGTTCTTAGCGTCTCTTTTACCGCCGCGTAACGCTCATCCAGCGTCTTGCGGACATATTCGTCAATCTTAACCGCCGTTACCTCGCTGTAATCCTTGATGCTCTGTCCGCCGTTTAGGAAGGAATACTGCTGCTTTTCTAGCACCGCAAGCCCGAGCGCATCGGTCATTCCGACCTGAGTAGCCATAAATTTAAGCATATCGGTAGCGCGCTGCAAATCGTTGCCTGCTCCGTCGGTGATCTCGCCCAAAAACACATCTTCCGCCGCGCGCCCCGCCAAAAACGTATCGATCTCGGCAAAAATTTCATGGCGCTGGTGCAGGTATCTATTTTCAAACGGCGAATTTAGCGTGTATCCCGCAGCGCTCAATCCGCGCGGCACGATAGTTACCTTCGATACGGGCATCGCGCCTTTAGTAACCTCGGCGATGAGCGCATGACCGCTTTCGTGGTAGGCGACGATCCGCTTTTCGATTGGGCTTACGCGGCGCGATTTTTTAGCCAGTCCGATACCGACGCGTTCGATCGCTTCGAGCAGGTCTTTTTGCTCGACCTCCGCCTTTGCCTCGCGACCCGCTAAAAGCGCGGCTTCGTTGATGATATTTGCAAGATCGGCTCCCGCAAAGCCAACGGTAAGGCGCGCGATCTCTTCAATATCGATATCGCGAGCAAATTTAACGTCGCGCATATGCACTTTTAAAATCGCCATTCTGCCGTCAAAATCAGGTCTATCGACCAAAACCTGCCTATCGAATCTGCCTGGACGTAGAAGCGCCGCATCCAGCGTCTCCGGGCGGTTGGTAGCCGCAAGGACGATCACCGGGCTTGATTCCGAGCCGAAGCCGTCCATCTCGGCAAGCAGCTGATTTAGCGTCTGCTCGCGCTCGTCGTTACCGCCGCCGATGCCGCCTGCGGTTCTGCTTTTACCGATCGCGTCGATCTCGTCGATGAAAACGATCGCCGGAGCCTGCTTTTTAGCGTTATCGAATAAATCCCGCACCCTGCTGGCGCCCACGCCTACGAACATCTCGATGAAGCTGGAGCCCGACACCGAAAAAAACGGCACATCCGCTTCGCCCGCGACCGCTTTGGCTAGTAGCGTCTTACCCGTGCCGGGAGGGCCCACTAAAAGCACGCCTTTTGGAATTTTAGCCCCAAGGCTGATATATCGCTCGGGGTTTTTCAAGAAATCTACGATCTCCTTAACCTCCTCTTTCGCCTCTTCGACGCCCGCTACATCGCTAAATTTAACCTTCGGCTTTTCGGCGCTTACCAGGTTTTTGGAGCTTCCGATGCCAAGCACGCCGCCGCCCATATTACGCTGCATGCGGTTGGCTAAAAACATCCAAATTCCAAAGAAAATCACGAGCGGCAAGACCCAGCTAAAGAGCAGATCGGTCAAAAAGTTGCTCTCATTATACGCGCCGTATGGAATTTTGCGCGATTCTAAAATTTGAACTAGCTCAGGATCATCCACGCGTTTGGCAGTGTAGATTACGTTGCCGACTTGAGCTTTAATCGTGGAGCTTCCGATGGAAACCATGCTTACTTGAGAGTTTTTGATTTGCGATTTTAGCTCGGAGTAAGTTACGTTTCTACTCTCGCCCGAAACGGAGCCCAGCACTCCGCCACTATCAAATCCGCCGCTTGGCGATATCGCTTTAAACACCACTATCAAAATAAGCGCGAAAATTATAAAAACGCCGATCGGATTTTTATTGAAAAAATTGTTTCCGCCGCCGTTTTGAGGGGGTTGATTATTTGGGTTGTTATTCATATTTTCCTTTCATAAACGAAGCTAAGCCATTCGTTTTGCTTTTTCATCTGCACGAAATTTAAATCCGAAAAAGCTTGCTCGATCCTATCTTTATATTTTTCTAAAATTCCCGACAGCACGAGCTTGCCGCCCGGTTTTAGCGCTTTTTTTAGATCCGCGCTTAGGATCAAAATCACGTCGGCGATTATATTTGCGACGATTAGATCAAACTGTGGCTGCGCGGCTGCGCTTGAACTTTGCTCGTTTAAGTTTGAAACGCTGCCGAGCCAAATTTTATCGATCTGCACGCCGTTTTTCTCGGCGTTTTGCTGCGTAGCCGTCACCGCCTGCTCGTCGGTATCGCAGGCGCTTACCTTTGCGCCCAGTTTTTTCATCGCGATACTTAAAATTCCGCTGCCGCAGCCCACGTCAAGCGCGCTCATGCCATCGCGAGCGAGCTCGCTAAGCAGCGCTAGGCACATATTGGTGCTTTCGTGATGCCCTGAACCAAATGCCAGCGCAGGATCGATTAGCAGATCGATTAGCGCGGGATCTTGCGATCCTTCGCACCAGCTCGGACGGACGTAAAATTTACCGACTGCTACGGGCGCGACGCCTTTTTTATACTCATCGAGCCAGTCTTTGTTTTGCTTTTTTGAAATTTCGATCTGCAGATCGGCGTCTAAATTGAGAGATCGCGAGAGCCCCTTTTTAAACTCTTCAAACGCAAATTTTAAATTTTGAAGATCCTCTTCGTCGCGGATTATGAAGCGATCGCCGCGTTCTTCGACGCAGGTAACGCCGAGCTCAAACGCAAAGTTTTTAAAAAGCTCGCTTGCATTCGCGCTTTTTACGATCATCTCATAAAAAAAATCTTTCATCGCCTCACATCGCCTTTAAATTTTAAAATTTGCATATTACTAAAATTTAGTTCAAACTTTGCTTACGCTCGGGCGTTTTTATAGAGCTTCAAACGCCTTTTTAAGATCGAGCGTGCCCTCGTAATACGCCTTGCCGACGATGACGCCTGCTATGAGCCCTGTGTTTTTAAGCGCGATTATGTCGTTCATATCTTTCACGCCGCCGCTTGCGATAGTGTCGATACCGCTAGCTTTCGCGATAGAGCGGCTAAATTCTACGTTTACGCCGCTTAACATCCCGTCGCGCGAGATGTCGGTGCAGATGATCGCGCAAACGCCCGCATCCGCGTAGTCTCGCGCCAAATCGGTCGCTTTTACGCGGCTTAGCTCCGCCCAGCCCTCGGTCGCTACGAGCCCGTCTTTTGCGTCTATACCCACAACGATGCGGTAAAGCTTCGCCATCCTCCTTACGAAATCTCTATTTTTAAGCGCCGCCGAACCTAGGATAAATCTATCGACGCCTAAGCTCAAATACTGCTTTATGCGCGCTTCGTCGCGGATGCCGCCGCCCACTTCTACGCGCAGGCGAGTGCTTTTTACGATCCGCTCGATCGCTTTGAAATTTACCGCCTCGCCCGCAAACGCGCCGTCGAGATCAACCAAATGCAGCCATTTAGCGCCGAGATCTTCAAATTTTTTGGCTAGATCACAGGGGTCTTTGGAATAAATTTTTGCGCTTTGCATCTCGCCCTTGCTAAGGCGTACGGCGCATCCTTGTTTCAGATCGATCGCAGGGAAAATCTCCATCACAGCTCCGTAAAATTTTTAATGATTTTTATGCCCGCATCGTGGCTTTTTTCGGGATGCGGCTGAAAGGCAAATACGTTTTCGCGCCAGATCGCGCTTGCAAACTCATAGCCGTAAAACGTGGTCGCAAGCGTGATCTCGCGCGCGCAAAGGACGTGGTAGGAGTGCACGAAATACAGATACTCAAACTCGCCCAAGCCCGCGTTTATCGGCGAGCGCTTGATAAAATGCGCGCTGTTCCAGCCGACGTGCGGGATCTTTAGGCTTTCGGAACGAGTGAAATTTTGCCCGCAGCGCTCGCTCAGCTCTGCCCTATCTGAATTAAATTCCGTCTCGCCCGATATAAATTTTGTATTTTCTCTAAATTTCATATTTTCGGACCTGGATTCCGCCCCCCGAATATTAAATTTCGTTTTGTCAAATTTCACGACGCGACCGGGTAAAATTCCAAGCCCGCTGCGCGCGCCGAATTCTTCGCTTTGTTCGAATAGAAGCTGCATCCCTAGACAGATGCCTAAAAAATATCTGCCGCTTGCGACAAATTCTTTAATCGCGGCGTCCATACCGCTTGCGCGAAGCCTATCCATCGCCTCGCCGAATGCGCCCACGCCAGGAAGCAGAGCCTTATCGCAGCTCAAAAGCTTCTCAGGGCTACGCGCGAGGCAAAATTTAGCGCCGCAGAAGCTAAGCGCGTTCATCACGCTTTGGATATTGCCCGCGCCGTAATCCACGATACCGATCAAGCCGTGCCCTTCATATCGTTCAATCGGTGCGAAAACTCGGGCACGATGCGCTTTAGCTTATCCGCAACCTGCGCGTCCTCGCACTCCGAAAGCTCCTCGATCTGCGAGCTCAGCTCTTGCAGATCATATTTTGCGGAGTGGGTTACGAATATGGATTGGTATTTCGTGCTCTTGTCGTTTTCGTCGATCAAAAGCTCCTCGTAAAGCTTCTCACCAGGACGCAGACCTACAAATTTAATACCCAGCTCCTCCTTGCCGGCAAGCTGCAACATTCGCTTGGCAAGATCGGCGATCTTTACGGGCTCGCCCATATCCAGCACGAAAAGTTCGCCGCCCTGCGCGATGGAAGCTGCCTGAAGCACAAGCTGACACGCCTCGCTAACGAGCATAAAATATCTCGTAATCTCGGGGTGCGTAACGGTAAGCGGCTCGTTCGCTTCGATCTGGCGTTTAAATTTAGGGATGACGCTGCCGCTTGAGCCGAGCACGTTTCCGAAGCGCACTGCGACGATTTGCGTATCGCTTGCCGCGTCGTTGGAATTTAGCGCGTAAAGCTCGCAGATGCGCTTCGTCGTGCCCATAATGTTCGTCGGTCGCACCGCCTTATCAGTCGAGATCAAAACGACCTTTTTCGCGCCATATTTTTTGGACAGATCAATTACGTTTTTTGTGCCGATGACATTGTTTTTGACCGCTAGATGCGGATTAAACTCACATAACGGCACGTGCTTATACGCCGCTGCGTGCACGACTACCTCGGGACGAAATTCTGCAAAAACCTCCTCCAGCTCATGGCGATAAACGACGTTTATCATCTTTAGCTCGTTACGCGCGTCCGCGCCGGTGGCTTCGTTAATAGAGTAGAGGTTAAACTCGCTGTGTTCGACCATAATAAGACGCTTTGCGCCGAATTTCAAGCATTGCTTACAAATTTCGCTTCCTATCGTGCCGCCCGCACCCGTTACCAGCACGATCTTGTCTTTGATAAAATTTTCAATCGCTTTGGTGTCGAGGTCTTTGGGCTTGCGCGCGAGCAGATCCTCGATCGATACGTCGCGGATCTTTTTGCTCTCATCCTCCAAAAGCGAAAAGAGCTTGATATCCTTTAGCCCGTATGCAAACAGCTCGTCGTAGAGCTGCTTTAGCTCGTCCGGATACAGCGCTAGCGCGATGATCGCGGTTTTGGCGCCGCTATCTTTGATCATCTGCGGAATTTCGCTCTTAGCCCTGACGACGTAATTTTCGCAATAGGTCCCTACTAACTCGGGCCGCCCGTCCACGACGCCCACCGGATAGTAGTTGATATATTTTTGCCGCATACCTTTTAGGACGTGAAAGGTCTTGCTCGTAGCGCCCACGACGATGCAGGGCTCGTTATTCGTGATATTTTTCTTCTCACTTAGAAACATCCGCTTTGAAATTCTAATCCCACCGATTAAAATAAACGAGATCGCCGCATCGATGATGATGACTGAGCGCGGGAAGGGGTTAAAAACTTTACTCGCTAGAAAAAATAGGATCAAAAAGGTAAGTGCTGCCATCACGTGCGCGTAGAAGAGCTTTCTTGCTTCGTATAGTCCGAAAAATCTCCACGGAACTAAATAGATCCGCAAAAACCAAAAATAGAAAATTTTAATCGCAGTAAGGCTCGAGGCGCTAAGCAGCGCGCCTTTATAGAATTCGTTCGGTATATCTCCGCTAAATCGCAGCAAAAACGCGATGTAAACGGAGAGGATCGAGATAAAAATATCTCCTAGCAAAAAAAACGCGAAGCGGCTAAATTTAGTGGGTTTTAACAGCATTAGATGTTTTCTTTTACGATTTTTACGACGCGTTCAATCGTCTCGTCGCTCATATCGGTGCCGCTAGGAAGGCAGATGCCGCGACTAAACATATCCTCGCTCGTGCCGTCAACTACACTAAGTGCGCCTGCGAAGATGCTTTGCAGATGCATCGGCTTCCAAAGCGGGCGAGATTCGATGTCGGCTTTATTTAGAGCGTCGATAACCTTTAGATGAGCGTCCTTTTGTTTAAATAATAGCGTTGTAAGCCATCTGTTGCCCTCGCCGCCTTCGACTTCGGGCATAAACTCCACGTCGGTGCCTCTAAACAGATCCTCATAAATTTTAAAAATTTCGCGCTTTCTCTTTACGCGCTGCGGCAAGACCTCCATCTGACCTACGCCGATAGCGCCTAAGACGTTGCTTAAGCGGTAGTTGTAGCCGTAGTCCTTGTGCTCATAGTGAAGCAGCGGCTCGCGTGCCTGTGTGCTTAAAAATCTAGCCTTGGCGATTAGCTCCTCATCGTTTGAGATCAACATTCCGCCGCCCGAGGTGGTGATGATTTTATTGCCATTAAAGCTTAGTGCGCCGCATTTTCCAATACCACCAAGTGCTTTGCCTTTATAAAATCCGCCCAGTGCCTCCGCGGCATCCTCGATAACATCAATGCCTTCGTTCGCGCAAATTTCGCATATCTCATCCATCTTCGCAGCCTGTCCGTAAAGATGCGTAACGACGAGCACCTTTGGCTTTTTCGGCGATTTTTTGATCGCTTCTTTAAGCAGCTTCGGGCTTAAATTCCAACTCTCGTCGCTGTCTATCAGCACCGGCACGCAGCGCTCGTAAAATATCGGATTTAGCGACGCCATGAAGGTAAACGTGGAGCCGAGCACCACGTCGCCGTCCTTTGCGCCGCTGCAACGAAGCGCTAGATGAAGTGCCGCCGTGCCTGCGTTTAGCGCCAGCGCGCCGCGCGTGCCAGTATAGGACTTCACTGCGTCCTCAAAGCGATTGACATATTCGCCCAAAGGCGCGATATAGTTGCTTTCAAATACCTTTTTTATATACTCAAGCTCATTGCCACCCATATTCGGCGGGCTTAAAAATACTCTTGCCATCTCTATCCTTCCTTGATCTTTAAATTTAACCTCGCGCGTCGCAAGGCTAAATTTAGCTTTCGGCATTAAATTTAAATGCTCAGATTTTATCACTTTTAATGCTATAAATTTTAAATTCAGCCATTTTTTTTAATCACGCGAGCGGGCACGCCTACGGCTACGCTGTCGCTAGCTATGTCGCGCACGACCGCAGCACCCGCGCCGATTATGCAGCGCTGCCCGATACTTAGCCTCTGAATGACGCTAGCGCCGATGCCCACGTGCGAAAACGCCCCCACCTTCACGCCGCCCGCAAGCGCCGCGTTTGGGCTAACGTGCGCGAACTCGCCGATCTCGCACTCATGCTCGATTACGACGCCAGAGTTGATTATCACGCCGCGACCGATTTTAGCTCGCGCATTTATCACGGCGCCGGGCATTACGACCGCGCCCTCGCTGATGGCGGCGCTTGGGCTTACGATGGCGCTTTGATGAATCAGCGTCGCTATCTCAAAACCCGCACGCACCACCCTCTCTTGGATCTTTGCGCGGGTTTTGTTATCTCCGATTGCGATTATTACGGGATATTTCGGCAGATCCTCGCTAAATTTCAACCCTGCCGCGTCGTCTAAAAAAACGACCTCGCTAAATTTAGCCCCGCGCGCGGCTAGCGCGACGTCCGCAACCACCAGCCCGTGTCCGCTCGCGCCGTAGACGTAAATTTTAGTTGTGCCCATTAAATTTCTCCGTCGTCGCCATGCCCTCTTTATTCACGCCCTCTTTCGCAAGCACTTTTTTAATCGTCAAAAGCGCGATCTTAAGATCGAGCGCGAAGCTTAAATTCTGCGCATAATACGTGTCGAACTCAAATTTTTTCTCCCAGCTGATCGCGTTGCGTCCGTTTACCTGCGCAAGCCCCGTGATGCCCGGGCGCACGCTATGTCGCAGGCGCTGCTGCGGCGAATAAAGCGGCAGGTATTCGATCAGCAGCGGGCGCGGCCCGATGAAGCTCATATCGCCCTTTAGCACGTTGAAAAGCTGCGGCAGCTCATCCAGGCTTAGCGCGCGGATCTTTTTGCCGTAATCGTTCAGCCGCGCTTCGTCGGGCAGAAGCTCGCCGTCCGCGCCGCGCTCGTCGCTCATCGTTTTAAATTTGTAAATTTTAAAAATTTGCTCATCAAGCCCAGGGCGAGATTGCGTAAAAATCGCGCTTTTGCTAATGTGCTTACGGATCAAGAACCACGTAAGCGCCATAACGGGCGAAACCAAAATGATCAAAACCAAAGCCGCCGTAAAATCGAGCGCGCGTTTTAAAAAACACCTATACATCGATAAATTTCCTATAAACCTCTAAATATTTTTCCGTGACGATCTTTTCGTCGTAATTTGCAAGCACCATCTCGCGCCCGTTTCGCCCTAGCCTCTCGCAAAGCGCAGCATCGTCCAATAGAATTTCGATCTTTCGCGCAAGGCCCTCTGCGTCGCGAGTGCGGCAAATTAAGCCGTTGACGCCATCTTGCACGGCTTCGACGCAGCCGCTACAGTCGCTTACCACGCAGGCTCGCGCCATGCTCATCGCCTCTAAAACCGTGCGCGGAAAGCCCTCCTTGTAGCTAGGAAGTGCCAGCAGGTAACTAGCCTTCAAAAGCTCTGGCACATCATTTCTGGCGCCTAGATAATGCACCGCACCGCTTTGCAAAAATGCAGGATCAGCGGTGCTTTTATTGCCCGCAAAACCCTCACCCACAAAGACAAATTTCGCATCCAATCGATCTTTTAAAATTTCTGCTGCTTCGTAGAATTCTCTCACGCCCTTATGCCACATCGCGCGAGCTATCATCAGTACGATCTTTTTGCCGTGCAAATCCTCGCCCAAATCCGCCACACTAACGGTTTTGGGGTTGAACTTTTCAGCATTTACGCCTACACTTTTAATTCTTATAACCTTTTGCTTCGCAATAAGCCCGCGAGATAGCATATAATCGGGATCGGCATCGTTTACAAATATGCAAGCATCCGCCTGCAAAAATGAAAATTTATAAAGCTTCTCCAATACCGCTCGCACGAGCCTTGTTTTAATATCTTCGTCGATATAAACGCTACCCAGCCCCTCGACTAAGTTTATCACATATTTTATACCCGCCTCTCGAGCCGCCAGTGTACCAAACACGTTTGATTTATGCGCGGCTGTTTGCAGCAGGTCCAAATTTAGCCTCTTTAGCTCGCGCGCAAGGGCTTTGGTGTTGCTAAATACGGTA
Organism: uncultured Campylobacter sp.; assembly: GCF_938002845.1. Lineage (GTDB taxonomy): Bacteria > Campylobacterota > Campylobacteria > Campylobacterales > Campylobacteraceae > Campylobacter_B. The sequence goes on from NZ_CALKZP010000053.1 coordinate 46,651, forward strand.
AACGGATTTAAGCTCGCTCGATCAAGATCGTAGGTTATGGCATTAAAATCGCGCGCTAAATCCTGCGTATAAGCGCCTCGAGGAGCGATTGCAAAAACCTCGTGTCCGCGCTCTTTTAAAGCCTGCATTATCGGGCGACGAAAGAAATGTAAGCTCATATCGGCATGGCTTAAAAACCCTATGCGAGCCATATGCTGCATCCCTTGCTTGGCGTTGCGAGATTAAATTTCATAAATTTCTCCTTAGATTGCGGCAAAAATTTTATCTAGCGCTTTAATTTATAAACTTTCACAGCAGGGCTTAAGATCACAGGCTCGAATAGCTCGGGCCTATATCTTTCAAATACAAAAAGCTGAATATAGCTTGAGTTTAGCATCGTCTTATCTAGCAGCAAAAATCGCCCGTAATCGCGCATGAAAATAACGTAAAATTGCGCGCTGCTGTCCATATTAAACTCTTTTACCGAAAGCTTGCCATTCGCGTCGTAGCTCGTTTCGTAAAAGGTATTGATCGCAAATTTTCTGCCGCTAAATTCTAAACTAAGCAAATTCGGAGAGATCGAAAAGCCGTTGTCCATATGCACGCCGCTTTGATCCTGAACGAACCTATCGCTCGTTATGAAAAATAGCTCGCCCAGCTGCTTGCCGTCGGTGATGTCGATATTTGAAAACTGCGTGACGACGGGGAAGATATTCATCATGCGATCGGGCAGGATGTAGTAGATGTCGCGCGTAGGCCTTGGCGGCTTAAAATCAGCCAGTCCCAAGCTTAAGATAAAGTCATTTACGTCCGTGGCGTTATAATCTTTTAAAATTTGCTTTAGCTTGTTTGGAATTTTTTCGCTATATCCGCGCTCGGTGTATTCGACATCCAGGCGCGCCATATTTGCAGAGCTCATCTGATCTCTAAAAAGCGCAAAGCTAACGGGAAAATTATCGTTGCCGAGGTGTTTGCCGCCGTCGATGAGGGTCTTTACATCGCTGTAGTAGCGTATGCCATATCCGTAGTCCCACCACGAAAGCGCGTAATCCTCGCGCTTCGCTTTATCTTTAAGCTCATCAAGCACCCGCACTTCGCTTTGATAAAAGACCGTATCGACCTTGTACGAGACGATGTGCTGCCATGCGGGGTAAATGGCAAGCGCCGTTAAAATAAGCAGTATCGCGCGCCCTGCGATCTTTGGCAGATCCAAGCGCTTTACGCAAAAATACAAAATATATCCGAAGCTCAGTCCCATCACACCCACGGCATAGATCGTAAATCTAAGGCCTGCTTTGTTCGCCGCAAAGCCCAAAAGCAAAAGCGGGATCGAGAGTAAAAATTCCTTATGCCTAAAGCAAAGCACTATGTATCCAATCGCTGCGATCACGAAAACCGCGACGTGCGAGCTGATGCGCTCCATAAAGATCTTGGGCGGCACGATGCCAGATTCTTGAATTGTTTGATTGACGTTGAAAAAATGAAATGTCGTATCGGCGTTGTCCGCAAAGGAGCGGAAGATATAAAATTTCGCCTGAAAGATGATCGGGCTAAGACCTCCGTTTGCGACGAAAAAGACTACGGCAAGCGCGCCGATAATCGCTAAAATTTTAAAATTTAATAGCTTTCCTTTAAATGCAAAGAGCCAAAATAGCGCAAGCGAGATTAAAATTTTAGCTACCAAAGGCGTGGAGCAAAGCGCGATCAAAAAGATAATCATCGCTTCGTAATTTACCGCACTTTTTCGCTTAAAAATCAGCGTGTAGGCGAAAAACATGGCGAGCATCATGGAATTTAGCGAAAAGCTGGACGGATACCACCACATATAAAATATCGTAAACGCGCCCAGCCAAAACAGCGTGCTGCGCGAACCGCGCGTGCAAATGCGGATGAGCGCCCACAAAATACACATCGCAAGCACGATATTTAGCATATCGGTGTCGTAATACCCCGCCATAGTGCGGTTGTAGTAGCTATTCGCCACGCTCGCGACAAGCGCGCCGATGAAGCCTGCGCGCATGCAGCGAAACTCACTTGAGATAAGCAATATCGGCACTACGATGAGCGAGCTAAACAAAGCCGGCAGATAAACGAAGATCGTCTCGATTTTAAAGGGCAAAATTTCAGCCAAAAACGCCGTCACGATCGAAAGCGGTGCACTAAAGTAGCTAAGATCGTTGGGCTGATGAAAGCCGGCGAGGCGGTCGCGCGCGCCCTCTGCAAAGGCGTAGCCGTCGTTTGTGTTTATCATCAGCTCGCCATCCCAAAAAAAGTAGTTCACAAAACCGCTCGCCCAGTGCACCCACCACATGCGAAACGCCACGCTAAAGGCAAATGCGAACAAAATCATCAGCAAAATATGCTTAGAAAACTCATAATTTTTTATAAAGCCAAAAATTCTGCGCCTAGTAGGAAGCGCGTCAGCTGCCTGATTTTTAGAATTTTGGGAATTTTCTGCTGTAAAGCTTTTAGAATTATCAGAATTTATGCCGTTTGTAGAATTTAAAGCACTTGCGGAATTCGTATTTTTAAATTTAGCCAAATTAGCGGCTTTTGCGGAATTTTTATTTGTAGAGTTCGCAGCGCCAGTGGAATTTTTATTTGTAGAATTTTTGCTCGTGGAATTTGCAGCGCCCTTTAAATTTGAGTTTGTAGAATTTGCGCCTGCGGAATTTTTAGAATTTACCGAGGTAGAATTTTGTCCGCTTGATTTTTTAGCCTTTTTGGATTTTTTTTGTGCTCGCATTTTTGCAGAAGCAGCGCGCGCTTGATCGTCGCTTAAATTCTTAGCACCGACTTGCGCGGAATTTTTGCTCGCAGAATTTTTTACATCAAGCGCGGAATTTTTATCGCTCTGAGGCGCGGTATCCTCGCTACCCTCAATCTCGGCATTTTCGCCATTAAAATTCTCTCCGCCATCCGCAGAATACTCTGCGTCAAAATTTCCCTTACTAGCGAAATTTTCGCTTAGGGCAGCTTTGTCCGCACCCATTGATTGCGCGCCTTTTTGATCGTCCGATCCTTCGTCGATCTCTCTAACGCTAAAAGCCTTTTTTTCTTCACCCACGCCTATTTTCCTTCGTCGATTTGTTCTATTTTTGCGATCAGCTCGCTTGCTATCCGTTTTTTATCGAAAAACGAGGCTCTAATTTTAGCCTTTTTCTCATAAAATTTTACATAATTTTCATCATCCAGCGCTTTTTGCATCGCCGCTTGAGTGCTTTCTAGATCGTTCACGCCCACCAGCACGCCCCATTCGCTCTGCCCCAAAAGCTCGCGCGCACCGCTTTGATGATCGCTTGAAATCACGAGCTTGCCGCATGCAAGAGCTTCGATGAGCGCGTTTGAAAACCCCTCAAAAAGGCTTACGAAAACAAACGCGTAGCATCTGGCCATATATTTATACGGGTTTGCGTCAAAGCCCAAAAGTTTTACGCGACCGCTTAAGCCTAGCTCCTCTATCAGAGCCTCAAGCTCGGCTCGCAGCACGCCGTCGCCCAAGATCAGCAGGTCTTTGTCGTTATTTTTTAAATTCGCATATGCGCGGATTAAAAGCGCGTGGTTTTTGCCCGCATCGAGCCTGCCGACGCTTAGGAAAAACGGCCGCTCCTGCGCGACCTGCTCACCCGCTTTGCGACTGATCTCATCAAGATCGATCGCGTTATACAGCACGCTCATCTTGCGCTCATCGATTCCGAAATTATCCGCCAGATCGCGCAGATTTCCAAGCGAGTTGGGGAAGATAAAATCGGCCTTCGGATAGAGCTTGCGCAGCAAAAGCTTTGAAATTTTGGATTTGAAGCTCGCATCTTTATACAGCACCGACGGCGTCGAGCATTCGTTAAAAATCATCGTTCCGCCCAATCCGTAAACTCGCGCCAGCGCCGCCACGTAACACGGGCGGTTCATCCAAACAAAGTGAATATCAATGCCTAAGCGCTCGCATAGCTTTTTGTATCGCAGCGCCAAAAACGGCAGCTTTGCGAGCTTCAACAGTCCATTTTCAAAAGGGGCTGATTTTTCGATGAAGTGGATCTGCACGCCGCTTGGAATTTCATAAAAAATCCTCTCGTTCATCAGCACCAGATGCACTTCGTAGCGTGCCGTAAGCTCGCCTAAGAGGTTGCTTACGACGCGTTCGGCGCCGCCTCCTGCCATCGAATATATAAAAACGCTTAATTTCTTCATCCCTTTACCTTTTAAATATCGCTGCCGCGCCCTAAATTTAAGCTTTACTCACGCCTTTTTATGCGAGCATACGCCGCGCTGTTTAAATTTAGCGCATTTTGCACTGCCTCAAGAGGCTAAATTTCATAGCGCAATGTGGCTTTGTAAATTTAAACGCACCGTTTTGCTCGGGCGCAAGACGCTATCTTAGCACACCGAAGTTTAAATTTAATCCCTGCGCGCCGCAGAGCATCGATAAGCGGCTGCTATTTGCGCGCAAACCGATCTATCAAGCCCTGCCAAAGCTCAACTATGCGCTCTTGCGAAAACTCGTCTAAATTTTCATTTGCATTTTGCACCAGCCGCTTTTGCAGCGCCTCATCTCGCATTAAATTTTCAAGCTTGCTCGCAAGTTCATTCGCATCGCCGCATTTAAACAAAATGCCGCTAAAGCCGTCCTTTATAAGCTCTTTTGCGCCCGCCGTGTCGCTGCTAAGCCGTGCACAGCCGTAAAATGCAGACTCGATCAGCACGTTTGAAAGCCCTTCATTAAGCGAACTGAGCACAAAAATTTTAGCTTCTTTATACAGCTCGCTCACATCCTGCTTGTGCCCTAAAAATCGCACTTCAAGCCCGAGTCGCGCCACGAGCTCGCGCAAGCTTTCGCACAGCGAGCCGTCGCCCGCGATTAAAATTTCCCACTTCGCAAGCAGGCTTTTATCGATCCTGCTTAGCGCGTCAAAGTAAATTTCATACCCCTTTACGGGCTCGAGCCTGCCGACGCTTAAGATCACGTTTCGCTTAACGCCCTTGGTATCGCAAATATCGCCGAAAAAGGGGTTGTGCACGACGAAGCAGTTTTTGACAAATCGCGAATAGTACTCAAAGTCCGAGCGCGTAAGCACCGTAAGCGCGTCCGCTTTTTTATAGCACAGATCGCGCACGCGGCTAAAAAGCCCGCTTGGCAGATAATCGTGCGCGTTGTGCTCGGTCGCGATGAGCGGGATGCCTAGCCCGAAGCTTGCGATCACGCACGCTACGTTCGTCCAGTCCATAAAGCTGATGATGACGCTTGGGCGCTCGCGCTTGAAACACTCGCGCAAAATTCTGTATTTATCGAACCTGCCGCCATTTTTATAAACATCCAGATGCAAAAATTTTATCTTTTCGCTAAATTTATACCTGCCCTCGTCGTTTTCCAAAATCGCGATCGTAACGTCGTTTGCGCGCGCAAAATGGTTCGCCAAAACCTGAAGCACGCGCTCGGCGCCGCCGTTTCTAAGAGCCGCGATGACGAATAAAATTTTCATTTTAACTTCCGATAAATTTTATAAAATAGCCGCAAAAGCGCGGGGCTGGCGTAAAACAAGACCATCATCAGTGTCTGCGTGCGACTTGCATGCGCTGCGAAAAATCCAAAATCCATCCGCTCGCGCACCAAAGCGTGCAGTGAGCGGATCTGATCCGCAGCTTCTGCAGCGCTTAGAGGCGAGCGGGGATCTGCGATCTTTCTTTGCGACGTGGAATTTTGCTCGGAATTTTGCATATAATTTTGCTTGGCGGAATTTTTAAATGCGGAATTTTTACCGCATGCGCAAGATAAACTACCAGCGCCATGCAAATCTGCCTCGTTTGCCAAGCTGCACGTATTAGCCTCAGAAGGAGAAGTCGCATCCCCATCCGAACTTGCAGGATCAAAGCTCGATTTGATAATTAAAAACGCCGTATTCAGCGCAGACTCGCAGCGAGTGAAATTAGCCTCACGCGCCAAGCTTGGATAATTCACAGCGATCGCCTCAGTATAGCGGCGCACCGCAGCGATGACCGCAAGATGCCTGCGAGCGAATGAGTTTACGGTCGAGCCCGCCCTTACGCGGTAAAAATATAAAATTTCATCCGTGCACGCCGTAATAGAAGCGTTAAAAATATCAAAAAATATCGCCACATCCTCATAGATCTGCCCCGTAGGAAAGCGCAAAGCAGCGAAAATTTCGCGAGCAAACAGCGCGCGCCAAACCGCGGTGCTAAAATACGGATCCTGCGTGCAGCTGCGTCTAAAAAGCTCTTGCGGCGATATTTTATATTCACCTGCGTTGGCATTCGAATTTGCAGCTCCTCCTAGATCGCTAATCTCTTTAGAATTTTGATTTTCTTTAGAATTTAAAGCCGCCTTGAAATTATTTATTTCGCTCTCGTCGCTAAATGCCGTGTAGCCACACATAGCGATTTTAGTGCAAAATTTCTGCGTCAGGCGAAAAAGCGTCTCAATTAAATCAAGGCTTATCAAATCATCGCTGTCTACGAAACTGATAAACTCCCCGCGAGCGACATCTAAAGCAGCGTTTCGCGCGCTAGCCTGCCCGCCGTTTGGTTTATGCAGCACTCGCACACGAGGATCGCGCGCGGCGTATTCGTCGCAAATCGCCTCGCTGCCATCATTTGAGCCATCATCTACAAGCAGAATTTCTAAGTTCGTATAGGTCTGCGCCGTAATGCGCTCCACGCAAGCGCGCAGGAATTCTTTTACATTATAAACGGGGATGATGACCGAGATTAGGGGATTTTCGCTCATTATTCCTCTCTTTTTATCGTAGCGGCTATAAAATCCAGCCAGCGTCGCCCGATCGTTTCAATTTTAAAGCTCTCCTCGCGCTTGGAGGCATTTTGTACGAGTCGCTCGCGCAGCTTTTCGTCGCTCATTAGAATTTCAAGCTTTTTAGCGATACTTGCGCTATCGCCTACAGGGCACAAAAACCCATCTATGCCGTCGCTTATAAGCTCGCTAGGACCTGCGATGCAATCCGTAGAAATTCTGGCGGTGCCGAAAAATATACTTTCCATCAAAATATTGCAAAAGCCCTCCATCTTGGAGGTTACGACTACGATTTTAGCGCGTTCATATAAGCTCTCGATATCGCGCACAAAGCCGATGAACTGCACATTTAAGCGCAGCTTCGCAGCTAGACTCTCAAGGCTCTTTCGCTCCTCTCCGTCGCCTGCGATCACCACCTTCCACTCTTTTAAAAGATTGAAATCTATAAGCGCAAGTGCCTTAAGAAGGACATCAAAGCCCTTATAGACATTGAGCCGGCCGGCTGCTAGTATGATATTTTCTTTAGGCGGGCGGGCCTCTTTAGCATGGCTGATCTCAAACATCGGATTAGGCATAATCACTCGATTTTGCACATATGTGTAATGATCCAGATCGAATTTACTAAGCACACTAAGACCTGCAGCTTGCGGATAAAAGATCCGCTTGAGCGCTCGCCAGATCGGACTTTTTAAAAAGCGATGATTGGTGTGTTCGGAGACGATGATTTTCTGCCCAACTCCAAGATTTGCGATAAGCGTAAGGACATTGGTATTATCTAAAAACGAGATTACTACGTCAAATTTACGATTTTTTAGAAGCCTGTGCAAGGCTAAAATTTTATCGTAGCGCTTTTTTATATTGCCAAATACTCCTAAATCGCCTACTCCTAAATCCAAGCTAATAAGCTCGATCTTAGGATCTAGCGCGTAAAACGGCTCGTCTGCGTCAAATTTTATCACGCAGACTTCATTCTCACGGCAGAAAAAATTTGCCAGCACGCTTAGCACGCGCTCGGCACCGCCCTTGCCTAAAGCAGAAATTACCATAGCTATTTTCATTTTATGAGCCTAAACTTGTTTTTAAAAATTTCATCGAGTCCTCTCTTTTACGGCGCAACGCCTCATTTACGCCATCCCAATCGATAGTCGCGTCCAAGCGGGCGTCTTTGGGATCTTGCAAAGCCCTATCTTCAAGCCCGAACGAGCCCAAAAGCGAGCTAAAGCGCGACGCACCGCGACTAGCGTTAACGAGCACAAAAAACGGCTTATTAAAGATTATGGAAAATACGCAGCCGTGAAATGAGTCGGTTAGCACAAACTCCGCGCCCGCAATAGCGCTTAACCATGCTTTTATGCCGATACGGTTGCTGCGGTCGTTCACCTCATCTATCTCTAGGCCGCTTTGCTTTTTTAGTAGCTCTATCGCCGCTTCAGAGCGAGGCGATGGATCTAGGATATAGGCAAAACCCTTGCGCTGCGGCGCATGGCTTAAAAATTTATCGTAAATCTCTTTGTTAGCCAAAAGCGTAGGATCCAGTACCCAGTGCGCATCTACGCCAAAGCATTCGCGTGCAAGCTTTACACCATCGCACTCACGCACCGAAATAGCTTTAAATTTAGCCAAATTCGCAGCGTGAGCTTTTAAATCTGCGGGATTTTTAAGCCCACAGAGCCTATCTCCGCCGAAGCTCGCAGCATAGGCGATCCGCGTGCAGTTAGGCGGCAAAAATCCAAGGCTAAAGCAATCTGCAAAATCCGCAAAATAGCTAGGACGAAAAACCTGATCGCTTCCTAAAATCACCGCTTCAAAGCGTTCTTTCTCGCACAGCGCCTTTAAATCCGTAGGCGTGCAAATAGGCGCGGTTGAAGGAATATTTTCCGATACAAACTCGCTAGTATCGCGCTCGTAAGAGGGATTAAATTTCGCGCCGCAAAGCTCCTTTTTAAGCGTGCATACCACTAAAAATTTAATATACGTAATCGATAGTTTACTTCTTTGCAGGCGCAAGTTTATGAGACGTGGCTCATGCCCTAGCCCCACTAGCACGCGGCTTAGCGCGTAAGCTTGTAAAATTCCGCCGTAATTATTTACTAGCGGCAGGGTAAAAATCCCGATCTTCATGCAAACTTCCTATAAATTTTATATGCCGCGATCTTTGGTAGCGCCAAAAGCGCTAGCACTTTATTCGCAGCGGCAATTTTTTTAAGCCTAGCAGCGATGAAATCATCACAATCAAAATGCGTAGCACTATATCGCTGGATCTGAAGCTTCTGGCGCAAGATGTAACGCCTAAGCGGGTTTTTCGCGCCATAGAAAATTTCATTTTTGTACTCCACCTGGCTTTTCTGCGAGCGCTGCACCTCTGCTGCGGATATCCGCTCGCAAAAAATCGCCTCGCGCGCCTGCTTCGTAGGCTGCGAAAATAGCGCGTCGATCTGAGCTGCGCGCGTAATTACGAGCGATGTGCCGCGCCACTCGTTCATTTCGCTTTGCAGCCACGCATCCATCAGTACGACGTCGGCGCATTTAGCAAAAACGTCGGTGCAGGCGTTGCACGCAAGTGGGGTAAAAGCGCGCGAACTCCAGTACGCAAAGGCGCTACTACTGCGATCGTCTATCGCCTCACTGCCGTCTGCAGCGCGGAATTTAAAACCAAAGCTCATCGCACTTTTGCCCGCGATTTTATATCTGTAATTAACTGCTGCGAGCTGCTTACGCTCTTTAAACGCAAGATCTGCCAGCTTATGCGTAAAACCAGCACCCTTGCCCTGTCCGCAAACCAGCCCAATAATAAAGCTTATGCGGGATTTAAGGCGCGGATTTTTACTCGCAGCAAGCCTTAAGGCCTTGGCAAAACACGGCAGCGCGCTGATCGCGTATCTACCCTCACGGCGCGACATCTCCTTTAGCACTGCTTCAAGCGTGAGCGGATAGTAAGCAGACGAGCGCGCGCGAGTAAGCTCACCAGCATTTTTTATCACGCTAAATTTAAATAGCGGCATGGAATTTTCGCCCGCATAATTTCGCGCGTTTTTGGAATTCTCGCAAGCAAAATTCTGCGTTGATACGGAATTTTCACAAGAAGCTTTAGAATTCTGTGCGAAATTTTCATTTGTAAAATTCTGCATAGAATTCTGCGTAAAATTTTCGCAAAAGGAATTTTGCGCACTCGTAAAATTTATAGAATCATCGTCCGCCAAATTCTGCATTAAATTTGGAATTGCGGAATTCTGCTCGGAATTTTCGGTTACGGAATTTTGCAAATTCTGCGCCATCGCTAAATTATTGCAGGCGGAAAAATCCCGCTTGGAATTTTGGGCTATAAAACCCTCTTCGTCCGCGGGCACGACGCAAATCGCGTAATCAATGAGCCCGCGCGCAAAAAGCTCGCGAAAAATATAATCTCCCGCGCCGCCGCTCGCACTGCTTAGGCGCTGCGCTTCATCTTTTTTGTAGAATTTGTAAGTGGCTAAAAACCTGCCAAAATCTGGGCTAAAGCCTTCCAGCTCTGCGTATGATTTAGAATTCAGCTCGTTTTCGATCGTGTCTTTTTCGTAAAACGGGCAGACTTTTAGGCAGATATCGCATTTGTTGCGGCACCCTTCACCCTCCTCGGGCGCGTAAAATCCATTGCCTCCAAGCCGCATTTTTAGCACGCCAAAAGGGCAGCTGCTCGCGCAGACGCCGCAGCCGATACAGCGGTCTTTCGTAACCACTTCGCTAATTACATTGAAGCTCAAGCCCGCCTCCTTATCTTTGCTGCAATGCCGCCAAAAATCGCGCGCTCGTAATCGTTCATCGCCCAAAAATACGCGCTTAGCACAAACATAGCCGAATAAAGCCCGCCGCAAATTAACAAAAAGCTCACTCCATGCAAGCCTAATGCGTAATTTATCACTAGGCTTACTGCGATTGCGGGAGCGAATTTTACTACCATCGCGCCAATATTTCGCCAAAATTTAGCGATGTCAAGTCCGATTACACGAGCATAGTAGATATTCATCACGCAGATATTTAGCAAGGTGATAGCAAAAGCTGTGCCGCACGCAGCGCCCACGCCACCGTAAGCCTTAGCTAGCGGGATAGAAATAGCGATATTTACGAGCGTGACGCAAAACGCAGCGATTGAGCGAAATTTGACTTTGTTTTTTGCCTGAAGCACGGCTAGGCCTAAATTTTGAATCAACGGCACGCTTACTGGAAGCACCAAAATAAGCGCGATTGCGTATGAAATTTCATAATTTGCGCCAGCCCATAGCACGATAAACTCCCGCCCAAAAATCACCAAAAGCGACGCGATAAAAAATATCACGTAAAATTGCAGCCTGCCTATCTTGATAAATTCCGCGCTAAGCTCGGAATCGGTGGAGTTTGCAGAGACCATTTTGGCGATTTTAGGAAGCATCACGCCGCTAATAGTGAGCGAAAGCGTGACAAAAGTGGCATTTATCGTGCTTGCTACGGCATACGTGGAAACCGCTGTAGCGCCTGCGACCGCGCCTAAGATAAAATTATCGACATTCCAGTTTACTTGATCGACTACGATGCCTAAAAATATAAAAAACGAGTAGCCAAAAATTTGCTTAAGCGTGGAGGCATCGAAATTTCGCACGCTTATCACGGGCGAGACTTTGCTCTTGCAATAGATGAAATCTGCCGCGACGCAGATTAAATTTACCGCCGTAGCGATGATTACGATCGCGATAGCCTTATATCCCAAAAGTAGCGCAGGCACCGCAGCTAGCGGCAGAGCGATCGTACGAAAGATCCCAATTAGCTTGATAAATACGAAATTCTCATGCGCCGTAAGGATCGACGAATAGATGCTAAAAGGAAAGCTAATCGCTAAATTTGCAGTTAGTAGCATTAGCATAATGCGAATTTCGCCCATCTCATTAGCGCTTAGCTTAGTGCCAAAAATCGCGTGCAGATTGGCTAACAGCGCAGCTCCTGCAAGCACGATCACCGCGCTCATCACTAAATACACGCTAAAGATCGTTCCGTGCAGCTTATGCATGCGCTCCACTTCGCCGCTTGAGGCATATTTAGCGGTATAGACCGTCACGGCATTGCCGAAACCCAAATCCAAAATCGCCAAATAGCCGATAACGCTACTAGCCAAAGAATATAGCCCAAACTCGCTCTGCCCCAGCGCCCGCAGGAAAAACGGCGTATAAACCAAAGTAAGTATCGTAGAAACAAAGATATTTACATACGATAGCACGACGCCGAGCTTACGCTGCGCGGCTTCGGGGGCGTTTAGAATTTTAAGCAAACAAGGCTTCCTTTTGCTCGCCGCGATTAAACGCGGCGGAGTAAAATTTTAAAATTTCAAATCGCACTTTCACGCTAGAACCTAGAGCTTCTTTTCCCAATTAAGCGCGCTTAGGATGATCTCATCTAGGCTCTCGTGCTCGGGATGCCAAGAGGTTTTGGTGCGAATTTTATCCGCGTTTGAGATGAGGCAGGCAGGATCCCCCGCTCTGCGCGGAGCGATCTCTACTTTAAAATCCACGCCGCTTACTTTTTTGGCTTCATTGACGACCTCTTTTACGCTAAAGCCCGTGCCGTAGCCTACGTTAAATACCGCGCTATCATTGCTTTGCAGATAATCAAGCACCGCCAAATGCGCACTTGCGAGGTCTTCTACGTGGATGTAGTCGCGTATGCAGGTGCCGTCCTTGGTGTCGTAATCATCGCCGAAGATGCTCATCTTATCGCGCTTGCCGACGATAGTTTGAGTAGCTACCTTAATTAGATGCGTCGCGTTCGGGTAGTTTTGCCCGATCGTGCCGTCGCTTGCGGCACCTGCAACGTTGAAGTAGCGCAAAATTCCATATTTAAAATTCGGATTTGCCGCAGCCGCGTCTTTTAGCACCCACTCGACCATCAGCTTGCTTCTGCCGTACGGATTGATCGGGTTTTGCGGAGTTTCTTCGCTTACTTGCGGGATGTCCGGCTCGCCATAGGTCGCTGCAGTGGAGCTAAAGATGAAATCTTTCACGCCGTATTTGTTCGCAAGCGCGATCAAATTCATCGCGTTGGCGGTGTTGTTTAGGTAGTATTTTAGCGGATTTTGCGTGCTTTCAAAAACCTCGATAAACGCCGCAAAGTGAATGATCGCGTCAAACTTCTCGCGCTTAAAAAGCTTCTCGATCGCAGGGGTGTTTTCCAGGCTTTCCTGCACGAACTCAAACTCGCCTATCTTGCGAAGCGCCTCGATCGCTCGCATCGAGCCTTTGCAAAGATTATCCAGTATGACGACATCGTGGCGGTTCGCTTCTAAAAGCGCCTTTGCGACGTGGCTGCCGATGTATCCCGCGCCGCCTGTGATTAAAATTTTCATCTCTTCTCCTTCGGATCAAATTTATCAAAATACGCGATTATAGCCCCTTAGATTAAATCGCCGGTCGTACGCGCAAAAATACGGGGAAGCGCGGCTTTTTCTCACGGGTTAAATTTTGGTATTGATAGGTGATGATCGTGCCCACCTTAGGCGGATTTGCCCGCATTTCGTCGCTAAAGCCCGTGCCTACTTTAAATTTCACCCCGCTACGTAGATCCACGCAGCTAAGCGAACCCATCTTACCCTCGTTTTTGCCGTAGCCCGGGTTGATTTTTACGACCTTGCAATCGCTATCGTGCGTCTTTTTGTATTTTAAAATTTTATCGCTGCGGCCGCTTTCATAAAGCGCGTTTGGATCGCGCAGCACGACCCCCTCGCCGCCTGCGGCGATGATACGATCAAAATACGCCTGCACGTCGGCGTGCGTGCTTACAGGGGTTTGCTGCACGATGAGTAAATTTTGCGCACCGCTTGAGGCGATAAAATTTCTTAAAATTTCCATCTTCGCGCTTAGGTTTTTCTGCTCCTTCGGCAGGTCAAACGCGTAAAATTTCACCCTGCTCCAGCGCTCATCGGGCACGCTAGAAGAGACGATCGAGACGAGCTGTTCAAACTCTCCGCGCGCGGTGTATAGCTCGCCGTCCACGAAAAACGGCGGAAAGCCCGCGCTCCAGCCCTCGGGAGCGTTTATGATCTTGCCGCGCCTGGAGCGCAGATTTTTGCCGTCCCAGATCGCGCGCACGCCGTCTAGCTTCTCGCTAATGACCCAGCCCGTGATATTCATGCCGGGGACGTACTCTTTAAGCAGCATCGGTTTAAATTTAGCCTCGTCCGCAACCGCGCCGCAGGCCAAAAACAGCGCACCAAAAACCGCGCCTTTTAAAATTTTAAAAATTTCACTTCGCATATGCCGCCAGCTCCCTTTCTATAAAGTCGCAAAAAACGGGCGTGTAGCTCATTTGCGCGCTCTCTTTTTGCAAGAATTCTCCCATCACGGCGATATAATTCAAATAATCGTCCTTGGTGATCTTGCCGCGTAAAAGCTCGTATTTCAAAAATAGCCAGTAGGTGTTGAGCACGTCGGATCTGCAGTACTCGTCGATCTTGGCCTGCTCGCCTGCGTAATACAGTTGCAAGACCTGATCGCCGTGCACGTCGTATTTGCCCGGCAAGCCCATGCTAGCGCAGATATGATCGAGCTTGAGCCCGCGAACGGCGCCAAAATCGCTGATGTGATCGAGCAGATCCAGATGAAACCGCCCGTCGTAGCGGCTGCGGTAGTTTTCCCATTTGCTCTTGTTGTTATCGCGATCGTTCGTCTCAAAATACGCCGCGGCGCTTAAATCATAGCACATCGCGCGCGCCATAATCATCGGCAGATCGAACCCGCGCCCGTTGAAGCTCACTAGCCGCGGATTAAAATCCTCGATGAAGGCTAGGAATTTTGCGATTTTATCGCGCTCATTCTCGCCATCAAGCGTCGAGACGCGCAAAAATCTGCCGAATCCGTCCGCCATCACGGCGCTAATGCTAACGACGCGGTGGAAGCAGACGGGTAGGAACTCGCTGCCGGTTTTTTCTTTGAAAATCTCCATCGCCCTAAGCGAGAGCAATTTGTGGTTTAAAATTTTGCTTTTATCCGCGTTAAAGATCAATTGCTCACCGTAAATTTTAAAATTTAGCGCGTTTAACGCGAGATCTTGCGCGGAATTTGAAGCGAGATTTTCGCTCTTTAAGCTTTGGGATGCGGAGCTTTGAGGCGTAGAGCTTTCCGCCGCGAAATTCTGAGGCGCAGGGCTTCGGGGTGTAGAATTTTCTACCGCGGAGCCCTGTATCGCAGAGCCTTGAGGCGAGATATCGTCGTAGGTTAAATTTAGCGACGCGGAATTTTTGAGCGCCGTATTTTGCGGCGCCAAATTTTGCCCTGTAGAATTCGATGCAGAATTTTGCTCGGAATTTACAATTTTAAAATTCTGCTCTGCCGAATTTACAGCAAAATTTAAAGACGCGTTTTGCTTCTCGCCTCCGATCTTTTGCGAGAGCTGCGCGTCAAGAAGCTTTGCGAAGCTTTTTTTATCGAAAGGCTCGAAGCAGCCCGCGATCGCGTCCTCATCCAGTACCCGCACCAGCGCCGCTACGTCGGGGATCGTCTCGCAGTCGAATACGCAGATATAATCCTTTTTCATTAAGCTCCTTTCTAGCGGCTTTTACCGCTTTTTTCAAAAAACGGCTCTGAAATAATCCTCTATCTCCATGCCGTTTTTATGTACGCGCCTAATTGATCTCCTCGCTCATCCGAGGTTCTCATCGCCGCTTTCAATCTTAAAATTTTACGCTGCCGTATTTTCGCAGCAAAAAGGGGCGTATGCAGAGGCGCGGCAAATTTCGCTACCGCTCGCCGCGACGCAATTACCGCGCACAAAAGCGTGCCGGTCGTTAAATTTATCCTTCGATCAAGCGCTTGATACCCGGCAAAAGCTCGCCTGACACCTCGCAAATCCTGCTTCGCAGCACGCTAAAATCGCCGCAGTAATCGCCCAGAAGCTGCAAAATATCGTCTCTGATGGCTTGCGAGCGCTCGGTAAGAAGCGGCTCCTGCAAAAGGGCGAAAATTTCGCTCTCATGCGCCAGCGCGCAGCCGTAGTAGGGATCAAGGTAATAATCTAGACACAACAAGAGCGAGGCTTTCTCGGCCTCATCATCACCTCGCAAAACGGCGGCGATGCCCTCTATGCCGCCCTCTGCTATGGCTTTGTGCCTAGCCTCGTAATAGACCGTGCGCGCCAAATTTTGCCCTTTTTGCACGCCGCTTATTCGGCCTTGGCCGCGTCCCACGCGAGGATCGTCTTACCCTCAGCGTCGGTAGCCACGTCGCACATACCCATGATATTGTAGCCGCAGTCGACGTAGTGAACTTCGCCTGTCACGCCGCTAGCAAGGTCGCTAAGCAGGTACATCGCGCTGTTACCGACGTCATGCGTCGTGACGTTGCGTTTTAGCGGGCTATTTACCTCGTTGTAGCGCAAAATCATCCTAAAGTCGCCTATTCCGCTTGCCGCAAGCGTCTTGATCGGGCCCGCGCTGATAGCGTTTACGCGGATATTTCTAGCGCCAAGGTCGTGTGCTAGGTAGCGCACGGAGCTTTCAAGAGCTGCTTTTGCGA
>NZ_CALKZP010000054.1 GCF_938002845.1 uncultured Campylobacter sp.
TATAGACTTTGCCGTCTCTTTTAAGCATACCGTTCTGCTCGCAGTAACGAGCGAATCGAAGTTAAATACCGGAGTTTTATTTGCTGCTCCTCTACCTCTCTTACCTCTTACTCTTTTAGCTCCGTTCTGCTCGCAGTTACGAGCGAAGCGAAGTAAAAGTAGCTTTCGTCAATCTCAAAGCGAAGCTTCTAGGCGAGCTTGCAAGCTGGAAATCTCACCGCTAAATTTACTTATCTTTTCACATTCTTGAGACATAAGATTTCTTATTTCCCTAAAGATTTTACATAGCGTTACTTCTGAGATTTTAGTTAAATTCGATATCTTTGATGCTTCTATGTCTTCTGCAAAATACTTGAGAATTTCTCTAAATTTCTTCTACGAAATTCGGGAACGAATTATATACTTATTTTTTAACCTCACTACGCTAGTTACTTTTCAAGAACATTGTGCTCATCGTAACTTACTGCTCCTTTGTGTGAGCTTAAGTTAAAGAGAGCCAAACAAAATTTCAGCGCGAAATTTTAAAGAAAAGCAAGGCGCAGGATTTTGATACGAGCTCGAAGGTGGAATTTTAAAGCAAAGCGCGGAATTTAACGTTTAAAGCGTAGAATTCTAGTCGTAAGATTAAGTATAAATTTTTAAAGAATTCAAAATAATTTCGTGCTCTTACGGCAAAATTCCGTGTCTCGCTTGTGAAGTTCGAGCTTAAAATGAACGAGGCAAATCGCGCCTCGTAAATCCTTAAAATCAGTTCGCAAATCCGCCGCAAATTCCGTGCCGCGCCTTTTAAAAGCTCCCGTAAAAATCCATTTAAAGAAACAATTATAAAAATTTAGCTAGAATTTCGCAAATTTTTTCAGGAGAAATTTATGACAAAAGCAGAAATCAAAGAGTTAATGGATTTTTTCGGCGAAAAGCAAGGCATTAACGAGCTAAAAATTAAAGATAAAGATTTTGAAATCGAGATAAAAAAATATGGAGCGTGCGGTGGGATCACGCCTCAGCTTGCCGCACCAGTACCCACTCCGCAACTTGCTGCGCCTTCGGTAAACGTGCTCGTGGGCGACAAACCCGCCACAAAAGGCTCGATGGATACGATTGACAGCCCAATGGTCGGTACTTTTTATAAGGCGCCAAGCCCGGGTGCGGCGGAATTCGTAAGCGTAGGCCAGGTCGTGCATAAGGGCGATACAATCGGCATAATAGAAGCAATGAAGATTATGAACGAGATCGAAGCGGAGTTTGACTGCCGCATCAAAAAAGCCCTCGTCGAGGACGGGCAGCCCGTTGAATACGCTATGGCGCTGTTTGAGGTCGAGAAGCTATGAGGGAGCTTAAGAAAATTCTAATCGCAAATCGCGGCGAGATAGCGCTCAGAGCGCTTCGCACGATCCAAGAGATGGGCAAGCAAGCCATCGTCGTGCACTCCACCGCCGATCAGGACGCGCTTTACGTCAAATACGCCGACGCGTCGGTCTGTATAGGCGGACCGCGCAGCAGCGATAGCTACCTAAATATCCCCGCAATCATCACAGCCTGCGAGCTAACCGAAGCTGACGCGATATTTCCGGGATACGGCTTTTTGAGCGAAAGTCAAAATTTCGTAGAAATTTGCGCTAAGCACGGCATTAAATTTATCGGCCCGAGCGTCGAGGCAATGACTTTAATGAGCGATAAGAGCAAGGCTAAGCAAGTGATGATGCGCGCGGGCATCCCCGTAGTGCCTGGCAGCGACGGCGCGATCGCAAGCGTCGAAGAGGCACGCAAGCTAGCCGTCGAAATCGGCTATCCGGTCATCATTAAAGCCGCAGCCGGTGGCGGTGGGCGCGGAATGCGCGTGGTCGAGCGCGAAGAGGATATCGAAAAGCTCTTTTGGTCGGCAGAGAGCGAAGCGATGAGCGCGTTTGGCGACGGCACGATGTATATGGAAAAATATATCACAAACCCCCGCCACATCGAGGTTCAGGTCTTAGGCGACGAGCATGGACATGTCGTGCATATCGGCGAGCGCGACTGCTCGATGCAGCGCCGCCACCAAAAGCTAATCGAAGAGAGCCCAGCCGTAATCTTGGATGAGCAGACGCGAAAAAGCCTGCATGAAACGGCGGTTCGCGCCGCTAAGGCGATCGGATACGCAAGCGCGGGAACGTTTGAGTTTTTATACGATAGCAAGGACAAGAAATTCTATTTCATCGAGATGAACACCCGCTTGCAGGTCGAACACACCGTAAGCGAGATGCGAAGCGGGCTCGATCTGATCGAGTGGATGATCCGCATCGCGCAGGGCGAGAAGCTGCTGCCTCAAAGCGAGATAAAATTTAGCGGGCATGCGCTTGAGTGCCGCATCACCGCCGAGGACTCTAAAAGCTTTATGCCAAACCCGGGCAAAATCACAAAATACGTCGCTCCGGGCGGCAGAAATGTGCGAATGGATAGCCACGTTTATGAGGGCTACTCGGTGCCGCCTTACTACGACAGCATGATCGGCAAGCTCATCGTCCACGACAAGGACCGCCAGCGCGCGATCGCAAAAATGAAGGTCGCGCTAGATGAGCTCATCATCGGCGGCATAAAATCGACGCGCGATTTTCATCTTAGGATGATGAATAACCCCGATTTCGTGGATAATAACTACGACACAAATTACCTAGCCAAGCATTAAATTTAAAACTCCAAGGGATGATACTCTTGGAATTTTAAAATTTATTTGAAATTCTGCATTTAAGATTCCGTTTGAAATTTTATATTTAAAAATCTACTTGAAATTTTGTTTTAAAATTTTATCGTGCCACGTTTTAAAATTTTACTATTAAATTTGCCGCTAAATCTAAGTGACGACGCGCGAGATACGTCGTCGCACGTGTTTTACGGCTAGATAAATGCTGGGCTCGGTTTAAATTTTACGTTCTATGGCGATTTAAATTTAGAATGTGTGTATTGTCACCGCAAATATTCGCTTTGATCCGCACCGATCTAGTTAAAATTTTAAGTCGCGTACACGCTTTAATTATCTATTTCGGTGACCACCACCACCGCCTGCGAGTAAGCGGCTAAAATTTACCGCACGAGCCACCAATGCACGTTCTGCATAAATTTTATCGCACTCGCCGTTGCGAGTATGAAAAAAGTAGTATCGAGCCGTAAATTTACGATTATTTGCCGCGCGCTAGAAACGACGACTGATTTATAGGCAAAGCGCGCTAGGTCTTTAAACCGTCAAATTTCAAACCCCGAATTCCTCGTAAAATTTATTTAGATAATCGGCGTAGTAGAAGTTTTGATTTCTAGCGTCAAATCTGCCCGCCAGCTCCAAAGCCGTCTTGTAGTCGCCCTCATCGCCAAACGCGCTAACGGCGATGAAAAATCGTAGGTCGTTCAGATCGTCGTTGCTATCGAGTATGGCGTGCGAGTGTTTACGAGCTAAGCTTAGCGCCGTCTCGCGCTCATCCAGCCTGACGGCGATCTCGATTAGCGGCGCGATCTGGTTTATGACGCGAGGATTTGACTCGATCGTCGCCGCGGCCTTGGGTAGCAGGGTTTTTGCCTCCTCTATCTTGCCCGTCTTTATCATGCTAAAAAGTATCGGTGCGTAGGTTATTTGCGGCACCTCGGAGCAGGTTAGCTCGCCCGAGAGTATCGGCTCGGCAAGACCCAGCGCCGCTGCATGCTCGCCTGCAAAATTTAAATACGCGATCTCATCGCTTGCTTCACACGCCTCGCAGTCGGCCATATCGTCTTTGGCAAGCTTTTTCCACAGCTCATAGTTGGACCTTGCCTCTCTAGCGTCGCCCATATCGATGTTTTGGTTCATCAAAGCCTTGTAGTATGAGGCCAGCGAGAGCTCCAAACGCTCGTAGTAAAACAGCATCGCCTTGTTCACCTCGTCTATGAGCTCCCTTTCGATTATAGAGCTTTTGGCTATGCCCGAGACTATCCATTTAAATTTCCACAGACAGCTCTCAAAGTCGCCAAAATTCGGGTATTCGCTTTCTTTTAAATTTTGCGCGATGTAGCCCGTGAGCCACATTAGCGCTCTGGTTCTTAAAAATGCGCCGAATTTTTCAAATTCCTCGTTTAGCACAAAGTCGCAAATTTGCGCGGCAAATTCGAAATTTTCCGCCTCGATAGCTCCCCTTATCGCATCAAACAGATACTCCTCCTTATCCGCCAGCCTATCAAATTGCCTTAGCTTTTCATAAAGCCCCTCTAGCGAGCCCTGCTTCATCTGCACTCCTCGTTGAATTTTGCGATAATTATATCCGTTTAGTCTGAAGCTAAGCAGGCGCGTCGCGATTTTAAAGCCCAGAAGGCAAAATTTAAAATTTATAGCGTTATCTTAAAGCGGCTTTGCTCGCGCCGTTTTAGCGCCATATTTGCCGCCGCGATAAGTAAATTTCAGCTTTGTTATATAAATTTAATATTAAAATGCCGTATTCATAAATTTTTTAAGAAAAGGGGAATTTATGGAGATAAACATACAGCGCTTTAAAAGCGAGTTCGAGCAGATAAGCCGCTTTGGGGCTTTGGCGGGCGGCGGGCTTACGCGGCTTGCGTTTTCGCGCGAGGATAAAGCGGCGCGCGACTTCCTCATATCGCTACTTCAAAAAGAAAATTTCAAGATCAAAATCGACGATACGGGCAATATTTTCGCTAAATTCAGCGGCGTCAGCAATCCCGATTTGCCGTCCGTCAGCGCGGGTTCGCATATCGATAGCGTGCCGCAGGGCGGCTTTTACGACGACACGTTAGGTGTCATGGCGGCTTTGGAGGCGATCCGCACGGTGCGAGATAGCGGAGAGAGGCTTGCGCGACCGCTGGAGCTTATCGTCTTTGTTTGCGAGGAATCAAGCCGCTTTAAAATGGCGACCGTAGGCAGCAAGATAATTAGCGGCAAGCTATCGCGGCAGCGGCTGGGCGAGCTAAAGGATAAAGACGGAATTTCGCTGTTTGACGCGATGCAGAGTTTCGGTTTAAATCCCGCAAATTTAAAAAGCTGCGTCCTGTCAAAATCCAGCTTTCATAGCTATATCGAGCAGGGGCCGGTATTGCAGCGACTCGGTATCCCCGTGGGCGTCGTCACGGGTATCGCCGCACCCGTGCGATACGAGCTACGGATCGAGGGTAGAGCCGATCACAGCGGCGCTACGCCGATGGATATGCGCTGCGACGCCCTAGCTTGCGCTAGCGAGATCATTTTAAGCGCGGAGAGGATCGCAAAGGAGGGCAAAACCACGGTCGCGACGACGGGCTATGCAAATGCGATACCCGGCGTGCTAAACGTAATCCCTAGCTCCTGCACGCTAGGTCTTGATATACGCGATATCGATGAGGAAGCGCTTAGGGCGGCGGACGATAAAATTTGCGCCGCGATAGGTGAAATTTGCGCTCGCCGAGGGTGCAGATTTGAACTAAAAAATCTCATCAAGGATCGCCCCGTAAAGCTAAGCGAGGAGATGATCGCTCTGCTTGAGAGCTGTGCCGGCGAGCTTAAAATTCCAAGCCTGAGGCTTCCTAGCGGCGCGGGACACGACGCGATGAATATGATGGAGCTTGCGGATCGCGTGGGGATGCTTTTCGTGCCGTGCAAGGACGGCATCAGCCACAACGTAAATGAAAGTATAAACTGGCACGACGCGTTTGCCGCTACGAAG
This sequence comes from uncultured Campylobacter sp., assembly GCF_938002845.1. Taxonomy (GTDB): domain Bacteria; phylum Campylobacterota; class Campylobacteria; order Campylobacterales; family Campylobacteraceae; genus Campylobacter_B. Next base: position 5,652 of record NZ_CALKZP010000054.1, read on the forward strand.
GTTTTAGCCGCGGCGATGTTAAGCTTAGCCAAGGAATAAAGGAGAGAAGATGGATACTATCGCACAAAAAGTAGAGGCGCTCAAGGGCGAGATGATCGGGGATCGCAGGTTTTTTCACTCGCATCCCGAGACGGGTTGGTTTACCTTTTTTACGACCGCGGTTATCGCGGATCGTATGCAGCGCCTGGGCTATGAGATAAAGCTCGGTCGCGAGGTGGTAAAGGCTGAGGCGAGGCAGGGCGTAGGTAGCAAGGATGCCTGCGAGAAGGCGAAGCAGCGCGCCAAAGAGTTGCTAAACGCAGATCAAATGAAATTTCTTGATGCGATGGAGGATGGGCTAACGGGGCTAGTGGCGCAGATCGATACGGGACGCGCGGGCAAGACTGTCGCTTTTAGATTTGACATAGACGGCGTGGACGTGACCGAGAGCACGGACGCGGATCACCGCCCTTTTAAGGAGGGCTTTCGCTCCGATATCAGCGGCATTACGCATGCGTGCGGGCACGACGGGCATATCACGATGGGGCTTGCTTTAGCAAAGCTGATCGCGCAAAACTTAGACGATTTTAGCGGTAAATTTAGATTTATCTTCCAAACCGCCGAGGAGGGCACCAGAGGCGCCGTAGGTATGGAGGCTGCGGGCGTTACCAAGGGCGTAGATTATCTGCTGGGCGGTCATATCGGCTTTCAGGCGACCACTATGAGAGGCATCATCTGCGGTACCAAAAAGCTGCTTGCGACTACTAAATTTGACGTAAATTTAAAGGGTAAGTCCGCTCACGCCGCGGGCGCGCCGCAAAACGGAGCCAATGCCCTGCTCGCCGCAGCCGAGATGGCGCTTGATATGCACGGCATCACTAGGCACGCAGACGGCGTCACGCGTATCAACGTCGGCGTGCTGCGCGCTGGCGAAGGACGCAACGTCATCGCGCCTAACGGCTATCTTGCGTGCGAGACGCGCGGCGAGAGCACGGAGCTGAATGAGTTTATGAAGGCCAAATGTATGGACATAGTGGAGGGCGTTTCTAAAATTTACGGCGTCAGCTACGACGTGCAGGTCACGGGCGGCACCGCGGGCGGCGATAGCGACGAGGCTACAACGCAGCTTTACGAGGATGCGGCGAAGGCATCACCTTTCATCGATAACGATAAGATCGTAAGGGAGCTAAATTTCGGCGCGTGCGAGGACTTCGCGCACTTTATGCGCTCGGTGCAGGATGCGGGCGGCAAGAGCGGATATTTGATGATCGGCACGACGCTTGCGGCGGGGCATCACAACGCCAAATTTGACTTCGACGAGGACTCGCTGCTTGCGGGAGTGGACGTATATCTGCGCTGCGCGTATAAGCTAAACGGCAAAATTTAAGGAAAGCGGCATGAAAAGAGCACTACTTCTAAGCGCTTCCAGTTACAAAGACAGCGGCTATCTGAACCACTGCAAGGGGTGGATCAAAGAATTTTTAGGGGGTCTTTGGGAGGATGAAATTTTATTCATTCCGTTTGCGGGCGTTAGGCGCACGAACGAGCAATACGAGCAGAAGGTCGTGGACTGCCTAGAGAGCAACAATATCAGATCGATTCACCGCTTTTCCGATATGAAAGCCGCCGTTAAAAATGCCAAATCGATCTGCATCGGCGGCGGCAATACCTTCGTGCTGCTAAATGAGCTTTATAAATTTGATCTTTTAGGCGCGATCAAAGAGGCCGTGGATAGCGGTACGCCGTATTTCGGCTGGTCTGCCGGCGCAAACGTCGCGGGCAAGACGATGATGACCACCAACGACATGCCGATCGTCTTTCCGCCCTCGCCGGTAGCTCTGGGGATCTTTCCGTATCAGATCAATCCGCACTTCATAAGCGGTAAAATTTCAAACCACAACGGCGAGAGTAGGGAGGAGCGGTTAGAGGAGTTTTTGATCGTCAATCAAAACGACAGCGTCTATGCTATGCCCGAGGGTAGCGCGTTTTTGATAAACGGAAACGAGTGTGAGGTGATGGGATATGCGGACGTGCTAAAATTCGAGTATAAAAAAGAGATCTCGCGCATCGCCGTGGGAAGTAAATTTAAAATTTAAAAGGAGTTATCGTGGAGACACTTAGGTTACTTTTGGCGCTTGCGGGTATCGTCGCAGTCGTCGCTTTACTGATTATGAAGAAGGACACCAAAACCGTGCTTATCGGCGTGGGTTTGGTGCTGTGCGTGCTTTGTCTAAAGCCGCTGGACGGACTGGGCGCCTTTACCTCGTATATGACCAAAGCAGGGCTTATTAAGGCGATCTGCGCCAGTATGGGTTTTGCCTTCGTGATGAAATTTACCGGCTGCGACCGCGCGCTCGTAAATTTACTAACCAGGCCTCTTGGCAATATCGGGTTTTTATTGATCCCTATCGTCGTGGCGCTTACATATTTTATCAATATCGCTATCCCCTCCGCTGCGGGCTGCTCGGCTGCGGTCGGCGCTACGCTGATCCCCGTGATGATGGCTGCGGGCGTTAAACCGGAGATGGCGGGAGCCGCGGTATTTGCGGGAACTTTCGGTAGCGTTTTAAGCCCGGGCTCGGCGCACAACGTATTTGTCGCCGATATGGTAAAGGCGCACAACCCATCCTATACGGTTCAAGACGTCATCGCCGTGCAGTTTTCTAGCGCGATTACCGCTTTGATCGTGGTTTTGATCGTAATGAGTATAACGGCGATAGTTTGCAAAGACTACACCAAGGGGGTTAATTATCTCGCACAAAAAGAGGGCGGCGCAAATTCCGTCGCGTCAAATTCCGCCGACGGTTCAAATTTAGAGGCGCAGCCTCAAAAGATAAATGTCTTATACGCGCTTATGCCGTTAGTGCCGCTAGTGATTTTGGTAATCGGCGGCACGAGCCTAAATCAGGTCTCTTTCCTAAAATGGACGAAGATGGGCGTCGCCGAAGCGATGCTACTGGGCGCTATCCTCACCATCGCCGTTACTTTAACCGATCCTCAAAAAATTACGAAGGAATTTTTCAAAGGCATGGGCAGCGCGTATGCCGAGATCATAGGTATCATCATCGCAGCGGGCGTCTTCGTCGCGGGCCTTAGCGCGTGCGGAGCGATCGATTTCGTAATCGAGTGGCTTAAAAATGAGCAGGGCTACGTAAAATTCGGCGGAACTTTCGTGCCGTTTTTTATGGGCATTGTAACGGGCTCGGGAGATGCGGCGTCGATGGCGTTTAATACCGCCGTGACCGTGCACGCCGACGCGCTGGGTTTTGAGCAAGATAAGCTCGGTATGGCGGTTGCGATAAGCGGCGCGCTAGGCAGGAGCGCATCGCCGATTGCGGGCGCTTGTATCGTTTGCGCGGGACTTGCGATGGTAAGTCCTATTCAGATCGCTAAAAGAACGGCTCTAGGGATGTTTATATCCGTCTGCGTCATCGCATTTGTCATTTTATAAAAGGCTCATTTGTGGATATCGTGCAGAGGTTTTTAAACTACACCAAGATCAACACTACCACGAATAGGGTCGCGGGTGCAGCGGGCATAATGCCCTCAAACCCCAAGGAGCTCGAGCTTGCAGACCTCATAAAAAGCGAGCTCGAAGCTCTGGGCATAAAAAATATCAGCCTTAGCGAGAAATCGATTTTGATCGCTAAAATTCCCTCAAATTTAGACGCGCCCGCTCCGAGAGTAGCGTTTTTTGCCCACCTTGATACCAGCGCTGAACAGACGGGCGACACCAAAGCGCAGATCGTAAGATACGAAGGTGGCGATATATGCCTGAATAAAGAGCTTGGGATCTATCTTAAAGAGAGCGAAAATGATGAGCTGCGAGATTATAAAGGAGATGAGATCATCGTAACGGGCGGCACCAGCTTGCTAGGCGCCGACGATAAAGCGGCGATCGCCGCGATCCTGAATGCGCTAGAATTTTTCGTCCAAAATCCACAGATCAAGCACGGCGAGATAATCGCCTGCTTCGTGCCGGACGAGGAGCAGGGCTTGCGCGGCGCAAAGGCGCTGGACGTAAGCGAGATAGGCGCAGAATTTGGCTACTGCCTTGATTGCTGCGGCATCGGCGAGTTTATCTACGAGAACTGGAACGCGGGCGATTGCGTCGTTACCTTCAAAGGCCAGTCCGCTCATCCGATGAACGCCAAGGGCAAGCTCGTAAATTCCTTGCTTTTGGCGCATAAGTTTATCTCGCTGCTGCCCGCGGGCGAGGCGCCCGAATACACCGATGGCAAGGAGGGCTATTTTTGGGTCAAAGAGCTTAGCGGCAACAGCGCAAAGACCGTACTAAAGATCGACGTGAGGGAATTTGACGAGAAAAGATATGAGCAGCGTATGGAGTTTTTGCAAAAGACGGCGGACGGGCTTCGCGAGATCTGGGGCGATCGGATCGAAATTTCGCTAAACGACCGCTACAAAAACGTCTATAACTTTTTGAAAAACGACGACGCGCCGGCAATTCGGTTTGCAAAGCAAGCTTTTAAAAGCTTAAATATCGAGCCTAAGATCAAGCCTATGCGAGGCGGTTACGACGGCGCCGTCATCTCCGCAAAGGGGTGCCGTGCCCGAACCTCTTTACCGGCGGGCATAATTTCCACTCGATCTACGAATACCTGCCCGTAGGCTCTTTAAAAGCGGCGAGCGAAGTGGTTAAGCAGATCATAACGTTAGCGGCAAAAGAGGCACAAGCTTAGTTCGGGCGCTTTCTACTCCGCGCACAGATTTGATTTTAAATTTAGCTCGTTCATTCCGCCGCGAAATTTTACCTTGCAGGACATAATTTTTGGTTCCGTGGCGACGGATGACGCGGGCTACGACTATGACGTGGCTTTTGCGCGGTACCATTGTAGTGAGGAGATGGTGGAATTTCTGCTCGCGTTTTACGATAGCGACGCGTGCGTGGGTGCGGTGGATCGAGGTAGTTTCGAGTTTAGCCTAGGCGAGTCGCGATTTGACTACGTGGGCAAACGCTAAATTTACGCATTTAACGCGTCGCGATGAAACGGCAGCTTCTAGACTGCGTATAGTCTTATAAAATTTAAGCTGATTTGATGTATATTTCGCGCCGAACGTGGCTTTGAAATTTAACGCGTGAGCTATGTATTTGACTTGCGATGCGAGCTTAAGCGCGCAATTTTCGGGCCCTATTTGCAAACTAGACGAAATTTTTGGCACGGTAAAAGTAAAATTTAACCACACAACGCGTTAAAATTTAAAGAAATTCAGGGAGCGAAAATGGGAAAATCCGCCTTGGTGCTTGG
>NZ_CALKZP010000055.1 GCF_938002845.1 uncultured Campylobacter sp.
TGATCGCGACGATAGGCGAAAAGCTAAGCGCGAGCTCGCCCTTTTTCTTAAAGATGAGTTCGGCGTTAAAAAACAGCTCCTCTTCGCTCATGCCTTCGCCCTCGGCGCGCACGAACGCGGCAAATTCGTCAAATCTTTCCGCACCCAGCTGCGCTGCGCGTTTTAAAATTTTTATCTCATCCTCTGATTTTATTATGCGCGAAATTTGCGAAAAATTCACCCGCGCCTTAAATCTTATCCCAAGACCTTTGCTAAGCACCCCCCACTCGCCCGCGCTAAAATCGTACGGGTTATACGCGAGCTCGCGAACGCCCATTTTTCGCAAAAACAGCCGCGCGTCTTTTATCAAATTTCGCTCGACCTCGACGACCTCGGTATCTTGGCAAAGCTCGCGCGCCTCGATACTATAACGCGCATCGGTGAGGAAAAATTTGCGCCCCGCGAGACTCAAAAATATCGCGTTGTCGCAGCTATATCCGCACTCGTGAAATACGGCGTTTTCGTCCTTTAGGATAAAATTTTTCAAATTTAACCCAGTCCTACTCGGCTTTCTGCTCGGCTCTGGCAGCTTTGATCTGCTCAAAAATTTGAATCATTCCGATCATTGCCAGATGGTACCCTACGGGGCCGAACCCGATGATCTGACCCGCTGTTACGGGTGCTATTAGACTTTTTTGTCTAAGCTCCTCCCTGCGAGCGATGTTTGAGATATGCACCTCGATCACGGGCAGACTAACTGCGGCGAGCGCATCGCGGATGGCGAGCGAAGTGTGCGTGTAGGCGGCGGGATTGATGATGATGCCGTCGCAGGTGCCGAAGCACTCTTGGATCTTATCGACGATCTCGCCTTCGAAATTGCTCTGGAAAAATTCGATCTCATTGCCGCTCTGATCGGCGACCGCCTTCATCTGCTTATGGATATCCTCCATCTTCATAACCCCGTAAATAGCGGGCTCGCGCATACCGAGCATATTGATATTCGGTCCTTGAATCACCATAATTTTCATTTTTGCGTCCTTGTTTTGAAATTTAAGCGAAAATTATAACCAAAGCGAGCTTATTTTTTACTATGGCGCTAAATTTGCCCGTTCAAGCCCAAGCGATAAAATTTTATCTCTAAATTTAGCGCGGAAGAGAATTTTATGCTAAAATCACGCGCTGTTTTAGATAAGGAAAACGATGAGAATTTTAAGGGCGAAGTGGGTTCTTGTCTGCGATGAGAATTTTAAAATTTTAAAAGATGGCGCGATCGTCTTTGACGATAAAATAATAGAGGTCTGCGCCTTTGCAAGCGCGGCGCGCAAATATCCGCAAGCCGAAATTTTGGACTTTAGCGGCGATATAGCGATGCCTGCGTTTATAAACCCGCACGTGCATTTAGAATTTAGCGCAAACAAAGGCACGCTGCGCTACGGCGATTTTTTGGATTGGCTAGGTAGCGTCATCGCCTCAAGGCAGCAGCTGGATGCCGCGGCGCGCGGACGGCTGATCGCAGAGCAGATCGCCGCGATGATGCGAAGCGGCGTGGGTACGATCGGCGAAATTTCAAGCTTCGGCGGCGAAGCTGAAGCTTGCGCGCAAAGCGGCATTAGAACCGTGTTTTTTAATGAAATTTTAGGCGCGAGCAAGGACGCTGCGGCGGAGAATATTTCTAAATTTAAAGAGCGATTCGAGCGCGCAAAGGCGCTCGCAAACTCGCTTTTTATCCCTGCAGTATCGGTGCACTCGCCGTATTCGACGCACCCGCAGATTACGGAGTTTGCGACGAAGCTTGCCCGCGAAAATGGGCTTGCTATAAGCACGCATTTTATGGAGAGCGCTTACGAGCGGCAGTGGCTGCGCACGGGCAGCGGGAAGCTTAAAACCTGGCTTGCTAAATTTAATCCCGTGCCTGCGCCTTTTTACTCGCCCCGTAGCTTTGTAGCGCATTTTAGCGGGCTTCGCACGCTTTTTACGCATTGCGTGTGGGTGGATGATTTTAGCATCTTTGATCCGAAGCTTCACTCGATCACGCACTGCGCGCGCTCCAACCGCCTGCTTAGCAAAAGGCGGCTAAGCTTCAAAAAGCTGCTCGCAAGCGGGCTTAATTACAACATCGCTACCGACGGGCTTAGCTCAAATTTTAGTCTAAGCTTTTTAGACGAGCTACGTGCAAATTTAATGATGCACGACGAGCTGGGTTTGGCAGAGCTGGCGCGGGCGTTACTTTTAGGCGCGACGAGAAATACAGCTGCGGCACTTGGGCTAAATTTGGGCGAGCTGAAAGCCGGTAAGCTCGCCGATATCGCCGTTTTTGAAGGCATTGAGTGCGAGCAGAGCCAGCTGGCGCTACAGCTCATTTTGCAGAGCAAAAACGCAAAATCACTTTTTATTGAAGGAATGAAATGCAATTTCTAAAAAACATCTTTGCGCCGATCGGCGCCGTGCTCGGGTTTATCAACAAATACTTTAAATCCCTGATTTTTCTGCTTATTTTGTTTTTGATTTTCGCAGGCGGCGAAAGCGCGCAACAAAAGGGCGCGAATCTCGCTCAGCTTTCATTAAGCGGCGCGATAATGGACGATAGCGAAATTTTAGAAAAGATCGAAACCCTGAAAAACGACGAGGCGATCAAAGGAGTGCTTCTGCTGATCGATAGTCCCGGCGGCGCGCTAAGCCCGAGCGTAGAAATTTCGCTGGCCATCAAATCCCTAAACTCGCGCAAGCCGGTCGTCGCCTATGCCAAGGGCACGATGGCGAGCGGTAGCTACCTAGGCGGCGTGTGGGCGAGTAAAATTTACGCAAATCCGGGCAGCTTCATCGGCTCCATTGGCGTGATCATGCAGGGCTTAGACGTGAGCGAAGCGGCCGCTAAGTTAGGCTTTGCCGAACAGATCGTCAAAGCGGGCGAGCTCAAAGAAGCGGGCACGATGATGCGAAAATGGAGCGACGCGGAGCGCGCGAGCCTGCAAGCTCTGGTGGATGAGAGCTACGAGCTATTTACGCGCGAGGTGGCGCAGGCGCGCTCGCTGGATCTTAGGAAGCGCGATACGTGGGCGAATGCGCGAGTATTTTTAGCTAGCGGCGCCAAAGGCGTCGGGCTCATCGACGAGGTGGGCTCTTTGGAGGACACTAAAAGCGCGCTAGTAAAGGCTAGCGGCGTAGCAGATCCGATCTGGCAGGAGCCCTCGGCGTATGAGAAGATGATAGATAAGCTAGCAAATAAAAGCGAGAGTTTGGTACGCGGTGCATTCGGCGCCAAGCTGATGGCGTATTAGAATTTTAGAAATTTTAAATTATGAGGGAATTGAAAGAGTAGAATTTTGTATGCAGAAGCTATATTGGGTTTGATTACTTTTAAATTTCCTCGCTTTTTCATTTGGCGTTTCTTTAAAATTTTATCTCTTTATGAATTTTTTCTTCGTTTAAGAACTCCTCATTTTTCTACCAATTATTCAGCCCCCTTTAAGCATCGCTCTTGTATAATCACAATTCTGTTTCGCAC
>NZ_CALKZP010000056.1 GCF_938002845.1 uncultured Campylobacter sp.
GAAATTTTGCTTATAAATTCTAAGACAAGCAGTTTTAAAATTTTATAATTTTAAGTTTTACGTGATTTTTCTTATACAATTTCACTTTTACTTCGAAATTTCGTAGCTACTTCTAAAATATAAAGCGCAGGATATAAATAAAAGTCAATAATGATGGTATTGCCGCTTTGATAAGCTTTTTGGGCTTTGGTAAAAGAACCTAAGATTACGCCAGTTCTTTAAACATAAGGCAGGCTATGAAATTCCTCTGCGAATTGAGCCTAAATTCTTTCGTATTGAGGAATTTTAAAGAGGCATAGAAAGCGTAGAATTTTATGAATTGCCTTGCGCCACTTGCGGTAAATTTAACGCGGGCGGATACGGTGCGTTTAATAAGATCGTTATCGCATAAGAGCAGAGCTACTAAATTTATCCCGTTTTGCATTGCAAGATCGATGGTCTCTTTATGCGCCGCAAACGGGATCATCTGCGTAGCGTCTAAATTTAAAAAGGGGCGAGAAATCTATCGCCCCTGAAATTTTAAGTATAGGATTTGATTTTATAGATGTGTGAGCTAGGGCTTGCTCGCTTCTTTAAATTTAAAACATAATCTCAAACCCTGCATTGATAGCCCCACCTCTTGTTTTACCTATGTAGCCCTTGCCTCCTAGGCTAAGGATAAGGTTCTTGCTCTCATACTTATAGCCGGCTTCAAATACTCCGGTTGAACCTTTTAGGCTAGGCTTAGGAGCGTCAAGTCCCATAGTAGATGCTTTAGCATCTCCGCTAAACTCATACTCATAAGCGCCTCCAAAGTATAGGTTATGCTCATCTTTTAGATTTATAGTATCTCTAATACCCGCTCTTACTCTATTAGATGTAATGCTATCAAAGTGATATCTCTCGCCAGAGCTTATAGTAGCATCGGCATCATCCGTGTAAGCATATAGCCATTTAGTATAAACGTCTAGTTTATTACTTTGGCTTAGATCAAAGATCTGACCTATTCCTATATGAGTAGCCATATAAGTTGAGCTTATATCAAACTTCTCATTATGAGCTAATACTCCAGGAGCTATGGCATAGGTCCAGTCGTTACTATTGTAGTCGCTGCTTATCTTACCTACGTGAAAGCTTGCATCAAGGTAGGTGCCGCTAGTAAAGTTTTGCTTTAGCATCAAGCCTCCGCCTATATACTCGCTATCTCCATCTGCGTGTAGACCGCTATCTAAGTAGCTATCGTAGTTGGCTTTTCCATATTCAACGAATACTCCGCTTAAGATATCTCCTGCGAAATTCTCAGTTAAGCTGGCAAGTCCTGCTGCTACTCCATAGCCTTTGGAATTTACGTGTGAGCCCGTCTCATACCTTAGATCATAAGCTTCGCTTATAGCAAAAGGAAATAGCTCTAAATGACCGTCAGGTATTAGCTTATCTAGGTAGTTGGTGATTAACTCGCTTCCGCTCTTTAAGCTAGCTAAGCTTGCAGCTCTGGTTTCTGCGAAGGATTTGGTAT
>NZ_CALKZP010000057.1 GCF_938002845.1 uncultured Campylobacter sp.
AGAATTTTAGAATTTTAGAATTTTAGAATTTTAGAATTTTAGAATTTTAGAATTTTAGAATTTTAGAATTTCGCCCGCGCGGCGCTGCTCGTAAATTTTGTAAATTTACGAATGCGACCATTTTTAAATTTAGCTGCGCGGCTTTACTTTTAAATTTACCCGCGCGATTTTGCCAAATTTATTTGCGTCGCTCGCAAGATCGGCTTAAATTTAACCGCTCGCGGCGCGTTGATGAAAATCATTGCTAAAATTTGAAATTTCGCATAAAATTGGCGAAATTTCATAACAAGGAGCGGTGGTGGAGCAAATTTATCCTTACGTGCAGATCGTCCATCTCATCTGCGCAATTATCTTTTTAGGCTATATATTTTTCGACGTCGTGATTTTTTCGCGGCTCAAAGGCGCGCTGGGCGCGGATTTTGAGCGCGTTAAAAAAGCGATCGGCTCGCGCGCGATTAAGATCATGCCGGTTTGCCTTTTTACGCTAATAATCACCGGCGGAATGATGATGAGCCGTTGGGTCGGAAGCGCTAATGGCGGATATTTCGGTACGCCGCTTCAAAAAATCTTTATGCTAAAAGTCACGCTCGCGCTCATCATCGCCGTGTGCGTAGCGATAAATTTAAGTTGCCGCGCGATGGGAAGGCCTGCGCCTGAGTTTTTGCGAGTAAATATCCACAAGATCGCTTTTGTATTCGGCTTCATCATCGTGCTTTGCGCCAAGCTGATGTTTGTAGTATAATTTATGGCGCAAAATTTAGCGCTGGCAGCGTGACTTTTATTGCGAAATTCTGCAGCGTGACAAAGATTTAATTTCGCTTGCTTTTAAAATACGATGCTTGCTAAAAATTTTAAAATTCCGTTTTGCTGGGCGGGAGTAGAAATTTAAGAATTTTAAATTCCACTATGTCTGCACTAAAGCGCGAAATTTTAAAATTTCACTCCTTTCTTGTGCTGTTTTGTCAAACGCAATCTGCAAAATTTAATCTCATAAAATTTTAAAATTTCATCGCAAGCTTTAAAACGCTCATAAAATTTCTCACCCAATTCTGCAGCTTTAAAATTTTGTAAAATTCTGTGGCTTTAAAATTTTGTAAAATTTTAAATTATATCGCTAGGATGCGGATGAGAATTCTAAAAAACTCGCGCAAAATCGAAGCAAACAATGAAAAAGCGAATTTATTTGACGACTTTACTTACTATTTAATAATCATTAAAGATATAAAAAGCTAAAATTGCTTTTCGCCCGCGGGCGAATTTAATGTCTGCTTGCCATTCGCGCGGGATTTTGAGGTTTTCCGTAGCCGTGGCAATGGTTTTGAAATTATTTATGAGAAAGGAAAAAGGATGAAGAAATTTCTCTTAAGTCTGCTTGTCGCAGCTTTGGCCAGTAGTGCGCTTTGCGCCAGATCGCTTTCCGAGATCAAAAGTAGCGGAGTGCTTAGAATAGGCGTTTATGACGCACAGCCGCCGTTTAGCAAGATAGAAGACGGCGTGCATCAAGGCTTTGAGGTCGATATGGCAAATGCCATCGCTAAAGATATGCTTCCATCGGGCGGGAAGGTAGAGTTTACCTCCGTGCTTGCAAATCAGCGTATAAAATTCCTACAGGAAGATAAGGTCGACGCGGTTATCGCAACTCTTACTGTAACTCCGGAGCGCGAGAAGCAGATCGATTTTACGACCCCGTATTTTAGCGTCAATATAGGCATTTTAACCCGCGTCGAAGATAAGATTAAATCTTTAAATGAATTACAAGATAAAACTATTTTAGTTCTTAGCGGCGGTACCGCAGAAACATACTTTGAAAAACAAGGCTATAATATCGCCAGATGCGATAACGCAAACGCCTGCTATAAGGCGCTAAAAGCTGGACAGGGCGACGGGTATGCCGATGATAACTTAGTCGTGCTGGCTTATCCGGTATTAGATAAAAAGGTTGAAGTAAATATCAAAAATTTAGGCACTTCGGATTTCTTAGCCATCGGTGTGAAAAAGGGTAATTCGGAGCTCTTGGATTTTCTAAACGGCGAGCTAATCAAACTAAGCAAAGAGGGCTTTTTCAAAAATTCGTTCGATAATTTCATCGAGCCTTACTACAAAGGAACTGCAGAGAAAAAGTATTTCTTGCTGGACGATCTTTATAGCTTGCTGTAATTTTTAAAAAGGGGGACGCTATGAAAAAGATAATCTTGGCGTTAATGTTGGCTGTGTGTTCGCTTCTTAGCAACACTTTGACTCAAATCAAAGAAAAAGGGGTTATTCGAATCGGTATAGATGGCTCATCTCCGCCGTTTAGTGTCGCTAAAGCCGGCGAATATAGCGGCTTTGAGATACTCTTAATCGAAGGGCTTGTTAAAGAAATTTTCGGTGATAAAGGCAGCAAGATACAATATGTCGTAACGGTAGGTGATGACCGCATAAAAGCGGTACAGGATAACAGAGTCGATTTAGATATCGCGCTCATCTCGGTTACGAAAGAGCGCGAGAAGCTGGTAGATTTCTCCGATCCATACTTTAGCGTAAATATCGGCGTGCTAACTCGTAGCAACGATAATATCAGAAAGGTCTCCGATCTAAACGGAAAGACTATACTAGCGCAGCCCGGCACTACTGTGTTTGATTACTTTACGAAACAGGGCTATAACGTAGTACCGTGTGCGAGCGCGAATGAATGCTTTAATGACCTAAAATCGGGCAAGGGCGACGGATACGCAGATGATAATCTGCTTGTGTTCGCTTACGCTGTAGTCGATCGCAAAGTCGAAGTAAATATCAAAAATTTAGGCTCGACGGACTTCCTGGCCATCGCGGTGCAAAAGGGCAATACCGAGCTGCTTAACGCGGTAAATGCGGGACTAATTGAGCTAAGTAAAAAGGGTTTTTTTACAAAAATTTTTGATGAGAGTATTGAGCCTTTTTATAAAGGCACCATTGATAAAAAGTATTTCTTGCTGGACGATCTTTATAGCTTGTTTTAATTTAAAGTGGCGATGGACGGAATTCTATTCGCTGGCAAAATTTTAGTAAAATTTAAAGGAATTTTATGAAAAAGATTATATTTGCGTTGTTAATCGCTTCGTGTTCGTTATTTGCTAACTCTTTAGCGCAGATCAAAGAAAAAGGGCTCATTCGTATCGGAATAGACGGCTCACTGCCGCCGCTTAGCGTCTCCGAGGACGGCAAATACAGCGGTTTTGAAATTTCGCTTATCGAAGAGCTCGTGAAAGAAATTTTCGGCGATAAGGGCGGCAAAATCGAATATGTCGTAACTCTGGGCAATGATCGTATCACAGCCGTGCAAGATAACAAGGTCGATTTGGATATCGCGGCGATTACGGTTACGAAAGAGCGCGAGAAACTAGTGGATTTTTCAAACCCTTACTTTAGCGTAAATATCGGCGTACTAACCCGTAGCGATGACAATATCAAGACAATAAACGACCTGCAGGATAAAGAAATTTTAGCAGAGCCCGGCACTACGGCGTTTGATTATTTTAATAAGGAAGGCTTTAAAGTTATCTCATGCGCTAGTTCTAGTGAATGTTTCCGAGCGCTAAAATCCGGTCGCGGCAGCGGCTATGCAGACGATAATATGGTAGTTTTGGGTTATTCGGTTGTAGATCGCAAGGTAGAGGTAAATATCAAGAATTTAGGCACGACGGACTTTTTAGCTATCGCGGTGCAAAAAGGTAACGATGACTTGCTAAACGCCTTAAACGACGGGCTTGTCAAGCTCAGCAAAAACGGCTTTTTCAAGAAAATTTTTAACGACAGCATCGATCCTTTTTACAAGGGCAAGGCTGAGAAAAAATATTTCTTGTTAGATGATCTTTATAAAATGTTTTAATTCAAAGGACAAAATATGAAAAAAATTCTACTAAGTATTTTGCTGGGTGTTGGCGCGCTTTGCGCTAATTCCCTAGCAGATATCAAGCAAGCAGGCGAAATTCGCATAGGCTTGCAAGATTCCCAGCCTCCGTTTAGCTTCGATGATAACGGCACGCTAAAAGGCTTTGAGGTTGATTTGGCAAATGAGTTAGTCAAAAATCTATTCGGCAATAAAAAGATCAAAATCGACTTTATCTCCGTAGCATCTAAAGATCGCGTCCCCTCACTGGAGCAAAACAAAGTAGATCTCATCATATCCAAGCTTACCGTCACAAAAGATCGCGTTCAGAAAGTCGATTTTTCTTACCCGTATTATTCAGTGCAAATTGGCGTGCTAAGCCGTAAGGATGATAATATTTCAAGAATAGATCAGATCGCGCATAAAAAAATTCTAAGCGTTAAGGGCACAACTGCCGAGGAGCACTTCAAAAACGCGGGCTATGAGATTGCGACATGTACCGACGCGAATGAGTGCGTCGCTAGGCTAAAGGCTGGCGAGGGCATAGGCTTTGCCGACGATAATACGGTCGTACTCGGATACGCTAGAAACGATGCCGCGCTGGATGCAAAAATCATCAACCTTGGCAAGGTAGATTATATCGCCGTTGCCCTATCTAAGGGCAATACCGAGCTACTTGATGCGGTTAATAGCAGCCTGGTAAAAATGTATAAAGCGAAATTTTTCCATAAGGCTTTTGACGAGGATATCAAGCCATACTACGGTGGCAAGATCGATAAAAAGCACTTTACGCTAGACGAGGTTTATAGCCTGTTTTAATTTAGACGTATTTAAAATTTTAAGGCGTCCTTTGACGTACAAACATACGCGCAGCTGCGATATTTGATCGCAGCTCGCTTTTGCCGCCAAGGCTTCGGCGGCAATTTATAATTTAAATTCCGTATTTTTACGGATCCCGGTTGCGATATAAAATTTTATGAGATTTTGATATGCAGTTACGAAAGATTGTGGCTTATAAAAGATAGCCGGTCGCAAGAAATTCTAATTCGAGTAGTAAAATTTTATATCCTTTTTCAGTTGCATCGGCAATATATTAAATTTAGCCCTAAAAATTTTAGAAAAATGCGATAAATTATTATATCCGACCATTTTGGCGGCTTCGTTTACGCTGATTTGATCTAGACTCAATAGCTCTTTTGCAATCTCAAGCCGCTCATTTGTCAGCATCGCATAAACGCTCGTGCCAAAATATGCTTTAAAATCCCTTTTTAGTGCAAATTCGTTCGTAGCGCAAAGATGAGCAAGCTCTTTAATGCTAGGTGGATTTTGCATATTTTCGAGTAATATTTTCTTTGCTTTTTGAACTGTTTTTATGCGATTTTCATCAAGGCTAAGCGCATTTTCAGGCTCATTAAATTTATGAAAACTTCTATAAAGCATCTCTAAAATTTTACTTTCCATAAAAATTTCGCGTATTTTGCCGTCGTATATTGCGGCATTTTCGAGCTCTTTGAGAATGATATTTTGCACGGCGCTTATTTTAAATTTCTTCATGCAAACGGCTTGATCTAAATTCAAATTTTTTAAAATTCCCAGCTCATTTGCAAAAGCGGTGCTAAGCGCTATGCAGGAGCTTTTATAGTGTTTATTTTCAAGCTCGTGAACGCCACGCAATTTGCTTTGCATAGTTCCGAGCCAAAACTCACCTTTATTCAAAACGAATTGATCTTTATCCGATCTGAAGCAGATAGGATTTTCGCCAGTATTGAAAAATAAAAATGAATAGCGGCTGCCCCGTTCGTGGCGATGCAAAAGGGAATCTCTGCAAATTATATCGCTGCTATAATATCCTATCTCTCCGCCCGTATAAAAAGAGCTAAAGTCGAATTTTATACTTTCGCTTTCAAGTTCGGTTTTATTATACCCACATTGCTTGGACGGCTCAATATCGTTAGATATTTTTTGCAAAAAATCGTCTAAACTTATCTCTTTACTCATCTTATCCCTTTAGCGTTTAAAATAATCCCTCTGCCGTTTAGTATTTCTTGATAATGCATATCTTATTATAGTAAAATGAGTTTAAATTTTAATAAGAAAAGGGGCGTTTGTGCGCGCAATATATAAATTATCGCTGATCGCTGCTATAGCGACAGCCGGAATATCGAGCGAGATAGAAAAACAGGACAAAAGCGTAAATTTGGGTGAAATTACTGTAGTCAGTGCTACGGGCCATCGGCAAAATATCCAAGACGCACCCGCTTCCATTTCCGTTCTTACGCAAAAAGAGATACAAAAGCGCAACTACCAAGATATCTCCGCGATGGTAGAGGATTTGCCGAGTGCCTTTACCGCAACGCTAGGCGCTGCATCGAGAAAAGGCATAAGCCTAAGAGGCCTATCTCAAAAATATACGAAAATTTTAATCGACGGCAAGCCTGCGACCAGCGATAGCGCTTATAAAGGATTAAGAAGTATTGGCAGTAGCCAGAATTTCTTGCCTCCCGCAAATGCGATAGAGCGCATAGAGGTCATCCGTGGTCCTATGAGCTCGCTTTACGGCAGCGACGCTATGGGCGGAGTAATAAATATCATCACCAAGGGCTTTTCAAATGAGCTTAGCGGCAATGTAAACGGATACTATACTTTCGCTAAAAAATCGCAAATAAAAGGTGATTATCAAACGGGTTTTTATCTAAACGGAGCTATCGTCCCGGACGTGCTAGGTATTGCACTTTACGGCAGATTTTTTGAAAAGATAGAGGATAAAGAGCCTTATGCGAATAGAAATAATGAAGAGACTAATATGGGCGCAAAACTGATGTATAACGTAACGCAAAATGATGAGGTAACGCTTGATTATCGTAAAGTAAATAATAAATTTAGGCGTACATACGGGCGTACGCGAACAACCTCTGGAGGCAATAACGATATTGCGAAAGAGGATATGAAAGGCTACACCGCAAGCCTGTCTCATCAGGGAAAATACGATAAGTTTATGATAGATAGCTACGCAAATTACGATAGCATGAAAGAAAGCGGCGCCCAGGATCTGCGTCTTAGAACGACTACGCTAAATTCTAAAGGCTCATATTTTTTCGATTCAAATGCTTTGAGTTTGGGCGTGCAATACCGAAACGAGAGATTAAACGAAGCCGCTACTACCGCAGATGAGGCAAAAGTCAAAAGATGGGATTATTCGATCTACGGCGAGGATGATTTTTATCTAACTGATGATTTAACACTAACCGGCGGAATCAGATATAACCGCGATAAAGACTACGGCGGCCATATATCACCGCGCGCTTATGCCGTTTATCGTTTAAACGAAAGTTTTTCTATTAAAGGCGGCGTTTCGACGGGATATTCAACTCCGGATATTAAGCAGCGTAGCGAGGGCCTTGCCCTGCCATTTGCAGGAGGTCAGGGAGCGCAGATCGGCAGAAGCTCTTTAAAGCCCGAAAGTAGCATAAGCTACGAAGGCGGGTTTTCTTACAACGATAACGATAAATTTAACTTTAGTGCTACTGCGTTTTATACCAAAATCAAAGATGGAATTTCTACCAAATTGATTTGCCGTCCAAGACCGGGAAATCCTTGCGTGCATAACGGCAAAAGTTACAGGCGCGGTATTTGGGATACTATAAATATTGGAGAAGCTGAGGTTAGGGGTCTAGAGCTAAGTAGCGATTATCAAATTTTAGATAATTTGAAGCTGCATGCAAACTACGCCTATACGAAATCCGAGCAAAAAACGGGTAGCGAGAAGGGCAAAACCTTAAATAATTTTCCAATCCATTCGGTAAAGCTAGGATTTGATTACGACGTAAGCTCCAAGCTAAACTTATGGTCGCAAATAAATTATTATAGTAGGACGCGCGATAGCCTAAGCTACGATGAGGATATCCGCTCATACACGCTTTTTGATCTGGGCGCTAGCTATAAAGTCACAAAAGACGCAAGTTTAAATTTTACGCTTTATAACATATTCAACGAATTCGTACTAACGCGCTCGGGAAATTACCAAATGATGGTCGTAGACGGGATGAAGGCGCAGGTTGGATTTAACGTGAACTTTTAAATTCGCGGCGCATAAATTTCGTCCGCGGATTTAAAATTTAAGGAAATTAATGGCGATTCTAAAAAGGAAAAAATTTTGGTTCAACGTCCATCTTGTTTTGACGCTTATATGCTGCTTGCCGATCTTAATCGTAGCCCTTAGCGGCGCTATTATCTCGTATCACGACGAGATTATAGATGCGTTAAATCAAAGTAAATCTTTCGTGAGCCCGAGCGGAAAAGATGCCCTCGAACCCGCCGAAATTTTAAATATTTTCAGAAAAGTCAAGTCCAGTTTTACGCTCAGTTATTATAGAATTCCTCAAAATAAAAATGAGGCGATTAGGCTTTCCGGTACAGATTCTAGCGGCGAGTTTAAATCATATTTTATAGATCCTTATAACGGCGAAATTACTTCGGAAAATATAGGCGATACGTTTATCGGCGTAGCGCTAAATCTACATACCAATCTGGGATTTGGGCTAAGCAAAAACGAAACTCTGCGGCTAATAGGCAAAAATATCGTGGCGCTTAGTACGGTTATGTTTATTTTGGTCTTAATTTCAGGCGCGGTGATCTATTATCCTAGTTTTAGAGGGAAAATTTTACGCGCATTTAGGATAAATTTTAAAGCGAGAGGTTATGCGTTTTTATATAGCTTGCATGGCGCGGTCGGAGTTTTGCTGCTGCCCGTTTTACTTACGATAAGCGCTAGCGGGCTTTATTGGTCGTATGATTGGATAGCCAAAATCACCAACAGAGCGCTAGGGGAAAAGGAAATTTTTAGAAAAACGAGTTTTACCGAAGTGCGAGGATTTTCGCTTGAGGATGAAGATAAAATTTTAAATTTTCAGACGGCATTTGATATTTTTAAGCGTGAACGCGGTGAAAACTACGAATTCTTCAATATTATCGCCCAAAAAGATGGAGAAAATTTTATGATCTTTTATTTCGATAAAGGCGAAAAGAGCGAAGAGCATATGAATACGATGAGTATAAACGTTAAAAAGGGCATCTTGCGGCATGCTCGCTATGATGATGCGAAAAGCACCATGCCGCGCCCTTTTGCTATACATAAAGCCGTTTTGAGCGTGCATTCGGGCTATATCTTCGGCGAAGCGGGTAAGTTCTTGTTTTGCGTAGCGGCGATTTCAGTGTTATTTTTTATAGTTACGGGATTTTGGATGAGCATAAAAAGAATTTATAAGAAAAGATAAATCTACGAATTCAAAGCGGAGAGATAGCTTATTCACGGCGTAAATTTAAAATTTTACCCGAAACGGTATCGCTTCTTTTCAGTTAATAAAATTTTATATACAGCGCTTTGAAATACTGCGTGCAGAGTCTTTGTGGGCCTTGTGCCGCATCTTGATTTTGTTAAATTTGCTCCGGCGTTTCAACCGCGCTTATTTGTCGCTCATAAAATCCCTGATATTTTGTGCGATCATCTTTATCAGCCGTTTGCGGGCCTCCATGCTCGCCCATGCGATGTGAGGCGTGATGATGACGTTGCGGCGATTTTTTACTCGCAGCAGCGGATGATCCGCCCTCATCGGCTCTGTTTGCAGCACGTCAAGCGCCGTGCGCAGGCCTCGCTCGTCCACGGCGCGAGCCAGCGCTTCCTCGTCCACGATGCTGCCGCGGCCGAAATTCATCAAGATCGCCCCCTCTTTCATCTTCGCAAGCTCCGCCTCGCCGATCAATCCCGCCGTTTTTTCATTTAGCGGAGCGTGGATTGAGATAATATCGCAGGCCCTCAAAAGCGCATCCAAGCTCACTCTGGCAAACTCGCCGTTGTCGTTCGCGCCGCTAGTGGAGTAGTATCTCACGTTCGCGCCGAATGCGGCGGCGATGCGAGCGACCTTTGCGCCGATCTGTCCAAGCCCGATGACGCCGAATTCTTTACCGTAAATTTCGCTGATAGGTGCGTCAATGTGGGTGAAAATTTCGCTCTCGCACCATTTGCCGCTGCTGCCGTAGTCTGCGTAGTATCCGAGCGCGTTGGTTAGCGCAAACAGCGACGCGAATGCCTGCTGCACGACGCTTTGCGTCGAATAGCCCGCCACGTTTTTCACCGCGATGCCGCGAGCCTGCGCTGCCTGCATATCGATATTATTCGTGCCCGTGGCACTTACGCAGATCAGCTTAAGCGTGGTTTGAGCTATGATCTGATCCGTGATTAGGACTTTGTTGGTTATGACGACGTCAGCGCCCGCTAGGCGCTGCGCGGTTTGCACAGGCTCGGTCGTCTCGTAGCTTTCAAACTCGCCCAAGCTCGCAATCTCGCTAAGATTGGCATCGCCTCCCAGCGTCGCGGCATCCAAACATACGATTTTCATATTTTCCCCTTTGCGTTTTAAAATTTTAAGCTGCAGCAGCGCGGTTAAATTTAGCCGCTAAATTCCATTGCGCGATCCGGAGCGCAGCGCTTAAACGGCAAATTTTAACTCTGCAAATTTAGCTATTGCGTAAATTTGCTCTAGCGGAATTTAACTATCGTGAATTCTGCCCTCGCGAAATTTAATACTTGCAGCGCGCGGGGCGTTAAATTTCAGAATTCTAATTCGCATCGAAGCAAGCGGTAAATTTTACCGCCGCTGAAACCTGCGTCTAAATTTAAAATTTCAATTCGTGCCGAAGCGAGAGATAAATTTTTGCCGCCCGCGTTTAAATTTTAAAATTTAGCTCGCACAAATCTTGCTCCGCGCGGAATTTTAGTTCACGTGAATTTGATCTACGCGGAATTTTAGCTCGCGTCAATTTAACCTGCACGAAATTTTATCCGCGCAGAATTCCAGTCGCGACGCTACGTTAAATTTTACCGTAGCCTCCTAGCGTTAAATTTTTGCTGCTGAGCGGCGATAAAATTTACCGCTGCGAGAGTCTTACCGCCAAAGTTATCGCCAAAATACTCCGCCTTAAAATTTCTCAAATTTTTAAAATTTGCCGCGACGCTACTTCGCGTCCTCGATGTAGTGCCCCACAAATTTTGAGAGATTATTGAGTATCTCGCCGCCCTTGCGGAAGCCCAACGCGCAGCCTTCGTAGGCGAAAAACACCCCCGCTTGATAGTTCTGGGCGCGCTCGTCTTTGTTTAGCTCGTAAAATTCCTGATATAAAAATTTCTGATTTCCGTATTCGCCGCCGTTTTCCTCTATCTTTTTGCCGTCGGCGTCGAAAATCGCTATGTTCGCCCCCTCGCGCGCCAAAAACGGCTTTTTGATCATTTTTTTGCCGATGATCGGCGAAAAGGAGCTTTGTAGCAGCAACGGGTGGTTCGGATACAGATCCCACAGGATTTTCATAATCCCCTTGCTTTGGAAAAGCAGCGTGTATGCGGGGTTTAGGATGATCGCCTTTTGATTTTGCACGATGTTTTTTAAGATGAGCGCAAGCTCGCCCTCCTCGATCGCGATCGCCTCCCAAGGGATGAGCTTGAACCAATACTCGTAGTTTTCGCCGTCAAAAAACACGCCCTCTTCGTCGTTAAATTCCACCTCGTCCACGTAGGCAAAGCGCGTCTTAAAGCCCGCATCCTCCGCGGTCTGCTGCAAAAGCTTCGTCGTCTTTTCGTCCTCGACGTTGCCCGCGACGCTGCTAAATAAAATTTTCCACCCCTCGTAAAATTTAGAAAAATCCTCAATCTCTCCGTCAAGTACCACGAGCCGCTTGAAATTATCGCGCAGTGCGTCGTAGAGGTCGTTGAACTGGCTCGCCTCGTCCATGCCGTTTTCTTTGAGCATCGCCCACTGGATGATCGCCGTCTCAAACACCGCCGTGGGCGTGTCGGCGTTAAATTCTATCAGCTTGATCGGCTTGCCGTCCAGCCCGCCCGCAAAATCGAAGCGCCCGTATAGGTGCCAGTGCACCTCGTTTTCCCAGCTTTGCTTGATTAGATCTACGAGATTGAAAGGGATGCCGAGCTCGTGGAAGAGGTTGTTGTCGATGACGTGCTGCGCGGCTGCTATAAACATCTCATATAGCTCGTTTGCGGCCTCATAATACGCATCCGCCTCAGCAGCGCTCACGCGCACGATCTCGTCGCTGACGTAAGGGGTCTCGTCGGCGTCCGTGTGCCAGTAAAAGCCGAGCTTTTCGAGATATTCGTTGCTTAGCGGCGTTATCTTTTTTAGTTGCATAGATTTTCCTTTTTATGTAAATTTTAAAATTCCGCCCGCAGCGCAAAACAAATATAGCACTAGTCGCTGTCGGCATCTTTTACGAGCGCGGCGAAGCAGAATAAAACGCGAGCTATGGGCTCGCACCTCTAAGCGCACCGGTTAATCAGAGCTCGGCGGGCGAGCGGTGCATTGCTCCGCCGCAGAGCGGCACCTCTTTTGCAAGAAATACACCCTTGCAAATAGCCCCTCCTCGGCTTTCTCAAAAACTGCGGCACGACTTGATCATGCGCCGCTGCTACCTGGATTTCACTCGGGTAAAATTTACTCACTTTAGCACCGCTAGGCGATATAAAATTTGCCGCAAGAAGCACTGCGATACGAAATTTCGCCTTGCAGATGCGCTGATTAAAACTCCCGTCGCAGCACGGCCTCGCTCGCCTTAACGTCGCGTCGCAATATAAAATTTTATCGCACGACGCTACCTTTCATATCAAAATTTCGCCGCGCGGTAACGCTTCAGTAAAAAACGCGATCCGATGCGCTCGGCAGCGGGCGCGGATTCTACCTCGTCATGACGTCGCCGCGTAAGGATTGCAAATCACTACGCGCACCATAAAATTTTTTCTAGCGATAACGTAGCCGTAGGGCATTGTCCCCCGAGCGATACGTAATTTGCCGTATCAAATTTCACCGAAAACGTGCAGCGCGGAGCGCGCTTTCGTTTTAGCTAAAATTCTACTGCGACGGAATTTTGCTCGCTTTCAAGTGCTGCGTGTTAAAATTTAAACTCGCTGCGTAAAGCCGCCGTATGTTTCAAAGCGCGCTTAGCCACCAAAAAATCCGCCGCTTTTGCCGCTTTTGCTTCCGCCGAAAAATCCGCTTCTGCCGCTTCGCGCCTTATCGTTTTGCTGCTTTGCTTGATTGAAGCTATCGACGCTTCTAGAATATGCGCTCGGGCTTTTATAGGCGGTTTGGCGCTGGCTTTGATAAGCTGGGTTGTTAAACAGCTTGCCGCCGATCCACGAGCCGATGATGGCGCCTGCAGCGCTTGCCAAGATCGCTTCACCCAGGCTCATGCCGCCGCTGCTAAGCTGCGCGTTTTGGTTGGTTAAATTTGAAGTGCCGGCGTCGATTTTGGCGTTTTCTTCGGCTAGAAGGGCTTTGGTTTCCTCATCGCTTAAAATTCTCTCCGTGCCGTCTAGCGATCTTAAGATAATCTGGGTTTTTTCGCTCGGAAATTCCTCTAAAATTTTATATTTTCCCGGCGCGACCTCTTCGAGTCGCACGAGCGCGCCTTCTTGCAGACGGACGTTTTGCTCCTGCCCCCTATCGTCGCAGCCCGCTAACGAGCCCGCCATAACGAGCCCGAAGCCGCTTACCAGCGCATAGCTAGCGATTTTGCGTAGTTTCATTTAGATCCTTTCAGTGATTTTATATCTAAGCTTTGATTTATCAAAAGCTCGTTTCCCTCGACGCGGATAAACTCGCTCTTGCCGATGTTTTCGATGATTAGGCTTTGCGCTTTGAGGCGCTTTTTGCGTTTGAGCGATTTTACGAATTTTGCAAGGCTCGTCCATTCGCTACGATCGAAGGTTTTTTCTTTGATTTCGACATCGTAGGGTTTGGCTTCGCGGCTTTTGCTCGAAAGCAGCGGTTTGTCGAAAAACGACAAAAAATACCTGAGTTTCTCGTCGCGCTCTTTATACATCAACTTGATTTCATCTTTCGAGGCGATTAAAATTTCCTCTTTTTCTTTGTGAAGTCTGTCCTTATCGCTTTGCAGTGCTTCGATTTTACCTTTTAGCTCGGAGATTTCTTTGATGAGATAGTCGATGAAGCTTTGAGTGCCCGCCCCGCCGCCAGTACGCGTGCTTTTTGCAGAGCCTTGCGAAGCGGGCTCGCTTTGTTGCATTTCATCATCTAAAAGCACGTAGCGTACGCCGCCGCTTTCCTCGGCGCGCAAGGAATTTCTGCGGATGCGGTTGTAGACGGCTTCTTTTGAAATTCCTAAAATTTCGGCTGCTTCGCCGATCGAGACTTTTTTCATACAAAGATGCCTTTTAGCGTTTTAGGTAATTATTGCTAAATTTGCCTAAAATAGGCATTAAACGCTTCATTTACAAAGATAGATCCTGCTTTACCGCAGCCGGCGCGCGATAAAATTCCGCTCGCTTGCGCCCGCACGATATAAAATTTCGCTTCGCTTGTAAAGCCGCGCAAAATTATTTTTTTGCTAAGCTTTTAGAATTTTAGCCCAATAATGTTGCTTAATTAAGTATATTTTTTATACACTTACAAAAAATTTTAGTATTTCAAAGGAGGCGAAATGTCCGAATCGCCTAAATATAAAAAATCCGAAATTCGCTGTAAGCTCATTTTAGACGCGGCGCTGGAGCTGTTTTTAGCCAAAGGCTACGAGGCTACGAGCTTAAGCGATATCATCGAGCTTAGCGGCGGCTCGCTATCGTCGGTTTATAAGTATTTTGATAACAAAGAAAGCCTATTTTTGCGCATCATCGAACTGCAAAGCAAAAAGCTTGATGAGCGAATGAACGAACGCATGCGAATCAACAAAGACCTAAAATTGCGTGAGTATCTGCAGGAGTTTGCAGGGATTTATCTGGAGTTTCTTTTCGCTCCGGAGGCTATAAAATTCTACCGGCTGATACTTTTCAGCGGCTTTAACGGCGCGCTTAGCGAGAGCCCAAAAATCTTTTTAAAAAGCGGCGTGCTAGGTTCGCCGAATGCGCTGGATGAGTATTTGGCGGCGCATGCGGACGAGTTTGCGCCCGGACGCACGGCAAAAAGCCTGGCGCTATATTTTTGCTTTTTACTTAGAGAGCCGCATTTTAGCAGGCTGCTGTTTTTCGACGAAAAGCTAAATTTCAAAGCGAGCGAGCTAATCAAGGACCGCATCGATATGTTTTTGCTGGGCGTAAAAAAACGCTAATAGCAGAATTTTACGGCGTAAATTCCGCGCTTTCGCGACTTTAAATTTTATGAGCGGTTTGGGGTTTAGAATTTGATTCTATCTGTTACCAAGCGCTATAAAACGCCGCATATCCCGCGCTTAAAATTTTAATTCTATCGATGCAGAATTTTTGAAATGATTAGAGCTGAAATTTTTATTTTCCGTATTAAATTCCGTGCCGCAGTTAGAATTTTGCCGTTAAATTTCGCGCCGCTTGCCTGCGCCTTTAAATTTGCGCCACTCAGATTTTAAATTTAATAAAACCTCTTATAATCCAGCGAAATTTTAGATCAAAAGGATTAAAAATGGATTATGATATCATCGTAATAGGCTTTGGCAAGGCGGGCAAAACCCTTGCCGCAAAATCCGCTGCGCTAGGTAAAAAGGTCGCTCTCATCGAGCGCTCACCGCAGATGTACGGCGGCACCTGCATCAACGTAGGCTGCATCCCGACCAAGCGGCTAGTTACCGCGAGCAAGGAAGCTGGCTTCGTAAATTTCAGCGTGCTCGGAGAGTATTTCGTACTGAGTATGCAGAAAAAGGACGAGCTCGTAGAGGCGCTGAGGGCGAAAAATTTAGCCATGCTAAAGGGAAGCCCAAATATCGACGTAATCGATGGCAAGGGCTCATTTACGAGCGCGAATTCCGTGCGTGTGCTAAGCCCGGACGGACAAACGCGCGAAATTTCGGCAGAAACGATCGTCGTAAATACGGGCTCGAGGGAGGTCGAGCCTAGCTTTGAGGTAAGCTCGCAGATCGCTTATAGTAGCGAAGAAATTTTAAATTTAAAGATCCTGCCGAAGCATCTAGTAATCATCGGCGGCGGATTTATCGGGCTTGAGTTTGCTTCGATGTTTGCGGGATTCGGCTCGAAAGTTAGCGTGCTGATGCGATCGAAATTTATGAAAAACGAGGATGAGGACGTGGCTGCTAGCGTCAAATCCGCTCTGCAGGCCCAAGGCGTGGAGATTATCGAAGACTGCGAGTTTTTGAGCTTAAAGGGCGACGAGCTAAAATTTAACCTCGCGGGCGAGAGCAGGGTGATCGCGGCGGATGCGTTTTTATATGCCCTCGGTCGTCGCGCGAATACGGGTGAGCTAAATTTAGTCGCTGCGGGGGTGCAGACGGACGCGCACGGCAATATCATCACGAATGAGCATCTGCAAAGCTCGACTGCTGGCATCTACGCAGCAGGCGACGTGCGCGGCGGCGAGATGTTTACCTACACTAGCTTAGATGATTTTAGGATAATTTTTAGCGCGCTTTTCGGAGACGGCGCGCGCACTACGAAAAACCGCGCGCCGCATGCAAGTGTGCTGTTTACCCGCACGCCGCTAGCTCGCATCGGCCTTAGCGAGAGGCAGGCAAGAGAGAGTGGGCGCGAGATCAAGGTGCTGAAGCTTTCGATGGCAGCGGTGCCCGGCGCCAAAGTCGTAGCGCACGACGAGGGAATGATGAAAGCGGTCGTGGACGCGGCTAGCGGCGAAATTTTAGGCGCGGCGCTTCACTGCGTAAACGCGCACGAGATCGTTAATGAGCTGGCGATCGCCATGGCGCTGGGCGCGAAGGCGGATTTTTTCAAAAATCAAATTTTTACGCATCCTAGCATCAGCGAAGCGCTGAACGATCTTTTCGGACAGTTTTAAATTTGAAATTTAACGGCGCTCGGGCTTAGGGATGCCCAGGCGCCTAGGCGTAAATTTATCATAAAATTTAATGCGCCGGAGTGGGTTAAATTTGGAGCGAGTTAATAATTTGAGCTCTTGCCGTCCGCTTCTTTCTTGGCTACCAAAGTTGGCTATAAAAAGAAATGATTGAAATAGTTAATTGATAAAATATTCTCGTTTAGGAATAGCAAGATCGCAATCTATTCGGCACTCGGTAAGAGTATGCGGATAAAATTTCTTCTCACAGTTTATACAGGCGAAAACGATTTCGTCCGTCGCTTCATTCAACATAACTCTATAATCGCTAGGCGACCATTGCGGGCATTCGCACGCCAAGTCCAAATCCACGCTAACTACCAAGCTGTCAAATACAATCGAGTTTAATTCCTCGTAGACTAGTCTTAAGCTCTTTTGATCTTTCAATGCTCTAATTTTATTTATCAAGCGGTATCTGTCCGATTTGATGATCTTTACGCCAAAAAGATCCTTCGCTTTTCCGTCGCCGTAAATCGATAGCTCGGTCGGATAATCTTTAAAATTTAATTTTAGTAGCCCGTCCAAACCGCAACCGTCGTATTCTTTCATAAGAAACAAAATTTTATTTTCCATGAACCATGTCGCTATACAGCAACATACTTGCTCGGGATTAAAAGGATGTAGATTTAAAATTCTATTTTCTAACGATAAACACAAATTTCTAATTTTGGGCTGCATTATTTAATTATTTTAACGGCCAAATTTTAGATTATACTATCTCTACCGATATTTGAGCGTCGATTTTGCCGCCATTTTCTTTTAAAATTTCAGGAAATCCCAATTTTATAATCTGCTCTTCACAGAGGCTATAAGAATAGTGGATATTTGACTCTATGCTCAGCGGAGCGACTATTTTCGCAACTTCGCTAAAAGGCAGCTTAACGTCCAATAACGCCACGTAAAAGGCGTCCTTATCGCTATCAAAGACATTTATATAGCAGCCTTTTATATTTTTATCGCCGCTATTTGGAGCCTTGATTATTCTTTCATGGCCGGCAGAGGAACCAAAGAAGTATGAAAAACCGGGCTTAACCATATCAAGGCATCCAAAAGATCTCATCTGCTCTATGTTTAAGCTATAGCCATATACATAATAAGGATCGTCTGCATCCGATTTTACGATTTGTTTTATGTCTTCCAAATCAAGATCTATTTGCCGCGAATCGGCGTAGCTCTCATCGATACCGAAAGATGTTATATCATAATATGTCTTATAATACATATCGCGTATATGAAATTTAATCCGCTTATCTCTTAAAAGCTTTGGATCTATTTTTAGACCGAGTTTTTGCGCGTCCGATTTCGCAATCAATTCAGGCTTGAATATAAATTCTTTGCCAAAACGACCGCTTTGCCCTTTTGGAATTTTAAGTCCATAGAGTTCCCGTCCATCTCTTACCGGAAAAAGATAACGGAAAATACCTTTTATGCTTTTCATTTTTGAATCCTTCTTGTTTTATTTGCTTTCTCAACCCGCTTTAAATTTACGTTATGCTCGCTTGGATACTCTGCACGTATTGAAATTTATACCTTAAGGCGGCGCCTATCTTTTATACGGTATTATATCGCTCTTTTTTACAAATACCTTTATATCGCTGCACTTTTCAACGACCTCGCACCACTTATCATCGCAGTGGTTAATTACAAATATAGGATAATCGGGTCTTGCCAAAACATCATTTTCATTTTTGGATACATAGGTTCTATATTCTCCCTCATAAAAATAACTATATTTATGCCTATCCTTAAACCAATACATATTCTTTTGAGCGGATTTATCATCGGCGCCGGCGCATTTGGCGGCATATTTCATAAAATACGGCTCACACCCGCAAAAGAACAATAACAATATAAAAGATATAAAATATTTCACAGCTCTCCTTTCAAGTATAAAATTAATATCTTTTTACTATATCGTCTTTCTTTACGAAATACTCTTTTTGACCGCAAGGATAGTAAATTTTACACCATTCGCCTTTGCAGGATTGGATAGGGATGACCATCTCATCATAATAAGCAAATTCCTCTTTATCTTCTATAGAAAATTTTACGAATAACGCCGTCTTTAAATTTATATATAATTTTTTGATCTATTTTTTCGCCGCATTCGCCGTAAAAGGTACCGTCTACGTGCTTTGCAAAAGTGATTTTATGCCCTAAAATCGTAGGACTGCACCCATATAGGCATAATGCGACAAAAGATATAACAAAATTTCTCATCTCTCCTCCTACTTAAAATGCGCCCTATCTTTTATTTGGATACATTAGGCTATTAAATACCGCTATAGAAATTATGGCTGATACTAATGTCAAAATTTTCATCTTATTTTCGCCCCCTTTGTCAGAATTTTATTTATAACGCCTTATAATATTCCTTGCAAATACATACGTAATTTTAAAATTTTATACCTTAAGACTGCGCCTATCTTTTAAAATTTTATTCCTCGTCGCGCCGATTTTGCACCCTCTTTAGCCACTCTTTTTCAAATTTAAAATATTTCTCAAGCCTTTTATTCTTTTCTATTTGATCCGATTTTCTATCTCGGCATAATCTTGCAGTTCGCCTCCGCATTTAGGGCAAATACTCCTATCTTTAATGCCTAAGAAATTTACTCATATTTTTGAAATTTTGTCGTAATTCTCCTGTAAAATTTTACTTAAATTTGGCTTCAGTCGTTTAAAATTTTATCTCTTTAAAATTTACGCAGACACGAGCAGACGAGGAGTCGCCGCGATAAATTTAAAGTCAAATTTTATTTCTAGCCATCTTTCAATTTGTTTCTTATCTTTGATGTATTAAATCCCGCCTCGTTTCATTTGCAAATTTGAAACGTATTTCTAAAAAGGAAAAACAATGAGCGAAAGAAATTTACAAATTTTAGGTTGGGCGGGCACATGCCTGTCGGTCATCATGTACGTATCCTATGTGCCGAATATAATGGCAAATTTAGACGGCAACAAAGTCCCGTTTCTCCAGCCGCTAGCAGCTGCGGTAAACTGCACGATATAGCTTAGCTACGGGCTGCTAAAGCCTAAAAAGGACTATCCGCTCGCCGCAGCGAATTTCCCGGGGATCATCTTTGGGCTGCTAACCGCAATAACGGCGCTTTAAACCCAAAGAATTCACGCCACCACCGCGCAGTTGAGCCTCTGCTAACCGCAATAACGGCGCTTTAAACCGCCTTTAGCGGCTTAATAAATTTCAAAATCGCCCGCGCCGCACCTTGTATGCCGCGTCTGTACAGCGCGCCCACCTGCCACGCTGAGTCCGAGCTAACTTGTCGCAAGCGTACCCGCACCTCACATATCCATTACGGCACGGCTTTGAAATTTTGCAAAATCGCCCGCGCCGCATTCAAATCCGCCGAATTTAAATAACTTTTATACAAAATTTGATAAGCTTATTTTGATTAAAATTTTATCTTTAAAAGGACGAAAAATGAAAAAGGTCATCACTTGCGTCGATCAAAATGCGCTTGCCCCAGCGGTTAGAGATTACGGAATTTATGTCGCTAAAACCTTGGGTGCCGAGCTCGTGTTTATTCACGTGGTTGAAATCCCGGAGCTTGGCGAGAATTTTTATGGGCTAGCCGCAGGCGGGATCGTCCTAGGAGAGAATGATATCCTTGCAAATAGCTACGGAAGTCCCACACTAGGCGGCGTGGATGCAGAAAAAGACCACGAAGAAGCTGAAGCGATGCTGGATGAATATATCTGCGCTGCGACTGCTGCAGGTGTAAAGGCAAGTAAAATCATTAAAGATGGCGATTTCATCGACGTTATCGCTGAGTACAAGGAGGAAGCTGAAATTTTTGTACTCGGTATCAAGGGCTCAAATAACGAGGACGTAGGCTTTAACGCAAGCGTGCTGATAAAGGAGCTTCACGTGCCGTCGCTGCTCGTGAATAAGGAATTTTCACCGATAAACTCTGTACTCATCGCGTTTGACGGCACTGACGCGGCGAAACGCACGCTTGAGTTTATAAAGAGCTCAAAGCTTCTTGCGAGCGCACATAAACATGTCTTGCACATCAATCTCGATGCCGCAGAGGGCGAGCGGATGCTGGATCTAGCGCGCGAAATTTTAGGCACTCAAAACGCCACTTTCAAATACATCCAAGCCGAAGTTCCCGCCGATGAGATCATCAAATATCGCCGCGCCAATAACCTCGATCTGATCGCTACCGGTGCCTTTACGAAGGGCTTTTTCAAAAAGCTCTTTTTAGGCAGCGTCTCCGAGGACATCTTGCACAATGCGCTTGTACCGGTGCTAGTGCTATCATAATCGCAAGACCAAACGCCGATAAACGCTAAATTCCGTCGCTTACGTTATTTTAAAGCGGCGGAATTTTAGAATTTTAAATTTTTAAATCCTTTGTTTTTCAAATTCATATACTTTTTAAAATTTATATAAATTTTGCTTAAAAATTCGTCAATATATCTTATTAAATTCCCTTAAATTAGTAATTACATATAAAATTTTATGATTTAGTTTATTAAAAATTTTATTATTATTTAAGAGGAATTGTAAGATAATCCCGCCAGTAAATTGATATAGATTATAAAATCTAAAAAGTATTTTTATGAAAAAGGGTAGAATTTTACTTTCTTTTGCACTACTTTGCTCGCCGTTTTGGCTTACTGCGGCGCAAAAATAGCGGCGCTTCTCAAGGTCAATCCGCTACCGCAAGCTCTGCCTCTAAAATTTCGTCATCGCAAAGCTCGCGTGCAGCCGCCGCATCGCGGAGCTCCGCGCCGCCTGCTTCAAATTTAGCCTCTAATAGTGCGGCGACGCAAAGCTCTGCGCAAAAGCCTGGAAGTCGCCCTACCACTGTAAATTCCGCGCCGCAGGGCAACGCCGTCGTAAGCCCCGCCACTAAAGACATTGCACAAAATTCCGCGCCGCAAAGCGGTAGCGCGGCAAATTCTACGCTGCAGGGCTCAGACGGCGATAATCTCGGCACCATAAACGTCACGGGCAAGGCCGATCTATTGACAACCGAAGGCACCGGTATGTATACGACCGATAATATGAATACCGCTACGGGCCTTGATCTAAGCATCCGCCAGACGCCTCAAACTGTTTCCGTCGTACCCGATCAGCTCATAAAGGATTTGAGCCTTACCAAGGTCGACGACGCGCTAAATTACGTACCGGGTATTACCGCTACTAGCAGATTCGGTATGAATTTGCCGATTTCAAGGGGATTTAACATCGATAATATCCAAGAAGACGGCATGCAATCCACTACTGCGCTTGCGGCGCAGGGGCTTTACGGGCAGTCTAAGGAGCACACGGATTTGGCGTTTTACGACCGCGTCGAAGTTTTACGCGGCGTCGCGGGTCTTACGCAGAGCAACGGCGAGCCCGGCGGAACTATAAATTTAGTAAGAAAGCGTCCTCAAAAGGAGTTTGGAGCAAATTTATCGCTAAGTGCGGGCAGTTATGATTATTATCGCGGCAGCGTGGACGTGACGGGCGGCTTAAACGAAAGCGGCTCGCTCCGAGGACGGCTCATCGGCGTAAGCGGCAAGGAGGGCTCTTATAGAGATCTACAAGGCACCGAGCGTGGCGCGGCATCGGCGATGGTGGGAGCTGATCTAGGAGATTTTAGCGAAATTTTAGCTGGCGTGATCTATCAAAAAACGAGAAGCGTTTACGATCCTTTCGGTATCCCCGTAATGGATAACGACGGCAACGCGTTAAATTTAAGCAAAAGAACGACCTTTATATCGGATTGGAGTAGGTCGGTTTATGAAAAATATAATACGTTTTTGGAACTAAATCATAAATTTAGCGATAATATCAAGGCTTACGCCAAACTAAACTATACTCACAGCGAGAGCTTGTTGAAATTCGGCAGCTGGCACGGAGTGGGTAGGGATCCTGCGAGCAGATACATAGGCTATGACAGATACGACAACGGCAGTAAAGAGCTAAGCTTTCAAGTAGGTAGCGATATAAACTATGAGCTGTTCGGACAGAGCCATGTTTTTTTATAAACGCCACCGCGTCGAAGGAGAGATTCGCGCAGCACGATAGAGACGTTTACGGCGGCGCAGCGGGATTGACATATGAGAGCTTTAATAAGGGGCTTATAAACAACGAGCCTAATTGGAATGATACGACCGCGCTATGCGCGCTTGGAACCCGCTGCTACAATCTTTACTACACGACTAAAATTTATCAGCAGATGGTTGCGATGGGCACGAGATATAATTTTAACGATGATTGGCATCTGCTCGTAGGCGGCAGATATTCAAGGCTAAAGCGAGAAAGCGCTACGGATAACTATCGCACGGGTCGCCACAGCGAAGACGATATCGTTAAAAAACACAAGATCACGCCTTACGTGGGGCTTACGTGGGATTTTTCGAGAGATCATTCGCTATATGCGAGCTATGCCGAAATTTATAAACCTCAAACCGCTAGGGATAGAAACGAAAAAATTCTAGAGCCGATCGTAGGCTATAACGCCGAAGTGGGCTTGAAGTCGGAATTTTTCGACAGCGCGCTAAATACGACCGTAGCTTTCTTTCAGATCGAGCAGGAAAATAGAGCCGTTACCGACTACGATTATTACGACGCTACGGGTCTAAGCAGATCGGTAGCTAGCGGCAAAGTCAGATCCAGAGGCTTTGACATAGAAGCAAACGGTGCAATTACCGACGAGTGGAAAGTATTCGGAGGCTACACCTACAATAAAAGCGAGTATATGAAGGACGAGAGGCGTTTTGCGGCGCTAAGCAACGTCGATTACCGCAAGGGTGCCAATGCCAAGCCTTGGATCCCTAAGCGTATGTTTAAGCTCTACAGCAGCTACGAAATTCCGCTCGTAGCGCAGCAAAAGATCACTTTGGGCGCCGGATTTCGCTATCAGAGCAAGACCGACAACCAATATACCAGGCGCAGTATCTCGACGGGCGCTTATTACCCCGCTAACGACATCCCCGTACAGGGCGGCTACACGATATGGGACGCCAACGCTGCGTATGAATACAATGAGCATTTTAGTTTAAATTTATCGGTAAAAAACATAACCGACAAGCGCTACTTTATCAATCAAAATAACAGAGTAGCGGGACAAAACAACTACTACGGCGAGCCGCGGAATTTTATGCTGACGTTTAATTATAAATATTAAGGCGCCGTTTTGCTCAAAGTCTGCCCGCGCCTTGCTTTGGGCGGGATGCATAAAATTTGCGAGTAAGTCGTATTCGCAAATCTTTATGCTCTCAGATCGCGCGGGTTAGTGTCAATGCGAGCGCAGCGGGGCTTGCATGAAGGTATGAGTTGATCGGCGCTCATTAAGCTTGAGCAATCCGGTGCGCCGAAGTCTGCAGACGGTCTTTGCGCGAATAACAAGAGCGCGATTAAATTTTGCATTCGTTCGCGCGGATTTTGTACTTGCAAAGCTGCGAGTGGAGCGAGCACGCAAAGGAGCGTGAGCTAAATTTATCGCAATCCGCGCGTGGCGAGACGGGTAAAATTTAAACGAAGCCGCGGGATTAAAATTTAATTTGCGATTTGGTTGATTAGCGATTGATTAGTGCGGGCGATCCGGGCGATCGCGGGCAGGGGCGATAAATTTAATTTCGCGAAATTCCGAGCGAATTAAACGCGCAGACTTGCGAGCATAAAATCCGCTCGCGAGTCTGCGGGATCAAATTTAATCCCGCGATTTCGCTGTAATCGGCGCTAAATTTTAAAATTTAAAGAGAAAATTTGAAAACGCTAAAGCAATTTTTTGAAATTCTACGTCTGCACTGGTTCGGCAAGGGCGCGGCGAAGCTGTGGGCGCTGCTGCTGCTCGCGCTTGGTTTTAGTCTCGCTATCATCAAAATCAGCGTGCTGATGAACGCGTGGGATAAGCGCTTTTACGACGCGCTAAGCGAGCTTAAAGGCGAGCTCATTCCCGCGCTCGTGGGCGAGTTTTTGCTCTACACGGCGCTCATTGTGCTTTTCATCGTCTGTGGCAGCTGGCTTCGCAAACTGCTCGTAATCGTCTGGCACAGCGGCTAAGCGCGATGATGGAGCGCAAATGGCTACATAACGCCAACTTCTACCGCACGAGCCTTGGGAGGAATTTTAGCGCCAGGGGCGGATCAAATTTAGAAAAACCTGGCGACGTAAATTTAAACGAGCGCGCAGAGTGTTCCGCAGCCGAGGCGGACAGCGCGGCTTTACATAAAGATGCAAAGGGGTTTGAAATTTTACCGAGTACGGCGAAGCAAAATGCAGCAGAGCAAAGCGGCGCAAGCGAGAATAAAATTTCATCTAAAACTCGCGCAGATCGTGAAATTTCAAAAACGATCGCAAAGCTAGACAACCCCGATCAGCGTATCGCCGAGGACAGCTTGCTGCTCGTGCAAAAAAGCGTCGATCTCGTAAAATCGCTCGTCTACAATCTCGCCAAGCTCATCGCCTTCGTCGCGATCTTGTGGCAGGTCTCGAAGGTGCTGAAATTTGAAATTTTCGGCATGCACTTTGAGATCGAGGGCTTTTTGCTCTACGTCGCGCTCCTCTATACGCTGCTTTGTTCGCTGATTACGCATCTCATCGGGCGCAGGCTTAGGGGGTTAAATTTTGCTAAGCAGCGTGCTGAAGCCGATTACCGCTCGGATCTGCTGCTCGTGCGCGAAAACGCAGAAGCCGTGGCGTTTATGCGCGGAGAGAATGCCGAGCGCGGCCGCTTCCGCGCGAGCTTCGGCGAGATCGCTAAAAACTGGCGCAGCATCATGAATACGGAATTTCGCCTCGAATGCTTTTCGGCAAGCTACCTAAAAATCACGAATTTAATCCCGATCTTTGCCTGCTTGCCGCTGTATTTGTCGCGCGCGATGAGCTTTGGCGACATGATGCAGGCGCGCTCGGCGTTTTACAGCGTGCAGGACGGATTTGCGTGGTTTATGGACTATTATAAGCAGATTATGGAGTGGGCGGCGAGCGTGCAGAGGATCTATGAGTTCATTTCGCGCATGGACGGCGAGAGTGCAAATCTGCGTGCTTGCGTCACACAAAGCGACGAAAATTCCGCTCGTTACGAGGGCTTGTCGGTCTTTACGCCTGCGGGCGAGCCGCTGATCGAGGATCTACGTTTAGAGCTTGCGCCCGCGCAGTTTATAATGCTGCGAGGCAAGAGCGGCGCGGGCAAAAGTACGACTCTGCGCTACGCGGCGGGTCTTTGGAGATACGGTCGCGGCGAGATCAGCCTACCGCGCACGGGCGTGATGTTTATCCCGCAAAAGCCCTATCTAGCGCCGCTTAGCCTAAAAGAGCTCATTTCCTATCCGCAGCCGCCGCGCGCAGACTATGGGGAATTTTTAGAAATTTTACACCGCGTAGGACTTGAGAAATTTGCTCGTATGCTAAACTCGCGCGCCGATTACGTTAAAATTTTAAGCGGCGGGGAGGCGCAGCGGCTCAGTTTCGCACGTATTCATTACCACAAGCCGAGCTTTGTTTTTGCCGACGAGATCACGTCTGCGCTTGATTTCGCCTCGGCGCGCGAGCTGCTACTTGGTCTGCGCGTGGATCTGCCGAGGCTTGGCATGCTAGCGATCGTGCATCAAACGGGGCTTGAGGACATATTTGAGCGGACGATAGAGCTTTAAATTTTATCGTTTAAATTTCACGCTGCAGGGATTTTGCCTTTAAATTCATATATTTTTAAATCCAGATTTATTAAAATTACTCGTTTATATTAAGCGGCGATAAAATTTAGCCTAGGCGCTAAGTGTTCGCATACATGGGCATCGGCACCCGCGCGGCTAGGCGCTTGCACGCAGTCGGTGGCATAGCACCGCCATAGGTAAGTATTTACGGCGCAACGAGTAGTTCGGAAGTCGGTCGGCAGTGCGCGATCGCGATTTTGTGCGAAATTAAGTCGGTAAAATTTAAACGCGAGATAGTCTGCTCAATAATGGGCGTCTCGATAAAATTTTAAGTCGCGTGGCGATCTGTAACGTAGCAGCGCGCCAAATGAGAAGGCTACGTCAGCGGTGCGATGTGCAGGCGTAGCGATAAATCGGTAGCGCGTCGGATGGCGCGCAACACATCGGCG
Organism: uncultured Campylobacter sp.; assembly: GCF_938002845.1. GTDB lineage: Bacteria > Campylobacterota > Campylobacteria > Campylobacterales > Campylobacteraceae > Campylobacter_B. Next base: position 26,766 of record NZ_CALKZP010000057.1, read on the forward strand.
GCGCAGACGGCACGCCGTAGTCTAGAAGCGGAGCGGCGATACGTACCTACTCGGCGCCGTATGACATAACCTTCGCTCGGGTATATCATCATCGTAACGGCGCTACGATCGAAGCAAACAACGCTGCCGCGACGACGGATCGGCAGTACAAAGCGGCGCGGCGTGATTGCGGCGGCGACAGCATAAAATGCCGCAATATGGCAACTGCGATCGACAAGATGCGTATGTAGGGAAAGCGCAGTGCAAGTAGCGCAAACGCGCGATACGATGATGGCGATCCGCGGAGCGTATAAGTGAAGCAGCAGTGCGGGCGGCGCAATAACGCCGAGGCGATACGATAGCGGCGACCGACAAGACGTACCGGTGCAGCAGCTTAGCGCTTGCAGGCACTCCGCGTGAAGTCGCTAAATTTTAGAAACGAGACAAGGAGATTTGATGCTTAAGGCGGGGATTGTTTATAAATTTGCGCTCATCGTGCTGCTGGCTTGCGCGCTTTGCATTTTGGGCTTTTCGGGCGCCTACTTTGCGCGCGGCGAATATGACGAGACGTGGATGAGCCTGCATAAGATCGCGGGATTGGGTCTGCTTTGCGTCGCGATCTTGCATATAATCACAAGGCGAAAGAAGCTCGTAAAGCTCTGGGGCGAGTTTTTGGACGTGGTTTTGAGCCGCAAAAATCCCGGTTTTTGCAATATGGATCGCATAATCGGCGCGATCGAGCGCTATAATATCAGAGAAATCGCTAGTAAAATGGGCTTTGAGCCGGACGAGCTCGCTGAGATTTTGAAATCAAACGGCATCAAGCTTGTAAGCGCAGATCAAGGCCTGCGCGAGCTTGCGAAGTTTAACGACGAAAAAATTTTCTTCATCTTGGTGCTTTTGATCGAGGCAAAATTCGGCAAAGCGGGTGGATGTAAGGTCTAAATTTTAAAAGGCTTAATAGCCCGCGTTTGCGATCGCTTCGGCTTGAGAGTGCGCGATGAGCGGATCGATGATCTCGTCGAACAAACCGCCCGCCATGATCGCGTCTAGGCGGTAAAGTGTTAAATTTATGCGGTGGTCGCTGATGCGGTTTTGCGGATAGTTGTAGGTGCGGATACGCCCCGAGCGGTCGCCGGTGCCCACCTGATCCTTGCGATCTTTGCGCTCTTTTTCTAAGCGCTCCTGCTCCTGCATATCGTAAAGGCGCGCCTTTAGCACCTTCATCGCCGCCTCTTTGTTTTTGTGCTGGTCCTTGCCGTCTTGGTTGGTGACGACTAAACCGGTCGGGATATGAGTGATGCGAACGGCGCTATCTGTGGTATTTACGGACTGCCCGCCGTGGCCGGAGCTGCGCATAACGTCGATACGAAGGTCGTTCGGGTTGATCTGTATCTCACTATCCTCGATCTCCGGCATGACGGCGACGGTGATTGCAGAGGTATGCACCCTGCCCTGGCTCTCCGTTTCGGGGACGCGCTGCACGCGGTGAGTGCCGCCTTCAAATTTCAGCCGCGAATACGCTCCCGCGCCCTTTACGAGCAAGATCGCTTCTTTGTAGCCGCCGACGCTGCCTTCGCTAGTGCTTACGATCTCGCATTTATAGCCGCGAAGATCGGCGTAGCGCAGATACGCGCCGAGCAGATCGCCCGCAAACAGCGCCGCTTCGTCGCCGCCTGTACCGGCGCGGATCTCAAGAAAGATATTCTTATCATCGTTGGGGTCTTTCGGAAGCAGTAAAATTTTGATTTTTTCTTCGAGCTGCGGCTTTTGCATCTCTAAGCTTTTAAGCTCCTCTTTCGCTAGCTCGCCTAGATCGGCATCGCTTAGCAGGGCTTTATTTTCTTCGATCTGATTTAAAATTTTAAGATACTCGCTAGCCGCCTCTTTGATCGGCTCGATATTGCGCTGCTCCTTAGATAATGCAGTCATATTGGCGATATCTGCGGTAACTGCGGGATCGCTAAGCATGCGCGAAAGCTCGTCGTAGCGATCCAAAAAAGGCTTTAGTTTATCGGCTAGCATTTAAATTTTATGCGTAAGGGGCGCTTACGCGGCGGTTTTTAAAGAATTTACGAGTTTGGCTAGGCGGCTTACTTTTCTGCTCGCGGTCTGTTTTTTCAAAAAGCCCCTGCTTACGAAGCTGTGGAAGCTTTCATTAGCCGTTTTTAGAGCCTGAGTCGCTGCGTCTAGATCCTTGCTCTCGACCGCCTCTCTTACGGCTTTTGTAATATTTTTTACTCTGGTGCGATAAAATCTATTTCGCTCCGTTCTTTTTATGGTTTGTCTCGCGCGTTTTTCGGCGGATTTGTGATTTGCCATAACGTTCCTTTTCGGTTAAATTTGAACCTGCGATTATACGTAAAAAATATTTAATCGACGCTTAATTTAAGTAAAATTTAAATATAGTTTAAATTTATTAAGATTAAACTTTTTCTGGTAGAATTTCCTGATTTTTATACAAGGATTTGATAATGAAACTTTTCGGGACGGACGGCGTACGGGGCAAAGCAGGGGAATTTCTAACCGCCGAGCTTGCAATGCGCGTAGCGATGGCAGCGGGAATTTATTTTAGGAAAAATTCCGTTACGAATATGATTTTAGTCGGCAAAGATACCCGCAGAAGCGGCTATATGATAGAAACAGCGATCGTAGCAGGCCTTACCTCGGTGGGCTACAACGTCCGCCAGATCGGACCGATGCCTACTCCTGCGATTGCCTTTCTTACGGAGGATATGCGCTGCGATGCAGGCATCATGATAAGCGCGAGCCACAATCCATACTATGACAACGGCATTAAATTTTTCAACAGCGAGGGCTTTAAACTCGACGAAAAAGAGGAAGCACAGATCGAAAAAATTTATTTCAGTGACGATCTAATCGCCGAGGCGCGCACCAAAATGATGCAAATCGGCGCCGCAAAGCGCGTGGACGACGTCATCGGCAGATACATCGTGCATATTAAAAATTCCTTTCCGAAGCAAAAGACACTGCACGGGCTTCGCGTGGTACTTGATTGCGCAAACGGAGCAAGCTACAAGGTCGCACCTACCGTATTTAACGAGCTGGGAGCCGAAACGATCGTCATCGGCGACGAACCTAACGGCAAAAATATTAATGATGCTTGCGGCGCACTAAGCCCGCAAAATTTAGCCTCGGAGGTCAAAAGATTACGCGCCGATGTCGGCTTTGCCTTCGACGGGGATGCCGATAGGCTCGTAGTCGTGGACGAAAACGGCGAGATCATCCACGGCGACGCGCTACTTGGAATTTTAGCAGTCTATTTGAAAGGAAAAAATCGCTTAGCAGGCAATAAAATGGTAGCCACAGTGATGAGTAATTCTGCGCTGGAGGATTTTTTAGCTAAACACGACATCGCGCTTCATCGCTGCAATGTAGGCGATAAATTTGTACTTGAGACGATGCACGAACTAGGCGCAAATTTCGGCGGCGAGCAGAGCGGGCACGTGATCTTTGGCGATTACGCCAAAACGGGCGACGGCATCGCAAGCGCGCTACAATTCGCCGCCTGCATGCTGGATATGAAAAAGAAGGCAAGCGAATTTTCGGGGATGATTAAGCCCTATCCACAAATTTTAAAGAATTTAAAAATTTCGGATAAAAAACCGCTTGAAAAATTAAAAGGGCTAAAGGAGCTTGAAGCAAGCCTTAAAGCGGACAAGATCCGCTCGCTCTTTCGCTACTCCGGCACCGAAAACGTTATCCGCCTCTTAATCGAGGGCAAAAACGAAAAGCTGCTGCAAAAGCGAATGGACGAGGTCGAGAAATTTTTTGCCAAAGCCCTAAATGAGTAGCGTTGCGGTGAAATTTTACGGCGCGACAAGCTCATGGCTCGGTACAAAAGGCGCGGATAAAAAATGCAGGCTTTACATATTTAAATTTAGGCTGCGAGATGGCTAAGACCTGTATTAAATTTATCCTGCTTTTCGCGGCGATCTTTGCAATCGATCAAGCGATCAAACTTCTGTTTTTAAACGGCTTTTCGTGGCAAGGCGAGTTTTTTTCGCTAGAGCTTACGCTTAATCGCGGCGTTGCGTTTTCGATGTTTGCCTTTTTGGGCGAGAATTTAAAATTTATCCAGATCGCGCTGATCTCGGCGCTTGCGGCGTATGTATTTTGTCATAAAAAGCTTTTTTGCGAGCACTGGGCGCCGTTTGCGCTGATGCTCGCGGGAGGTTGTTCAAACCTGCTCGATCGCTTCATTCGCGGCGGCGTGGTCGATTACGTCGCATGGCATAAGTGGTTTGAGTTTGCGGTGTTTAATTTCGCCGACGTGATGATCGATCTAGCCGTGGTGATTTTTATTTTTCAGGGCTTACGCACCGCAAAAAAAGGAGAAAAATGAAGAGAAATAACTACATCGCTTACGCGCTTTGGTTTTTAGGTGCGTTTTCATGGATCGCAGCTATGCCAATCGGTGGCGGACTGCATAGAATTTATTGCGGCAAATTTATCAGCGGATTTGCTCAAATCGCGCTATTTTGGCTGGGAAGTTTTACGCTATGGTTTTTAGTGGGCTTTTTGTTTTGGGCGATTTGGGGAATTTGGATTTTGCTGGATATATTTTTCGTAGGAATTTGGGTTGAAGATTTAAATGCTTTTGCAAGCGAGACGGAGGAAGACGACTACGAGGGGCGTCTAAAAAAAGTCGATGCGCTCTTTGAGCTGTATCAAAAAGGCGCGATTTCCAAAGAGGAATTCGAGGCTCGAAAAGAAATTTTAATGAGAGATTAAGGAGAAAAAATGAGTTACTATTGGTTTAAATTTGTCCATTTTGCGGGCTTTATTTCATGGATGGCGATGCTATTTTATATGCCGCGTCTATATGTCTATCATGCTGAAAATTTAGACAAGCCTGACTTCGTAAAGGTCGTTAAAAAAATGGAGCGGATGCTATATCACGCGATCGGCTGGATAGCGATGGCAGTGACGGTTTTTAGCGGCGTGATGCTTATCATTTTAAATCCTGGGCTTATGAAAATGGGATATTTTCATATAAAATTACTAGCCGGAGTTTTGCTAATCTGTTATCATTTGTGGCTGTATTATTATATGTATAAATTTGAAAAAAACGAGTGTCACAGGAGCGGAAAATACTTCCGTGCGATCAATGAAGGCCCTACGATCATAATGTTTATAATACTTTATGCGATGCTAATAATGCCGAATTTACCGAGCAACTAGCCCGTTTTGATAAAAATTTAATTAAAATTTGCATAAAATTAGAGCAAAATTTTAAAGGAAGCATGTGCAACATATCATTAAGAAAATTTTATCAAGCGAAAGTAGCGCCGGCGTCATATTACTTCTATCCGCGGTTTTTGCGATCATAGCTCAAAATGTGGACTTTTTATCAAAATATTATGAAGCGTTTTTACATCTAAGTTTTACCATAGGCGTCGGCCCTGCAAAGCTCGATGAATCAATGCATTTTTTGGTAAACGACGTGCTTATGGCGATATTTTTCTTTGCCATCGGACTTGAGCTAAAGCGCGAAAAGATCGAAGGGCAGCTGCGCCATTTTTCTCAAATTTTACTTCCTAGCTTCGCGGCTTTGGGCGGAGTAATGATGCCCGCGATTATATTTTCGATCATCAACTGGGGCGATGCCGTCGCGATGAAGGGCTGGGCGATCCCAACGGCGACAGATATAGCCTTTGCTGTAGGCGTTATGGCACTTTTGGGCAAAAAAATCCCGGCTAGCCTTAAAATTTTTGTCCTAACGCTTGCGATAATGGACGATCTGTGTGCAATTTTAATCATCGCTTTGTTTTATTCCTCTACCATAAACGCAATCTATCTAGGCGGCGCAGCTGCCTGTGTCGCAATAATGCTAGCGATGAGCAGACTTGGTGTCGATAAAAAGCTTCCGTTTATCATCGTGGCCGTGGTGCTGTGGGTGATGGTACTAAACTCCGGCATCCACGCGACCATCGCGGGAGTACTTGCGGGTTTTTGTATCCCGCTTAAGACCCGCTCGGGCTCTATGCTAAAGGATATGGAGCACGGACTAGCCTACCCAGTAAATTTTTTCATCTTGCCGATCTTTGCCTTTACAAACGCAGGCGTTTCGCTAGCGGGCATTAGTCCTAGCTTCCTTTTCGGCCCGGTACCTATGGGCATTATGCTCGGACTATTTTTTGGTAAACAGATCGGAATTTTTGCCTTCAGCTGGATCTTAATCAAAGCTAAAATCGCCTACATGCCCGAAAACGCGGGCTGGCCACAGCTTTACGCCGTGGCAATTATCTGTGGTATCGGCTTTACGATGGCGCTTTTCGTCGATGGCCTCGCATACGGCGGCAGCGATATGTATCATTACACAGACAAGCTCGCGGTATTTTTAGGCTCGATAATTTCCGGAGTAGTGGGATTTTTCGTCGCAAAAGCAGTCGCGGTAAAACAAAGCTAAATTCCATAAAAAGATTAAAATTTTAAAATTCTACCGCTCAAAAAATTTCAAAATTTTAAGAGCGGCTCTAAATTTTAAAAATTTATACGCTACAAAATTTTGCTTAAAATTCTATTTGATCCAAGCGCAGCTTAAATCACCAAAATCCCCGCATTTTGCATTAAGTTTAGTGCGCATTCATCGTAGTAGCCGCGCTCATGATTCGGCGCATCGTATGTAGCCACCGCACCTCGCGGAACGATGACGTCTTTATCGGCGCCAATTTCGTTGAGATAGGTGCGCAGGCTAAGCGCAAACTGCATCACGCAGATATCGGTGCAACAGCCCGTAATCACAAAGCGATCGAAGCCGCCCAGAATTTTCTTATCCAAATTATGAAAGCCGTTCGTACTGCGCTTAAAAGTGACGTTCTGCTCACTTACGTAGGGCGCAAGCTCCTCGATCACCTCCGCTTCGGGCGAGCCAACTAGACAGTGGATCGGGTAGCGCTTCATCTCCAAATCCCGCTCGGCGTGAGCGTCGCAGATGAAATGCACATTTTTCGCCGCCTCAATCTGCCTAATCACCGCAGGAGCGATCTTTGCTATGCTAGGATCGGCCATCGCGCCGAATTTTACGAAGCCATTTAGCATATCGATCACAAATACCAAAGTTTTCATCAAAACTCCTTATAAATTTCAGGTTTCATATCTTTTAAAAGATCCATTTTAGCGCGAAATTTTAAAATTTCATCTAAATTTATATCCACGACTTTCACGGCCTCTTTTTTGCCTAAGCGTGCGACGATCTCGCCGCCGGGACCGATCAGCATGGAATTTCCGCCGAAACTCTCGCTCTGCCCCGCATCGCCGCAGCCGTTTACCGCGCAGATAAAAATTTGATTTTCGATCGCGCGGGCCTTAGCAAGCGTGATAAAATGCTCTATGCGACTTTGCGCGAACTGCGCGATCACAAAAACAATCTGCGCGCCGCAAAGCGCTAAGGCGCGAAAAATTTCGCAAAAGCGTAGATCATAACAGACCGCGACGCCGATTTTAACCGTTCGATTTTGAAATTTTATCTCGCAAAGGCCTAGCTTATCGCCACCGCTTACGATCTCGTTTTCGCGAGCAAGCGAGAAAGCGTGGATCTTGTCGTAGCGTAAAATTTCGGCTCCGTTTTGATAGACGAAAGCAGAATTATAAATTTTATCTCGCTCGGAGTTTATCGATCCGCCTATTAAAACAGCGCCGCAGTTTTGCGAAATCTCGCTTAAAAATCCCTTCGTTCGCGCAGATCCCGCGTCGGCTAAGCGCTTGAAATTTTGCACGCAAAAGCCCGTGTTAAAGACCTCGGGCAGCACCGCTACGTCCGCGCCGCGCTTTAACGCGCGATCTATCAGCCCGCGCGCGCGGATAAAATTTTGCTCGCAATCTACGGAATTTTGAGCCATTTTCACGTCCATTTGCAAAATAGCGATTTTCATAAAACCTCCTATTTAGGTGTTAAGCGCATAACATTTGCATGCGTGAGCGCGATAGCTATGGCGTCGGTAATATCAAGCGGCTTAATCTCCTTATTAATCCCCAAAATTCGCTTCACCATGAACGCAACTTGCTCCTTCGCCGCCTTTGCCTTTCCGGTAACAGATTTTTTTACCTGAAGCGGCGTATATTCGGCAAAATTTCCAAAAATTTGTAAAATTTTAAGAGCCAGCGCGCCGCGAAACTGAGCGAGCTTTAAAACAGACTGCGGATTATAGGCATAAAACATCGATTCTATCGCGACTTCATCGATCTTATGAGCGCTAAAAATTTGATCTATCGCCTCGCTCATCTGCGTCATTTGAAATTGCACGTTTTCGGCCTTCATTTTCACAAGTCCCGCCTCTATGAGGGTGATTTTATTCACATCTTTTTCCAAAACCGCATAGCCTAAATTTCTAGTTCCCGGATCAATTCCTAAAATTTTCATAGCCACCTTTCACGCTTATTCACAGTTTAATCACCGGTGAATAAACTGAAATTTACCGCAAATTTAGTGAAATTTAGCTAAAATAGCAGCTTAATTTATAAGGGAATTCAATGGCGACGTCGCAAGCACAAGAAATTTTATCGAATTTAGAGAAGGAAATTTTACCTACCGAATACTCTAGATACATTAAAAATTTGAAATTTAACGATAAAAACTCGACCCCGGAATTTTTCATTTATAACGCAACTAACGAGTTTATAGCCAAATATGCCCAGACAAAATACGGCACTAAGATAAAAGAGCTTATCAAAAAACAGTTCGGGCTTAACGACGTGATCGTCAAAATCACCTCAAAGGCTAAAATTTCGCCGAAAGAAAAGGTAAAAATCATCTCCGAAAAGCCTAAGAACACGATTCTAAGTGAAAATTATAATTTTGAAAATTTTATCATTGGCGATTCAAATAAATTTGCCTTCGAGTGTTCGGTATCCGTCGCAAAAGAGCCCGGAATCCGTTTTAATCCGCTTTTTATCTACGGACCTAGCGGGCTAGGAAAAACTCACCTCCTTCAATCGATCGGAAATTACTGCATTAAAAAAGGAAAGACCGTCATCTGCGTTACCAGCGAGCAGTTTGCTAATGATTTCGTCTTTAATCTCAAAAACAACTCGATCGATAAATTTAAACAAAAATACCGCAACTGTGACGTTTTACTTATCGACGATATTCAGTTTTTAATCGGGCGCGATAAAGCTCAGGAGGAGCTTTTTTATACATTCAACGAGCTAAAAGACAAAAACTGTCAAATCGTGCTAACTAATGACCTGCCGCCAAAATTTCTAAAAGGCTTTGAAAGTCGCCTCACAACGCGATTTGAAAGCGGCATAATAGCAAACATTACCCCGCCAAATCTAGAAACTAAAATCGCCATTATCAATAAAAAGAGCGAGGAAAATCGCGTTAGAATTCCACACGATGTCGTAGAATATATCGCTACAAATATGGGTGACAATATCCGCGAAATCGAAGGCGCAATAAACAAACTAAACGCCTACTCCTCAATACTTCGTACAAAGATCACGCTGGAATTTACCAAAAGTACACTGCAAGATCAAATTCACCAAAAATATTCAAGCGTGAGCCTTGAACACGTCATAGAGGTGATTTCAAAAGAACTGAACGTAAAACCCAGCGAGCTAAAGAGCAAAACACGAGCTAAAAACGTCGTCGAAGCGCGCCAAATTTGCATATATCTAACCAAACAGTTAACTCAAAACTCAATGCCAAAAATCGCCGCATTTTTTAATCTAAAAGATCACAGCGCCATCAGCAAAAATATCAAAAAAATCAACGAGCTCATTCAAACCGACGAGATATTAAAGATAAAAATTGAAGAGCTAAAAAACAAAATAACCAAAAAGGATAAGAATGAAATTTAGACTTTATGAAAATAAAGCAAAAAAGGTGAATAAAAGTGAATAAAACAAAGCTACTTACTCACTGGATAAACTACCTAAAGACAAGCTTTAGGATAAGTTTTTCACAAAAACCTCTTACCAACTACTACAACGATAAAAATTTAAAAGGATAAAAATATGAAAGTGTTAATCACTAAAAAACTTCTAGAAGAGATAGTTTCAAATACTAGCTCCTATCTTGATAAAAAAGATCTAAGCTCAATAACTTCACATCTTTTAATGAGCGCTAAAGATGGAATTTTTAGTATAAAAGCTACCGATCACGAAATCGGACTAAGCTATAATCTTCAAAACGTCGCTATAGAAACAGAAGGCGAAGCCACGGCAAACGGAGGCAAACTTCTTAGCGTTATAAAAGGCCTAAGCGACGATAGCGTTACTTTAGAAACTGTCAACGGAGCGCTATTTGTAAAGCAAAAAAAATCCAAATACAAGCTTCCGATGTTTGAAACGAGGGATTTTCCAAACTTTCCTACAATAGATGGTAAAAACAGCTTTGACGTAAATGCTGGAATTTTAGGCAGAAGCCTTAAAAAGATCTATCCGTCGATCGACACCAACAACCCAAAATATGAGCTAAACGGCGCTTTAATCGACGTAAAAGAGGGTTTTATAAATTTAGTCGGAACCGATACGAAGCGACTTAGCGTTTATAAGCTAATCACTCAATCAAAAGCGGGCGAGCTCGATACTAAAATTTTAATCCCTAAAAAGGCGATAGGCGAAATTCAAAAGCTATTTTCGGATAAAATTAAAATTTACTACGACGAAAACGTGTTGCTAGCGGTGAGCGAGAATTTTGAGTTTTTTACAAAGCTTATTAACGGCAAATTTCCAAACTACGAGCGCGTGATCCCAAGCGATACAGCGTATAAAATTTCAATTCCGCGCGATAAGATGGTAAGTGGCGTACGAGCAATAAACGCGATGTGCGAGGAGATGAAGGTTACCATCAAAAAGGATGGAATGGTTTTTGAGAGCATCAACGAGGATAATTCCGAGGCAAAGACCGAAATTGAAGCGGCGATCGAGATAAACAGCGAGATAGTTTTTGGCGTGAAAAACCGCTTTCTGCTTGATTTTTTAAGTAATATTGAGAGTGAAATTTTTGAGCTTGATTTTAACAGCTCCGATACGGCGTTCGTACTTAGCGCGGATGGCTTAAAAACGGTCGTCATGCCGATAAATAATATTTAAAGGAAAATTATGAAGCAAAATTACGGCGCTAGTAATATTAAAGTTTTAAAAGGTCTTGAGGCTGTTAGAAAGCGCCCTGGAATGTATATCGGAGACACCAATATTGGCGGACTTCACCATATGATCTACGAGGTAGTTGATAATTCGATTGACGAGGCGATGGCAGGTTACTGCGACACAATCGACGTCGAAATCACAAACGAGGGAAGTTGTATCGTTAGTGATAACGGTCGTGGAATCCCCGTCGATATACATCCGACCGAAAAAATTCCTGCCGCAACGGTGGTTCTTACGGTGCTTCACGCAGGCGGTAAATTTGACAAAGACACTTATAAAGTCTCCGGCGGTCTGCACGGCGTGGGTGTTAGCGTTGTAAATGCGCTCTCAAAAAAGCTCGTTGCTACGATCAAACGTGACGGAAATATTTATAGACAAGAATTTGCCAAAGGAATTCCTACTACCGAGCTTGAAAAGATAAAAACTACTAATCGCACGGGTACTACGATCGAGTTTTGGCCCGACGGCGAAATTTTTGAAATTTTAGAATTTGATGATGAAATTTTATCAAAAAGATTTCGCGAGCTAGCGTATCTAAATCCAAAAATTACGATAAATTTTAAAGATAATCGCACGGGCAGGGACGAGCATTTTCACTTTGAAGGCGGTTTGGAGAGCTTTGTAAACGATATGAATAAAGCGCCTGCCATATCCAAAGCCGTATCGTTTAGCGACGGCGCGGAAGATGTTATGGTTGATTTTGCGCTGATGTATAACGAAACATATAGCGAAAATTTACTAAGCTTCGTAAATAATATCAAAACTCCGGACGGCGGTACTCACGAGGCTGGTTTTAGAGCGGGTCTTACGCGCGCGATAACAAATTACGTCGCGGCAAATGCGGCTGCGCGCGAAAAGGACACGAAGATCACCGGCGATGACGTTCGCGAAGGGCTTATTGCGGTAATTAGTGTAAAGGTTCCCGAACCGCAGTTTGAGGGACAAACTAAAGGTAAGCTGGGCTCCAGCTACGTTAAGCCGATCGTGCAAAAGATGGCGTTTGAGGTGCTTAGCAAGTATTTTGAAGAAAATCCGATTGAAGCGCGCGCCATTATGAATAAGGCTCTTTTAGCCGCGCGCGGTCGCGAAGCGGCAAAAAAAGCACGCGATCTAACGCGCAAAAAAGACAATATAAATTCCGTCGGAACCCTTCCCGGAAAGTTAGCTGATTGTCAGAGTAAAGATGCAAGCATTAGCGAAATTTATCTAGTCGAGGGCGATAGCGCGGGCGGTTCGGCGAAGCAGGGAAGAGACCGCGTGTTTCAAGCGATTCTGCCGCTTAGAGGTAAAATTTTAAACGTAGAAAAGGCGCGCCTGGATAGAATTTTACAATCCGAAGAGATTAAAAATATGATCACGGCCTTTGGTTGCGGTATCGGTGAGGAATTTAACGAAGAAAAGCTCCGCTATCATAAAATTATCATTATGACCGATGCGGATGTCGATGGCAGCCACATCCAGACTCTGCTTTTAACCTTTTTCTTTAGATTTTTGCGACCTATCGTAGAAAACGGCTATGTTTATCTAGCACAGCCGCCGCTTTTTAGATATAAAAAGGGCAAAAAAGAAATTTATCTAAAAGACGAAAAGGCGCTGAGTGAGTTTTTGATCGAAACGGGCATTGATATGGGAGAGTTTGAAGGTATCGGCAACGAGGATCTGATCGATTACTTAAAAATCGTCTCAAACTACCGTTCGCTTCTAAATGAGCTTAAAAAGCGTTTCAGCGTGCTTAGTGCGATCAGATTTTTGATAGAAAACGACGAAGCGCGAAGCCTTGGCTATGAGGAGCTATTTAAAATTTTAAAACCGCGCCTAGAGAGTGAAGGATTTAACATCTTAAATTCCTACGTAAATGATGAAGGCATTAGAATTTATGTCCAAACTCCGAGCGGCTTGGAACAGCTTGTGATAGATGAGAATTTATTCGGCAATTATATCTTTGAAGAGGCGATCAGAGTTTATTCAAAGATCAAAGAGCGGGATGTAAGCTTTGGCAAGGATTTTATTGAAATTTTAGATGAAATCGAAAAAAGCTCGAAAAAAGGCGCTTATATTCAGCGCTATAAAGGTCTTGGAGAGATGAATCCGGAGCAGCTTTGGGAAACTACTATGAGCCCTGAAAATAGAAGGCTTTTAAAAATCAGCATTGCAGACGCACAGAGTGCTAGCGATACCTTTAATCTTTTCATGGGCGACGAGGTCGAGCCACGCCGAAACTACATTCAAGATCATGCAAAAGATGTTAAACACTTGGATATATAATGTCTGTTCTATTTAGTGAGACCAAAGAGCGCGAAAACCGCTTCATAACGGCACTTAAAATTTCGGTACCGTTTACCTGCGTTTTGATTGTTTTTGGAATTATTTTGTTCCGAAACGGCGAGTTTAAATTTGACGACGTAATTTTGTTTTTGATACTTTTGATCTGCTATGTTTATTATGTCATCTATCAAATTTACTTTGGCTTTCAAAAGACGCTGATCGATCCCGTTACTCACGTATTCGTGCGCGAGGAGATCGAGAAAATTTTAAGTAATGATCTAGCCAAAAATCGTCAAATAAATATCGTTCTTTTGCGAATTAAAAATATCATCGACATAAACGATCGATACGGCTATAAAAACGGCGATGAAATTTTATACGAGTATTGTAAGGAACTTTCAAATTTTATGGCGGAGCAGGGTTTTAAGGACCTTCCGATCGGGCGCTTTATAAACGGCTACTTTGTATTCGGCGTAGAATCAAAAGCTACAAATTTAAGCCATATTTTGCGGATGTTTGAGCATAAAATTTCAAGTCAAACGATCAAAAATGTAGAGATAAAAAGCGAATTTACGATGCTTCCAAGCTCCTATGATCGCAATCTAAATAATATTGTAAATGCGCTATTTTATAAGATAAATCACTTGGACGACGAAGAACACGGCGAGAAGGCTATTGACGTAGAGAAAGTGCTAATTGATGTGTTTTCTGCCGACGTTATGGAAGCGATCGACAGCGAAAATTTTAGCTTCAAATATCAGCGCGTTGCAGATAAAAACGGCGTAAAATCGCATATAAATTTGATCCCGAAGCTCGATCTAAGAAGCGGCGAAAAGATTACAAAAAGTAGAATTTTAGATATTTTGCTTCTAAATCATTATGACATCAAATACGATATTTCGATGATGAGGCAGATTTCTAGGATCATCTATTTTAAAGATATTGACGCTAAAATTTTTATCGAGGTCATGCCTCAGACCCTGCGAAATAACGAGTTTCGCAATGAAATTTTAAAGCTCATCGATAATAATCTGATTGATCCGAAAAAGATCGTGTTTGAGTTTAACGAAAAGCTTATTTATTCGGAGATCAAGCGCTTTGATGAAATTTTGATTAAATTCCGCGAACTTGGATTTAGCTTCGCGCTGTCGCAGTTCGGCGGCTCAAACGCGAGCTTTGAGTATTTAAAATTTCTAAATGTCGATTTTATTGTTTATGATATAGAATTTAATAAAAATTTAGACGATGAAAAGATTAAAAATATTTTTATAGGCATCAACGAAGCCTGCGCAAAATCGGGCGTCAAAACCATAATGCGCTTTGTAGATAAGCAGGAATTTCAAATGAAACTTTATAAAATGGGCATCGATTATATTCAAGGATTTTGCGTCGAAAAACCGAATGATATATCGAATTTAAGGAGATCATAGTGAGATACGGCGAAGAGGAAATTGAAAAATTCGATATAGAAAATATGGAAGTTTGGCCCAATAAACAGGAGCGTGATTATCTGATAAAAATCATCCTACCCGAGTTTTGCTGCCGCTGCCCGCGCTCGGGCTATCCGGACTTTGCGACGATCTATTTGGAATATATCCCGGACAAGCTCGTAGTCGAACTTAAAGCGATCAAACTTTACATAAATTCCTTTATGAACCGCTACATCAGCCACGAAGATAGCATAAATGAAATTTACGGCGCGCTTCAAAGCAAGTTAAAGCCTAAATTTATGAAAATCACGGGCGATTTTAATCCGCGCGGCAACGTCCACACGGTAATCGAAATAAACTCGGATCAAATTTATCGATGATAAGCTCAAATTTAGTCGAACAAATTTTTAAATCCGCAAGCATTAGCCGCTGGAACGATTACCCAAAGATGGTAAGTCTAGTTGAGCTTGACAAGCAGGCGCATAAATTTATAATCGCCTATTTTATCGCTAGCTTTGAGCGCGATGTGGATATCAACTACGTCATCGAAGCGGGGATTTTCGAGTTTTTAGCGCGTATCGTAGTAACCGACATCCGTCCGGATGTCTTTCATCAGATCCAAAAAACCAAGAAAAAAAAGATCAACGAATGGGTTTTAAGTGTCCTGGAAAGCGATCTTTTGCCTATTCAAAACGGCGCGTTTTTCGAGCGATTTAAAAAATATCTAAATTCCAAAGATCATAAAAAAGAAGCCGTGATCTTAAAGGCGGCGAGCTACCTCTCTACGCGCTGGGAATTTAATATCGTCTATCAAACGAGCCAGTTTCTAAACGACATCGAGGAGCTAAAAGCCAAAGTCGAGGAGGAGCTCGAGGATTATTATGAGCTAATCGGCGTGCGAAAAATCGTGATGAATAAAAAAATTGCTCGCATAGTCGATCTTAGTGGCAGACTTCGTTTCCAAAAACGCTGGGCGCAGACGCCGCGCATCCCTGAGACATCGGTGCTAGGACACATGCTGGTAGTCGCGATTTTAAGCTACTTTTTCTCGCTTGAAGTTGGTGCGTGCCGCTCGCGTACGGCATATAATTTTTTCTGCGCTCTATTTCACGATCTACCAGAAAGCCTCACTCGCGACATCATCAGCCCCGTAAAATACGGCGTCAAGGGCCTTAGCGACATCATCAGCGAATATGAGATGCGGCTAATAGACGATAAAATTTTACCTTTCGTGCCGGAACATATGCGAGATGATTTTAGCTATATTTTAGGCATCCGCAAAGGGGGCGGTAAATTTATAAAAGACGAGTTTGAAAACCGCACCTTCGAGCTAGGCAAGGAGCCTAAATTTGCAGAAGGCAGCCTAAAGATGTTTAATGAAGACAAATTTCGCGCAATCGACGGCAAGGCGCTTAAGTATTGCGACAAACTAGCGGCGTTTTTCGAGGCGGGGATTTCGATCAGTTACGGCGTAAAGAGTAAGGAGCTGCTTAGCGGATATAATTCGATGCTGGAATTTTTCAAATCAAAGCCGAAAATTGAAGGCGTTGATTTTCATAGTGTTTGCGAGGATTTCAAAGAGCATTTCGGGCTCAATAGGATCGATTTATAAAACCCCTTCCCAGATGGCTGCGGCACATGCGAGATCTAAGTGCTCTGCTGTATTCCTACCCTGAAGCGGTGCCTAAAAAAAGCATTGCACAGGTCTAAGAAAGGGCAAACGGGATTATATGGAAATGTTTCTTAAAGTAAGGTTATAAATGAATTTCAAAAATCATCTTCTATCCGTATTTCGCGAGGTCTTTATCCCTCATCATCGCTCTATCGAATTTAGAGCTAAAATTTTTGCTGCAATGCTACTTGCCAAAAAGAAGCAGACCGACGAGGACTACGACGTGATCAAAGATATAGCGGGCGAAATTTATCCGGGCGACGAGCAGCGCATCGGCGTGCTTGTTTCCATCGTAAAAGAGTATATCTTAAAGGCGAAAACCTATAAAAGTTTAAATTTAGACTCGCTTCTAAAAGAGATCGACAGAGATATCAAAAACAACAAAAAATATATCAAAAAGATTGATTTTTCGCATCTGCGCCGTCTGATCGGAGATGATGACGAGGATGCGCTGATCCAACAGCGCGTTTATGAGTTTTTTGTCTGTGAAGTCAAAGAGTACTCGTAAATTTTTATCTTAAGAATTTTTTTAGTATAATCGTCAGCCTTTAAAATAGCAAACGGAGAAAAATTTGGAAAATATCAGAAATATTGCGGTTATCGCGCACGTTGATCACGGCAAGACCACTATCGTAGATGAGCTTTTAAAACAGTCCGGCACCTTTGGTAATCACCAAGAAGTCGGCGAGCGCGTGATGGACAGCAACGACATCGAGCGCGAGCGCGGCATTACGATCCTATCCAAAAATACCGCCATCCACTACGGCGGCGTTAAAATCAATATCATCGACACCCCAGGTCACGCCGATTTCGGCGGCGAGGTCGAGCGCGTACTAAAGATGGTCGACGGCGTACTTTTACTCGTCGATGCGCAAGAAGGCGTCATGCCGCAGACAAAATTTGTCGTAAAAAAGGCACTATCTTTAGGGCTCAGACCTATTGTAGTCGTAAACAAAATCGACAAGCCCGCAGCCGATCCAGACCGCGTGGTAAATGAAATTTTCGATCTTTTCGTAGCGCTTGATGCAAACGACGAGCAGCTGGAGTTTCCAGTTATCTATGCCGCGGCTAAAAACGGCTATGCAAAATACGATCTAAACGATGAAAGCGCCGATATGAAGCCGCTTTTTGAGACGATTATCTCTCACGTCCCTACTCCGAGCGGTAGCGACGATAATCCGCTTCAGCTACAGGTTTTCACGCTCGATTACGACAACTACGTGGGCAAGATCGGCATCGCTAGAATTTTCAACGGCACGATAAACAAAAACCAAAGCGTTATGCTAGCCAAAGCCGACGGTACGCACATCAACGGTAGAATTTCAAAGCTGATCGGTTTTAACGGGCTTGAGCGCACCGATATCGACGCGGCGGGCACGGGCGACATCGTGGCGATTGCGGGATTTGACGCGCTTGACGTAGGCGATAGCATCGTCGATCCCAATAATCCGATCCCGCTTGATGCGCTGCATATCGAAGAGCCGACCCTTAGCGTAATTTTTAGCGTAAATGACGGACCGCTAGCGGGCACGGAGGGTAAATTCGTAACCTCAAATAAGATCGATGAGCGCTTGGAAGCGGAGATGAAAACCAACATCGCGATGCGTTATGAAAACGTGGGCGAGGGAAAATTTAAAGTAAGCGGTCGCGGCGAGCTGCAGATCACGATTTTGGCTGAGAATATGCGCCGCGAGGGCTTTGAGTTCTGCCTCGGGCGCCCGGAAGTTATCATCAAAGAGATCGACGGCATCAAATGCGAGCCTTTCGAGCACTTAGTTATCGACGCGCCCGATGATTGCACCGGCACTGTCATCGAAAAGCTCGGTCGCAAAAAGGCCGAGATGAAGGTGATGAATCCTACCGGCGATGGGCAGACGCGTATGGAGTTTGAGATCCCGGCGCGCGGTCTTATTGGCTTTCGCTCGCAGTTTTTGACCGATACTCGCGGCGAAGGCGTAATGAACCATAGCTTTTTGGAATTCCGCCCCTTCATCGGCGCGGTCGAAAAGCGACAAAACGGCGCGCTCGTGAGTATGGAAAACGGAGTGGCGCTAGGATACAGCCTGTGGAACCTGCAAGATCGCGGCGTGCTTTTTATTGCTCCGCAGGCGAAGGTATATCTAGGCATGATTATCGGCGAGCACAGCCGTCCGAATGATCTGGACGTCAATCCGATCAAGGGTAAAAATTTAACCAACGTCCGCGCGAGCGGTAGCGACGATGCGATCAAGCTCGTGCCGCCTCGTGCGCTAAATTTAGAGCGTGCGCTGGAGTGGATCGAGGAGGACGAGCTTGTGGAGGTTACGCCAGTAAATATCCGCGTGCGCAAGCGATACCTGGACCCTACGACGCGCAGACGAATGGCTAAAAAATAGAATTTCAAAATGAAATTTTAAAATTCGGCGTGAAATTTAGCTTTAAATTTCACGCCTTTTTTATAGGCAAATTTTAAAATTTACGCTTCTAAAATTTTGCTAGGAGAGGCAATGAATCTTGTTTTATTCGACTTTGACGGCACGATCACGCGCGATGATTCCCTGCTCGAGTTCGTCGCCTACGTAGTCGGATTTAAGAAATTTTTTCGCGGGATTTTGGTGCTATCGCCCATTTTAGCGGCATATAAGCTAGGCCTTGCGAGCAATAATTTTACGCGCAGAAAGCTTCTAGGCTACTTTTTTGCGGGTATGAGCGCCGATAAATTCGATAAAATTTGCAAAAAATACTCCACCACTCACATCGAAGATATCCTAAAACAAAGCGCGATGGATAAGATCGCAAGCTATAAAGCCGCGGGCGATAGGGTTGTCATCGTCACCGCCTCGCTCGAAGACTGGCTGCGTCCGTGGTGCGATGCGCAGGGCTTGGAGCTTTTAGGCACCAAAATACGGCGCAAAGGAGGCATCATCACGGGCGAGATCGAGGGGCAGAACTGCTACGGCGCGCAAAAGGTCGCTCGCGTGCGCGCAGCATACGACGTGCAGGCTTTCGATCGTGTCATCGCTTACGGCGACAGCAGGGGCGATCGCGAGATGTTAGAATTCGCCGACGAGGCGCACTACAAGGCGTTTGAGTAAAATTTAACGCTGAAAGCTTAAAATAGCATCTGCGGCGACTGCGCTTTTGCCGTGAGTCATAATTTAGCTCACGCAGAATTTTATCCTTTTAAATTTATCGCGCTTATCTGTGGAATTACACCGCATGATAAATTTTTATATTTTATCGCAGTGCAAAAGCCCTGAACTACGAAATTATGTTGCAGAATGGGATTTTAAAATTCTCGGTGCGGGTAAAATTCTAAAATTCCGTCATGCATAAAATTTTAAAATTCTATCATAGCGTGAAATTTTGCTCCGAATGGAATAGATGTTTTTAAACCGAGCGTGAGATAAAATTTTAAATTTTGAAATTTTGCGGAATTTCTCGCTTACTAAAATTCCAAAATTTGCAGATCGCGGAATTCCACTCGCCGCGTGCGAAGCGGAATTTTAAAATTTAAAAATCCCGCGCCTTAGAATTCTAAGGTCTAAAGCATATTATAAATTCCGTCTAGCAGGAAGTATTTTTTATCCGCCGTGCCGCGATAAAACGGCTCGAAAGTGTCCTCATAAGCCTTTTTGAAAAAGCCCTCTTTGCTTAGCTTGATTAGATCGGCATTGATGAAATCAAGCAGGCTTTGATTGCCTTTTTGCACGCCGACGCCTAAGAATTCCGCCGCGCCTAGGTTTTTAAACGGCACTTCGAGCGTATCGTCCACGACAGCATAGGCTAGGACGATGATGTTGTCATTGGCGTAACCGTCGGCTCTGCCGTCCTTTATCATCGCATAGCACTCGGAGGTATTTTTGCAGTAAACTAAATTGCTAAATTTCTCTTTGCGTAGATAGCGCTCGGTCATCGAGCCGTTGGGATTTTTTTCGATTGAAATTCTCATATCACGAACCTGTGCGAAGTCTTTCACTTGATCCTCTTTACGCGTTACAATGCCAAAATTTACCGATAGATACGGTAGTGAGAAATCCACCTGCTTCTTACGCTCTTGCGTAATCATAAAGGTGCCGATAACCATATCGACCTTGTTATTTTTCAAAAACGGGATTCTCTCGCCTGCGGTTACGGCTACGAACTGCACTTCGCCCTTTTTATCGCCGAAAATATCTTTGGCGATTGAGCTAGCAAGCTCGATTTCAAAGCCCTCAAACTTGCCGTTATTAGACTCGCTTAGCGGCGGACGACCTTCGCGTACGCCCACTCTGATGATCCCTGCCTGCCTGATTTCATCTAATGTATTTGCAAAAATGCTAGCGCAAAATAAGGCTAAAATAAAAAGTAATCTCATAAAAAGCCCCCTACTTTTTAGTTTTCGGAATAATTATAGCACTATATATTTTAGAGAAAATAAATTCAAGCGGTTTAAAATTTAATCACCGCGCGTATGCAAGTTTGAAATTTAGGGGCGAATCGGGGATTTAAAATTTAATGAATTTGAAAAATTTTAAATCCCAAGATTTTAGTTATACAAGCTACCTGCGATAAATTTTATATTTTGATTCCTAGCTCGCTTTTATAGCAAGTCATAAATTCCATCTAAAAGGAAGTATTTTTTATCCGCCGTACCGCGGTAAAAAGGCTCGAAAGTGTCCTGATAAGCCTTTTTGAAAAAGCCCTCTTTGCTTAGTTTTACAAGCTCTGCGTTGATAAAATCAAGTAGCTCCTTATTTCCTTTTTGCACGCCAATACCGATGAAATCGGGCTTACCGAAGTTTTGAAACGGTACTTCGAGCGTATCGTCCACGACGGCGTAGGCTAGCACCGTGATATTAAGGTTGATGTATCCGTCGGCTTTGCCGTCTCGGATCATCGCGTAGCATTCACTTGTGCTTTTGCAGTAGCTTACATTGCTAAATTTCTCTTTTTTGAGGTAATTATCTACGGTCGTGCCCTCTTCAGTTACGAGCCTCATATCGCGCAAACGCGATATATCTTTGATGGCGTCTGCTTTGCGAGTTAGTACGCCGAGATTGGTCGAAAAATACGGCATCGAGAAGTCCACGTGATTTTTACGCGCCGAATCGATGACAAAGGTAGCTACGACCATATCGACTTTATTATTGACTAGATACGAAACGCGATCGGCGGCGCTTAGAGAGACGAACTGCACTTCGCCTTGTTTGGCACCGAAAATCGCCTTTGCGATCGCATTGGCAAGCTCGATCTCAAAGCCTTCAAATTTACCACCGCTAATCTCGCTAAAAGGCGGTCTGCCGTCTCTGACGCCTACTCTAATGACGCCGCTATTTCTGATCTCTTGCAGCGTGTTTGCAAAAAGCCCCGCACAAAGCAAGATCAAAGTAAAAAGTAGTTTCATTTGCTGCTCCTTTGTTTAGGTTATTTATGGCTAATTCTAGCGAAATTAAGATCAAAAGGCGCTTTTTTAGGCTAAATTTATTTGTCATTTGCTTTTTATGAAATTTCAAGGCGCCATTAAATTTAGCCTTAGATTTGATATAATCGTGCAAAATTTAAGCGAGGGCAATATGAAAAATTTTATCTTTTTGTGGCTTTTACTTGTGGGCTGCGCTTTCGGCGCCGCTAAAGAGGATGCGGCGGCTTCTACTACGCAGCAGGTGGCGTCAAATTTGCCGCAGCCAAATTTTGAAATTTTTTACGATGAAAATGCTAGCGATGCGCAGATAGATGCGGGCTTGGACGCGCTTTTGGAATTCGCGGCGCAAAACAGGGGCAGGATCGACGAGGATTTCGGGGAGTTTAAAGATAGAATTTTCACCGCTTTCATTTTTAATCCAAAGGTGCTGCGAAATTCAAAATTTGACTTCGAGCGGATAGAAAAAATCCTTAAATTTAAACCAAATCTCAATTACGGCGGAGACGGCGGTTATTTCTCGCCGCTAAAGCTCGCGATCTTTTTCGGCTCGAAATTTAGCAGCGAGATAGCGAAGCTTTACCATTTTGATAAAGCCGATGCGATGCGGCTTTTAGAGCTTTTGGTGCGAAACGGCGCGGACGTCAAGGCTAGCGGGCTGCTGCGAGATGCCGCGGCAAACGATAATTTCGAGGCATTTAAGTTTTTGATTGCAAACGGCGCGCGAGATACGAAAGATGTGGTCGGCTCGGTTGCGGGCAGCGAATTAATATTTTTAAGCGACAATAACGTTTCCATTCTCGGATATAAAGAGGCGCTGCCGCTTGCTGCGAGGGAGTTTGCCGCGGGCACCAAATTTAAAGAATTCCGCGATGGGAGATTATGCTATTTGGACGAAATTTTAAAATTCCAAAGCTTTGCAAGCATCGATAAAAAGGAGATCGAAACGCTTATCAAAGTAGCTGTGGTGCTGGATGACGAGATGACGGCGGAGTTTTTGCTCTCTCGCGGCCTTTGCAAGCAGAAGGGGCTTTGCGAGTTTCTAAAAGTGCAGGCAAAAACTTACGACGCTGCAAAAATTTCTAAAATTTTAAGCCGCAAAGAGAAGTAAATTTTAAAATTTGAGCAGCTACGGCGTGGCAAGCGGATAAAATCGCTATTACAATTGCGCCAGCCGCAGCCGCCCTACTTTGTCATTTAACGCGAGCGAAAAAGCAAAATTTGTTCCGCCTAATCTACTCTCCTCCGCTTATCAAACAGCTCGCTATTAAGTCTATTCAAGATAAATTTTAATTTATTTGCCAGACAGCGCGGCGGCGAAGGTAAATTTTAAAATTTAATCAATATAAAGGACAAATTTAAGTGCCATTGTTATATAATTTACCCTATTTTTTAAAAAGGAGTTTGAGATGACTTTTATAGAATCTGTTCGCACTTGTCTCAAAGAGAATTATTGCAATTTTGAGGGGCGTGCACCACGTTCAGAGTACTGGTGGTTTGAATTATTTGCGGCACTTTTAGTAATCGTAACGTTAGTATTGGATGGCTTTTTAGGCACCTATGCCGTTACGAGTTCTGGTAGAATGATCGGTTTCATTAACTCAATCTTTTTATTGGCAATACTTTTACCTTCTATTGCCGTAGCGGTAAGGCGTCTGCACGATACCGATAGAAGTGGCTGGTTTTATCTATTAATTTTTGTCCCGATAATAGGCCCGGTAGTATTGATAGTGTTTTTTATCCAGCAAGGCACTAACGGAGGCAACCGCTTTGGAGACGATCTGTTGCGACCCGCAAGCAGAGGCTCGATTTTTTAAACGTAGCTTTGTAGCACACATAAGCTTTGCAAATAAGCTAAATTTAGAGCTAATTCCATTTTGGTTTTAGCCCTTTTTACTAGGCGGTTTTGCTCAAAATAGCCTTTTATATTTAAATTTAGATTCGCCGCGAGATTCAAACTACAAAATTTTAATCCTATTGCCTTTTAATTTCACTATTTTTTTGTCGTTTACTAGCTTCGTAATCGCTTGAGAGACATTTTGGCGAGGCGCGCCGAGTAGGCTTGCAAGCGTCATTATATTAAAGGGAAGCTCCACGATCTTGTCTGCGTTTGCGATGCGATTTAAGAAATTTAAAATCCGCGTCTGGATTTTCGCAAAGACGATCTCTTTAATTAAAATCCGCTGCGAGTAGATATTTTTGATAAGTGCGTTTATGATCGAGCTTGCAAACTCGTCTCCGAGCAACTCGAAAAGCTCCGAGATGTTGATCTGCAGCGTCTCGCAGTCGCTTAAAATTTCAAGGCTCGTGTTTTTATCCAAGCAGACGTAGGCGCCGCTTCTTACGAAGCTAAAGATAAATTCCTTACCGTTTTCGTAGCAATTTAGCTTCGCCCTGCCACGTAGCAGAATGATAAATTTAAACTTTTGCGCGTAGATCACGTCGCCGTGAGCGTAGCTTTCGCGTCTAAATTTAGCAATCCGCTCCCTGCTTAAAAAGTCGAATTTCTCGCTGTAATCGTTATTTAGTCTATCTATCATAGCAGCTCTTTGCATAAAATTTCACGTAAATTTTACATAAAAAGGATAAATTCGTCGCAATCGCGACAAATTTAAATTTATCTTTGATTTATAATTCGCGTTAAAGATAACCTAGAAAGGATACTTTATGAGGAAAATTTTTATCTCATTTATCTGTGCGTGTTCGCTTTTTGGCGGCGAGGTAATCTCTAAAACCGCTACGATCTCGCAAGACGGCAAAGCAATCGGCGAGGCTGAAATTTTAACGCCGATCGAGGTGATATCCAGCGATGGCGGCGTTACCAAGATTAAAATTAAAGGCGTCGTGAGCGAAAACTATCAGCTTCAAATCCAAAAAAATATGAAAGAGGCTGAAATTTACGCGATTTTTACGAACGAAGCCGAAGCAAATTTTAAAAAGGGCAAAAAGCTCGAGGACGATTACGGCGAGATTTGGTATGAGGCGGAGGGGATTTACGAGATCAGTTCGGATGCCGTAGCTAAGGACGCTAAGGCGCTTTATGCGGAGGCAAAGACGAACTACGAGCAGATCTGCTCGGCGTGTCACCGCTTGCATGAGCCAAAGAGCTTCACGGCAAATCAGTGGCCTGCAAATTTGCAAGAGATGATCAATGCAAACTACGTAGCGCTCGAGGGCGACGAGCTAAATTTGATCATAAAATACCTACAACACAACGCAAAAAAACCTGAATGATAAATGAGATCAGATGAAAAGGCGAGACTTTTTAAAGGCAGGGATTTTAGGCGCAAGCGCGGCAAGCGCTAGCAGGATCGAGGGGGTTACACAGACGATTTTTGATAACAAAAAGGTATTCGGCGCGAATAGATTCGGCCCTTTTTGGCTAAATTTAAACTCGTCGCAGATCGTTTCGGTAAGCGAATTCGAGGGCGATAAATTTCCAAACACGATGAATTACAGCTTGCCCGATTCCGTGCAGAACGAAAACCGCGTGCTCTATCCGATGGTGCGCAAAAGCTATCTAAAGGCTAAAGGCGCGGCAAAGAGCGAACTGCGCGGCAAAGAGGAGTTCGTGCGCGTTAGCTGGGACACGGCCCTTGATCTAGCCGCAAAGGCTTTGAAAGAAAATTTCGACAAATACGGCGCCGAGGCGATCTACGGCGAGTGCTACTGGTGGGGCGGTAGCGGCAAGATCGGCTGGGGACGCACCGTAGCGCACCGAATGCTTAAAATTTTAGGCGGCTACGTAGAGGAAAGCGGCGATTACTCCACCGGCGCGGGGCTCGTCATCATGCCTCACGTGCTTGGCTCAAGCGCCGTTTACGACGCGCCTACTACGTGGAAAGCGATCGTCAAAAACGCCAAAAACGTCGTATTTTGGGGCACCGATCCTGTGGTAACCAATCAAATTTCATCCATTCCGCCTACGCACGACGGTTATATCGGCATGCAAGAGCTTAAGAAATCGGGCATCAAAACTTATAGCGTAAACGTAATGAGAAACGACACCGCGCGCTACTTTGGCAGCGAAGATATCATTGTGCGCCCGAACACCGACACCGCGCTCATCATCGGTATGTGCCATTATCTGTTTACGAACAATCTCTACGATGAGGAATTTATCAAAAAATACACAGTCGGATTTAATAAATTTAAAGCGTATTTTCTAGGCGAGAGCGATAAAATCGTAAAGGACGCAGCTTGGGCGAGCAAAATTTGCGGGCTTAGCGAGGAGGCTATTGCGAAATTTGCTACGGCGCTTGCAAAGGAGCCGAGCACGATCCTGATCGGTCGCGGTTTGCAGCGCGCAGATCACGGCGAGCAGCCTTTCTGGGCGCTAGTGGCGCTTAATGCGATGCTGGGGTATATCGGCAAGGAGGGTCTCGGCTTTGAATTTAGCCTGGGCTACGGCTCTGCGGGCGCTACGAATAAAGTGGCTCCGATTTTAAAGGGACTTAGCACACGCATAGATGAAAAATACGAAAACACGGGCTCTGCGCCTTGGAAAAACGCGAAAAACATCACCATCCCATCCTCTCGCAGCATAGAGGCGCTGGAGCATCCGGGCAAGCAGATCGATTATGACGGCACCAAGATCAAGCTGCCGCATATGAGAGTCGCATATATGGCGTGCGGATCGATGTTTACGCGCCATCAGGACGTGAATAATATTGTGAGGCAGTGGCGCAAATTTGACACCGTCATCACCGCCGAGCCGTACTGGACGAGCACCGCAAAACTTAGCGACATCGTGCTTCCCGTCGCGATCGAGGTCGAGCGCAACGACATCAACCAAACGGGCGCTACGGGCGAATATATAGTCGCTTACAGACCTGCAATCGAGCCGATGGGCGAGAGCAAGAGCGACTTTTGGATCTGCGAGCAGATCTGCAAGCGCTGGGGATACGGTGAGGTCTTTAGCGAGGGCAAGGACGAGTTAGGCTGGATGAAAGAATTCTACGCCGATGCCGTAGAGCAAGCCAAAGGCCTAAATATAACGATGCCTAGCTTCGAAGAATTTTACGACAAAGGCTTCGTGCGCTTTGAAAAGGACGACGAGAGCAGCGCGCTATATACGCGCCTTGCGGCATTCCGCGAAAATCCCGCCAAAAACCGCCTCGGCACGCCGTCTGGCAAGATCGAGCTTTACTCGCCCGTAATCGCTAAGATGGGCTATGCCGACTGCCCGCCGATGCCTACTTGGATCGAGCCTAAGGAGTGGCTAGGCGATGCGAAAAAGACGGCGAAGTATCCGATCCACATCGTAAGCCCGCACTCTCGCTACCGCCTGCACAGCCAGCTAAACAACTCGATCATCAGAAATTTCGCCGAGGTTAGCGGCAGAGAGCCGGTGCTGATAAATCCAAAAGACGCCGAAGCTCGCGGGCTTGCGAACGGCGACATCGTGCGCGTTTTCAATGACCGCGGCGAAATTTTGGCAGGCGTACTCGTTACCGACATCGTGCCCGAGCGCGTCGCAGCGATCTGCGAGGGCGCGTGGTACGATCCCGAGGTTTGGGGCGAGAAGAGCCTCTGCCAGCACGGCTGCGTAAACGTGCTTACGTTCGATAAAGGCACGTCAAGTCTCGCGCAAAGCAACTCGGCTCACACCGTGCTAGCGCAGATTGAGAAATTTAAAGGGGAGATTAAACCTATAACGGCGTTTTCTAAACCTAAAATCCTACAATCTTTGTAGCGCGTCGTCTCGCGAGTGCTTTTGAGAGAGATTTGAAATTTTAAGTCTGCGGCAGACTACTTGTCTAGCCTTGACTTAAAATTTCTGCACAACTCTCAAAATCATCTCGCGATACTTCCGCTTGTCTTTTTGTGCTCAAATTTGGTGAAAATTTGAGCACAATTTGCTTCTTTTGTGTGCGTCAAATTTGAATGTAAATTTTGCTCAGGTTAAAAACTCTGCTAAAATTCGCTCAAATTTAACCCAAAGGTCGCGCCATGCAAATCCCGAATTTGATCCGAAATTTTATCCGCAAACGCATCGTTTCAGAGTCCATTTTGCTGCCGTTTTTCTATCCCGATGAGGGCGAGTTTGAGAGTTTTCAGGACGGATATAGGCTCGCTAGCCGCAAAACTGGCGAGGAGCTAGCAGACGACGCACCAGGGCAGTGGCGAAAGAGCTGGCGGGTCATCGCGCGTAACGGCATGGACGATCCGTTTTTCGTGGATTTTGCCCTCGGGGACGCCTCGCCGGTGTATTTTGCCTATCACGGCGCGGGCTCGTGGGAGCCGATAAAGGTCGCGGACGATATCGTTAAATTTGAAGCAATTTTAACCGCACTTGTCGCGCTTAAAGCGCCTTGCTCGCTTGAAGCGATCGCGCCGCTTACTGATTTAAACAACGAATTTTACCGCGAGCTGGCGGACGACTACGCGCGGGAAGACGAAGTGCGCGAGGAGCCCAAATATAAATATTCCAGCGTTTTTACCCTGGACTTGGGTGCCGATAAGGTAAAAACGCTCGTGTTTTTAAAGAAATTTTTTGACGACGAAAGCTTTGCAGTGACCAAAGAGAGGGCGCAAAATTTGCCGCTTTGCGTATTTAGCGGCATAGAGGAGTCAGCGCTAGCGCTACAAGACAAACTTGCCTCACTCGGAGTTAAATTTTACGCGCGGGAGATCTCTTTTAGCGAATTTATCGCGCGGAGTGACTAAGCGAGCAAATTTAAAATTTCAACTCCCGCTGCTGCTAAATTTAAAATTTAGCAGCAGGCGATCCTATTAAATTTCGTGCTCGTTCGCTTGATATCGCAGTGCGTTAATAGCTTTGCGTACGCTGGAGCGAAAATTAAAGCGTAAAATCAAAATGTAAAATTGAAGTGGATTTTAAGCGCCCTACTTCGTTTTTTACTTGCAGTAGGGCGAATTTGCTTAAAGTAGTGAACTAAAGCGAGGCGAAAATTATCCAAACCTTGGATCTGTTATCTTGCTCAGTTAGAGCAGCTGTTGCGAGCGACGAGCTCTGCAAAATCTAGGGCTGCGTCGTAGTCGGGCTCAGAGGCTATGTCGCTTACGAGCTCTTTATAAACCACAACGCCTGCGGTATCTATGACGAAGATTGCTCTGGCACTGAGACCTGCTAATGCGCCGCTGGCGATGAGGGTGCCGTAGCGGCGGCAAAATTCCTTATCGCGGAAATCGCTTGCAACGCGTAGATTTTTGATCCCCTCAGTCGTACAAAACCTCCCCATCGCAAACGGTAAATCCATCGAAACGACGATTACTTCAGTGTTAGGAAGCGATGCGGCGCGCTCGTTGAACTTACGTGCCTCCGTCGCGCAGACGGGCGTATCTAGCGATGGCACAGCGACGATGATTTGCACGTGCTTGCCGCTAGCGATCTCAATTTCGCTTAGATCTTGAGCTACTAAGCGCACTTGCGGCGCGCGATCGCCTAGATTTATCTCTTGCCCGCTTAGCTCTACAGGCTTTCCTTGAAATGTTACTTTTGACATTTTTGTCCTTTGTTTTGAATTTGTAGCGGCGAATATACAAAAATTCCTTAAATTTCAGGTAAAATTGCTTTAAAAATCAAGGAGAGCAGATGGGCGAAGATATTTGGGGCAGCAGCAGCAATCCTGCATCGCTAGCCAGTATAAGACGTAAAAGCGGCGAAGAAAAAAAGCCCCTGGATGAGAAACCACAGGAGCAATCTGAGAATTTAGATTTAGCGCAAGAAGAACTTGCGGCGGATGATACTAGCGAGCAAAATTCTGCGGCTCAGAATTCTATAGAGCAAAATTCCACTTCCATAAGGCAAAATTTTACTCCACAGAATTCTGCGGAGCAAAATTTAGCTTTTGCAGCTCAAGGCCTAGATGAAGAAAATTCTATTTTGCGAGATTCTGCCGCTACAGGCTCTAGCGAGCAAGATTCTAACGCTAAAAGTTTGAATTCTACCGAAAATGCTGCGAACTCGCAGAATTTTGTGGAGCAAAATTCCACTTGGCAAAATTCAGCTTCCTCAAATTCCGATAGAATTAGCTCTACACAAAGCTCAGCTAAGGTTTACGATCTAAATAAAGCCTACGTATTTTATATGTTCCTAGGGCCTTTCGGTGCGCATAGATTTTATCTTGGGCGTATAATCTCCGCGATTTTTCAGCTTTTAGGCGGGCTGCCATTTCTCATCTGGCTTTTTTTAGTAGTGGTTGCTGTCATGTGGACGAGTATAGAAGGTAACGAGCTGTTGGCGCTTGTAAACTCATCTCGTCCGGATTTGGGCGTGCAAGCATCAGACCTAAAGGATATAGAACAGGGCTTTTTTCATTTTATGGTTATTTTTTCGGTGCCTAATGTTTTGTTTTTAATCTGGCTTATTAGCGACTTTTTTAGGTTGCCTGATATGGTGCGAAAGCTAAATGTATCCGTAGGCGCGGGAGCAATCCTGTATGTTTATGCGGATGACGCTAAAGAGCAGAGCGAAAATCTATCTACTGCCAAAACTACCCTTTACATAGCGTTTGGGCTTGAGGCGTTAAATGCGGTAGGCAGATATATCAAGAATATAGATAAAGTGGGTGCGTTGGAGGGCGTCGGACTTATATCTATGATATGCCTAGCTGTAGGGTTATATTTTTTAGCGCGGGCAATACGCAGCACGGATCTGCTATCAAACGCCGTGCTAGTCGGGGTTTCCTCGGCTATAAGCGCAGTAAGCACTATATTTGTAGGATTTGAATTGTTTAAACCATCAGTTTTTATGATAAGCATTTCTTGCGTATGCACAGCGGTATATCTGATCTATCAGCTGCTAGTTAGTAAAGAGCTTTATGATTGTAGCGGAGAGAAAAACTATCTAAGAGCGTTTTATGTTATTGCAGCTACGGAGATAGTAACTCTAGTCTTGATAGCGCTTGACTCGCAGCTTTTTGCCTTAGTATTTGCCATAGGGTGGTTAGCTTCGGTAGTTCTAAATGTTTCGGCGGTTTATGGCACTAGGGAGGTTACTGCCTCAAAAGGCGGCTACGGCCTAGTGCATCTGGCGCATCACGTAAAGCAGATGAACGGACGGGAGTTTTAGGTATTTAAATTTAAGGGGCGATTAGTATAATCCTATATTATTTTAAAAAAGGAGTTTTAAATGACTTTTATGGAGTCTGTGCAAACTTGCGTAAAGCAAAAATACGCCGCATTTAGCGGGCGAGCATCGAGGTCGGAGTACTGGTGGTTTTTTCTATTTACCGTGCTTGGCGGGATTGTTTTGAGCTTGATAGATGGCGTTTTAGGCACTACGATAGGGTATAATCAAATAATAGCCGGCAAAATCGTCCATCAAGAAATCGGCATTATAGATGCGCTTTTTCAGCTAGCTATGCTCGTGCCAGCCATTGCTGTATCGGTCAGGCGACTACATGACACCGATAGAAGCGGCTGGTTTTTTCTGCTTATTTTAACGCCGATCGTGGGTGCTTTTTTCGGCGATATCGGGCTTTTGGTATCATTTGTGGGTTGGATAGTGCTGCTTGTATTTTTCGTGCAGCGTGGCGATAGCGGGTCCAATCGCTTCGGATACGATCCGCTATGATAAAGCTCTAAACTTTGCGGAATTTTAGAATTCTAAAATTCCGTGCAGATAAAATTCTTTGTATTATCACTTAAAATTCTATGCATAAGCACTTTGTAGCGCTAAATTTTTCTTAGAATAAGCTTTTCAAATCCTCTTTAATTGATTGCCATTATCTGTAACTTAGAATTTTTATATTATAATGACGCTCAAAATTTTATTTTAGAAAGGATGAAAATGAAAGAGAGAATCGAGGCGCTGTTCGCGCAAAACCCTAAAATTTCGATCGCGCAGATCTGCAAAGAGCTCGGCGCCAAGGAGATCGACGTACTGCTAAACCTGCCCGAGCGCTTCGGAAAGAGCGCGGGCGGCGATAAATTCGGCGAGGTCATTAGGGAGCTTGAGAGTTGGGGCGAGGTGCTTTTCGTAAAAAATACGCCGAGCTTCATCATCGAGTTTAAAACTAAGATCCCAAGCGGCAAGAGCGCGCAGGGATATTATAATTTCGGCATGGGCGCAAACGGCGATGAGGCGCATGGGCTGGGCATTTTGGGGGGTCATCTAAAGACGGATGAGATCGATAAGATTATCCTCGTGACGCAGACTTTTATGGGGATGCTCTCGAAATTCGTGGGCTTTTACGACAAAGCGGGCGAGAATATCTTTAAAATTTACGTCTCGCGCGACGAGAAAGGACAGCTGCTAGCCGAGCAAGACGCGAAATTTGAAGCGCTAAAAGCCGCGATTTAGCGCCTCGCTTAAAATCGTCCTTGCCCCCGCTGCCTGCGCATAGCCTGCTTGAGCTTTAAAGCTCTACGGGGCGCCAACCAAGGCGCTTTAAGCTAGCCAATAAGCTTTCGGGCAAAATTTTAAATTATCGTTGATGATGAAATTCCAAACTCACCTCGTCGCTATTTCGTGTCTTAAGGGCGTTTGGAATTTCACTAGCCCGGGCTAGCGTCTGCCTTATCTGAAGCGGAATTTTGCCGCCTCAAATGGATAGCCCTTTCAAATTTTCTCTCAACAATTTACTACTAAATTTTCAAAAATTTTATTTATATTGTCTTTGTACTGCTTATCGTCAAACTCTAAATTATTATTCGCAATCTTCCGCCCGGTAATATCTCCGAGCTCTATAAGATATTGCTTGAACTTTTCTAAAAATTTATCTACGTTCGCCTTTTTGTCGGAGCTCCACTCATCCGAGCTAAAATGAATATACGCGATAATTTTTTTGCTTTTAAAATAATATTTCGGCTGATAAATTCCAGATTTGGGAAAATAACTCGATACTTCTCCGCTCAAACAAAGGCAAATATCGATCTTTTGCAGCGAGCGTATTTTAAAATCGCTAAAAATACTTTTAATCTCTTGCCTTACCGCCCTTATAATATCCGACATATAGATCGGCACATCGTCCACCCCGCCGATAACGGCATTTATGTTAAATTTCATATAGCGCCCCGCCCTTAAATTATAAAGTGATATTCTTCAAAATTTCGGCTCATTATATCATCTTCATAATATTTATCGAGCATCGGAGTTTCGAGGGTTTTAAAATCGGCATATTTTTTATCAAAACAGAGCCGAATAAAGATAAAATTTTATAAAATCTATCATTTTAATTTCATATCTCAAAAACTTTCCGCCGCCACGCAAGGAGCGTCAAATTTTAAAATTGAAATCTTATACGTGAAGCTTAAAGCTCATAAAACTCCGATATTTAGGGCAATACGGACCTAAATTTTTATCTTTTACTGCTATAATTCCCTCATAAATTTAAATCTTAAGATTAGAAAGTATTCTTAAGAATTTTATAAGATGGAGGAGATCTTGAATAGATTGATCTTAAAGATTTACGCGTGGCAAAATACTGCCACGCCGTGGTTTTGGCTCTTTGTGATAAGCGCAGGATATCTTGCGGCATCATATTTTTTCTTTCAGCGCTGCCTTTTTATGTCGCCTACGCAGATGAGCACCCTCGTGCGTCTGGGCTTTGCCGTAGCGGGCGTAGGCGCGCTCATCGGCTTGCTGATGTCCTTTAGCTTCATAGCAAGGCTCATTGCTTACCTGCTCGGCTTTGCAGGCGCGATATACGGCTATTTACAGAGCTCCGCGCCGCACCCCGCCGCAGATGCAGCAAATTGCCTCGCGGTACCCGCTTTCCCTTTTGCAGCGCCGCTTGATAGCCTGCTACCGGAGCTATTTCGCCCCGCAAGCTGCACGGGTACCCCGTCCTTTCCCGCGGGCACCGCGCTTAGCGATGTGCAGAGCTTTTTCGGCGGATTTTACGGCGAGGGATTTTATCTGGTGCCGAGCATTAAATTTGCAGACGCGGTGCAGTGCGCGCAGGTAGCGTTTGCGGCATTCGCGGCTGTTTTGGCCGTGATGTTTGCGAGCTTTTTATACGGCAGATTTACGAGAAGTTTTTAAAATTTTAAGAAAGGATAAGCATGAAGTTTTTAAATTCTATTGCGGCTGCGGCGGCTCTTACGGCTGTGATCGCAAGCTACGCTGGCGCCGAGGTTAAGGCGGGCGAGACGCTTTACGGCACGGTGTTAAAGCAGGTAAGCGTAAGCGGCGATTTGTCGCACAAGGACGGCAGGCTGCTGCCCACAAACGCCATAGAGGTTTTGGAGGTTAAGGACGGAGTAGTGAAATTTTCGCTCACCGGCTATCAAAATCCAAAGGCGCCCAACGTTATTTATTTCACGCCTAAAGCGCGCATAATCGCGGTGGCGTTTTCGAAGCAGGCTAAATTTCAAAGCGAGAGTTTGGGCGAAGAGGATGGCTTTAATAAAGTTAAAATAACCGCCTACACCGACGAGGGCGCGCTAAGCGGCGACGTGGATAAAATTTTCGCGGGAGCGAAGGAGAAATTCGAAGCCTCGTGTAGCGTCTGTCACGCTCTGCACCAGCCCGTCAGCTATGAAGCCAACAGATGGCCGGGCTACATCAAATCGATGCTTTCGCGCACGCCTATTAGCAAGGATGAGAGCTGGACGGTGGTGCAGTATCTGCAAAAGCACTCCAAGGACGTAAATTTAAAGGATATGAAATGAAAAGACGAAATTTTTTAAAGCTCGGCGCGGCGGTTTCGGCGCTTCCGCTCATCCCAAGCTCGATGCTCGCGGCGGATAAACTTACCGCGCTTAAGAAAAACGGCGAAATTTTAACCGCGGCGCGATGGGGAATTTTAAAAGCGAGCGTCAAAAACGGAAAGATCGTAAGGTCTGCGCCGTGGAAGATCACCTCTAAAATTCCAAATACTCTTCAAAATACGATGGCGGATCTCGTTTATAACACGCGCATCAAAGCGCCGATGGTGCGAAAATCCTATCTCGCCGATCCCGATAATCCAAAGCCCGAGCTTCGAGGGCTTGACGAATGGGTCGAAGTAAAATATGAAGACGCGATCAAGCTCGTCGCGCGCGAGCTTAAAAAGACGCGCGAGCAAAAGGGCGCGGACTCAGTGTTTGCGGGCAGCTACGGCTGGCAGAGTACGGGCAACGTGCATGTCTCAAGGACGCTACTTCATAGATTTATGAACTTAAGCGGCGGCTTTGCGGGCGTCACGGGCGATTACTCCACGGGTGCGGCACAGGTCATAATGCCGCACGTAACGGGCTCAAATCAGGTCTATGAGCAGCAAACCTCGTGGCCGGTGGTGCTTGAAAACTCCAAAGTAGTGGTCTTTTGGGGGCTCAATCCGATCTCTACGCTTCGCGTGGCATGGACGAGCTCGGACGAGCAGGGATTTAAGTATTTCGAACAGCTAAAAAACAGCGACAAAGAGATCATCATCATCGATCCGATTAAAACCGTAAGCGGCAAGTATTTTGAGGGCAAGGCGCGATGGATCACCCCTCGCCCGAACACCGACGTAGCGATGATGCTAGGCATGGCGCAGCACCTCTATTCGCAGGGCAAGTACGATAAGGAATTTTTACAAAGCTACACCGTGGGCTTTGAAAAATTCGTGCCGTACCTCACGGGGCAGAGCGACGGCGTAGCCAAGACGCCGGAGTGGGCTAGCGAAATTTGCGGCATTAGCGCGGACGTGATCAAAGAGCTTGCGATAAAATTTTACGAGAACCGCACGATGATAATGGCCGGTTGGGGTATCCAGCGCGCTCATCACGGCGAGCAGGCGCACTGGATGATCGTGACTTTGTGCGCGATGCTAGGGCAGATCGGACTTGCAGGAGGCGGCTTCGGCTTTAGCTACCACTACGCTAACGGCGGCGCGCCTACCTGCGCGGGCGGCGTAATCGGCGGAATGAACGCGGCAAGCGTCGGCGTCGTTAAGGACGGCAAATTTTTAGGGCTTGCGCAGGATCAGAAGCAAGGCGGCGAAGCAACTCAAGCGTGGCTGGTAAATACGGCGAAGGTTGCCTTCCCTCTAGCTCGCATCGCGGACGCGCTGTTAAATCCTGGCAAGACGATCGACGCGAATGGCAAAAAGATCACCTATCCGCAGATCGATTTCATCTACTGGGTCGGCGGAAATCCTATCGTACACCATCAAGATACCAACACCAACATCAAGGCTTGGCGCAAGCCGCGCACCATCGTAGTAAATGAAATTTACTGGACGCCGACTGCGAAGATGGCAGACATCGTGTTCCCGACCACGACGGAGTATGAGCGCAACGACATCACGATGAGCGGAGACTACTCCAATATGCATATCATCCCGATGAAGCAGGTCGTCGCCAAGCAGCACGGCGCGAAGGACGATTATCAAATTTTTACCGACCTTTGCAAGGCTTACGCGGACGGGCTTGCCGAGGTTTATACGGACGGCGGCAAAACGGAGATGGATTGGATCAAAGAATTTTACGAAGGAGCAGCTAGCGCCGTGAATGCAAACACCGCTTTAGGAATACAGATGCCGAGCTTTGAGCAGTGGTGGGAGAAAAACGAGCCGACGGAATTTTACGAAACGCCTGAGAGTGCTGCGTACGTGAGCTTTGAGGATTTTAGAAATGATCCCGTTTTGGAGGCTTTGGGAACGCCTAGCGGATTAATTGAAATTTACTCCGATACGATCGCCGCAATGAACTACAAAGACTGCGGCGCGCATCCGATGTGGTTCGAGCCCGTCGAGTGGCTCGGGATGAAGGATAAACCTGCGAAATTTCACCTGCTTAGTCTGCATCCGCTTGATCGCTTGCATTCACAGCAGAGCAACACCTCAAATCGCAAGAGATACGCCGTCGCGGATCGCGAGCCTGTGCTAATAAATACCGAGGACGCTAAGGAGCTCGGCATTAAGCAGGGCGATCTGGTGCGCGTGTTTAACGCTCGCGGCGAAATTTTGGCGGGAGCCAACGTAAGCGGCGACATAATGCGCGGCGTGGTGCAGATCTTCGAAGGTGCGTGGTATGATCCTAACGCCGAGGGGCTTTGCAAAAACGGAAATCCGAACGTGCTTACGATCGATCTTCCTACGAGCGAGCTTGCCAACGGCAACATCTCCCACACGGCGCTAGTAAATATCGAGCTTTATAAACATAAGGCGGGCGAGGATATTAAACTAACCGCATTTATGCCGCCTAAAGGGGCGAAGTAAGGATTGGGGCGGTTTGTGTTTTAAGACTGGCTCATTGCTGGCTTGGACTAGATACGCCAATCCTCTACGGGCTTTAGCCAAACTCGCCGTGGTTTTGCTACGGCGAGGCATATCGATTTCGACTTACCGCTGCTTTATATATTCCGGCTGTGTATTGGGACCAATTTGCTTGCTACAGCCTCGCGACTTCAACGATAGGTCGCGGAGCTGATTTAAATTTTATAGCCTTGCGCTTGCAGTGATGACTGAGTTGATTTGATTTATCGTAACTTTGAGCTGTGGCAGGCTGGAGATAACAGCAAGTAATATTTGCCTCGCCGCCCCACTCTGCCCTATTTGCTGGTGAAATTTAACGGCTTGCCGTTTGGACTAAAATTTCAATCCAAACTAAAAAACCGCCTAAGCTTCCATTTAAAATTTTTCTTCGGAATTTGCGTATCGCTAAAATCGTCGCTGTAAATTTCATTTTTATCGGTGAAATAGCCGCTGTTTTGAGCCTGCGGTATAAAGTCGGTCTGATCTTCTATTTTTACGTTTAGCGCCTTGAAATATTGCAGCAGCTCATGATACTCTTTTGCAGATACCGCATTTACTAAAAAGAAATTTCTGTTGTTAAATTTAACGACGAAATTTCTTTTTAACAGCCAAAGGCAAAATTTCGAAATTTGCTGTCTTAAATCCAGACTGAATTTCAAAATTTTAAGCCATAAAATAAGATAAAATTTTAAAATTCCACGCCTTTTTTTGGGTGTGAAAGTTTTTATTTTGGGACAAATACTACCGCTTTGATATTGATGCTTTTGTGCGTATTTTACTTATCTCCATAGTGAGTTTTACACTGAGCTATTTCTATGGCACCATTAGATATTCTAAATACGAGCCGATTTTTTCCATCTATTCTAACACTATAAAGCCCCGATAAATTGCCCTTTAGCGCTTCGGGTTTGCCTATACAATCGTAGCCGTTACGCTCTATATCTAGGATTAACTTATTTATGCGCTTTAGGATATTTTTATCATTTTCCTGCCAATACAGATAATCCTTCCAAGCTTCTTGCGACCAGATTTTTTCATTGGTCCGCTTCTAACAAATCGTGCTCAATCCCGCTATTTTCCTTTAATTCGTCAAAAGAGCGCTTAAGATGAGATAAATTTTCGTGGCTGTAAAAGGGATCTGCCGTCAGCTCGAAAGGAATTTTGCGTTCTTGCAATACTTTTTTAGCAAATATTGTAAAAGCAGTAGTTAAATTTAGCCCCATTTCAGAGCATACTTCCTCCAACCCTTTTTTAAGCTCGGCATCCATTCTAAAATTTACGTTTATAGATCGCGTCATATTGTCTCCTTTTTGACTGCATTATACATTATTTATATGGATAATGCAATGATTTATAAATATGCTTTGCTAAAATTCCATTACGAGAGAACACTATTAATTCTAAATCTAGCAAGATTTTAATTCAAAACGAAATATGCATACTAAGCGCGATTATACATAAAAGTAGCGCCAGCGGGACATAGACAAAGCGTCCGATGTCATACCAGAGCTTGCCGTGAACCCTCTCTGCGCCTAGATTGATCTCATCTAAAATTTCATTACGCTTAATCACCCAAAACCACGATATCGCGCCGATTACTGCTCCGATCGGAATGATATAAATCGATACGAAATCCATCCACGGACCCCATGAGCTTATCGCTTCCATACCAAGACCCGCACCAAGGCAGATCGCGCACAATAGCGCAAGCGTGAAGGCGCGGCTTAGCCTTGGAAACTTATGCATTAGCGATTCGGCGACTACTTCGAACATATTTTGAAGCGATGAAATTCCACCAAAAATCACGGCGGTAAATAAAATCACTGCAAAAATTCTACCGCCTGCCATATCTTGCAAAATTTTAGGCAGAGTTACGAAAAGTAGCTTAGGCCCCGCCGCAGGATCCATTCCGTAAGCAAATACTGCAGGGATCATCACTAGCGCAGCTACCATCGCAGCTAGCGTGTCAAATAGCGCGGTATTTTTCGCCGCAGATACGATGTCTTCGTCCTTGGATAGATACGCGCCATAAACGATCATCCCTGAGCCTGTAATCGATAGCGAGAAAAACGCCTGTCCCATCGCAGAAATCCAAACCATCGGATCTGCTAGCTTAGTAAAATCGGCGCCGAAAAGAAACGCATATCCGCCCGCAGCGCCTTGCAGTGTCGCGACCCTAATTGCCAAAATTGCAAATAGCACGAAAAATAACGGCATCATAATTTTATTCGTTTTTTCGATGCTTTTGGCGCCGAAAAACAGCGTCAGCAACGTACCTGCGACGATTATGCAGTGATAAGGCACCACGGAGTAGGGCGTCAGGGCAAAAGAGTTGAACCACGTATCGGTATTTTCGCTCATTAGCGAGCCGTCTATGGCTTGAACTAGCGCTTTTAGAACGTAGGCGATGATGACGGCATAGCCCACTGCGATACACATCGAACCGGCAAGCGGTAGCCAGCCGATAACCTTACCGATAGCGCCAAGTCCGCGGCTTTTCCACGCGTATTCGTATGAGCCTAGCGTGCCTGTTTTGGCGCGGCGACCGATCGCGTATTCGGCGCTTAGGCCTACGTATGAAAACAGCGCTACGAAAAAAACGTAGATTATCAAGAATGCGCCGCCGCCGTTCGTGCCGAGTTTGTAAGGGAAGCCCCAGACATTTGCCATACCTACAGCAGAGCCCACGCAAGCGATGATAAAGGCCCAACGCGATGAGAATTTGTGTTTTGTCATAAAGCCATCCGTGTGAAAAATTTTCGTTATGGTAGCAAAAAGGAATTTAAGATTTATTTATGCGGAATTTTAAGGCGTGCCAACTTGATTACTGAGGAATTTTTAGAATTTAAAATTGCGAAGTTTTAAAGTAAGATTGGTGAAATTTTACGATTAAAATCGATAGAGTTAATTCTGCGATACTACGCGGCAAAATTTTATCTTTAATAATTTTAGAATTTTACGTTTAGACTTTGGCTTTAAAATCCGCTTAGCCCAGGCTTGTAGCAGGGCTTGATATTTAAGTTAGCCGAGAAATTTAGATCAATTGAAATTTTAAAATTCCGCGAAATTTTGAAATTTTTAAAATCTACGATCTCGCAAAATTTGAAAACAGGCTTATCAAGAAATTTTATCTGGCGCCGCTCTGGCAGAATTTTCGCGGTAGAATTTCGCCTTTCGTTTGCAGCGCGCTTATAAATAGCACTTTTATGACGCTCTGAAGGGCGGTGGGAATTCCTCTACCCGCTATTAGGGCATCTATACGGGAGCGGCAAATAAATTTTTGCCCTATATGGGGATTGAGAGCGTCGCAAGTGGCAGCGCGCTTAAAATTTACGGCGCGCAGCATTGCAAAGTGGAATTTTATTAACCCGCACTTTGGCTTAGTTATTTTTCTCCGCTTCTTCGTTTTCTTGCGGTTGCGCGACTACTTTTTTGATCGCTTTTACGAGCGAAACTCTTGTGCCATCCATTCGCAGTACCTCGTAATCGCAGTTTTCATCGCTTATTTTATCGCCGATTTCAGGTAGGCTGCCGAAGAGGTTAAAGACGTAGCCGCCAATCGTTAGCTGCTCGGTCTCCTCGTCGAAGTCGATGCCCATCACCTCCTCGACGCCTTCGATCTCGAAGCGGCCTCTAAACTCAAAGGTGTTCTCGTCGATACATTTAAAATTTTGTGCATTCGCGTCGTGTTCATCGTTGATGTCGCCAAAAATTTCTTCTATTATATCTTCCATCGTCAAAAATCCCGCCGTGCCGCCGTATTCGTCGATGACGAGCGCGGCAAAAATGCGCTGCTTATTCATCATCGGTAAAATTTTAGAGATCGGGCTGTTTTCAGGCACGATGATGAGCTTGCGCACGATCTTATCGAAGCTTTTATCTCCCTTTTGCTGGATGATGTCGCGGATGTGGATGAGGCCTAGGACATTGTCCTTGCTGCCGTCGATATATGGGAAGCGCGTAAATTTCGACTGCAATACGGTTGCGTAGTTTTCATCGTAGCTTTTTTGCTTATTTAGGCATATGAGATCGCGCCTCGGCGTCATTATCTCTTTGGCGACCGTGTCGCTGAAATCGACGGCGTTTTTGATGATCTCGGTCTCTAGGCTATCGAGCACACCACCTTTTAGGCTCTCGCTCGCGATGATTTTGATCTCCTCGTCAGAAAGCGCGAGCTCGCTCTCTTTAGCGGGCTTTACGCCGATGATTTTAAGCGAGACGGCGGCGATGAAGTCAAACGCCTTGATGATCGGAAAAAACATAATCCAAAAAATATGAAGCGGTCTAGAGATAAAAAGCACGATCTTCTCGGTTTTAGCAATAGCGATGGATTTTGGCACTAGCTCGCCGAGTACGACATGAAATAGCGTAACGAGCGTAAAAGATATGACGAAGGCGATCGTATGCGCCGCCGCTCCGCCGCCTATGCCGATGGATCTTAGTGGCAGCTCGATCAGTCTTGATACCGCGGGCTCACCGATCCAGCCGAGGGCGAGCGAGCTTATCGTAATGCCTAGCTGAGTGGCGCTGAGATAGGTGTCTAGGGAGTTTGAAATTTTAAAAGCGAGCTTTGCGTTTGGAATTTTATCCTTGATAAGCTCTTCGAGGCGAGACTTTCTTACTTTGACGATTGAGAATTCCGAAAGAACGAAAAAAGCATTCATAAAGATGAATACAAAAGCTAAAACTAACATTAAAACCGAACTGTCCGTGTCCAAATTTCTTATCCTTTGAAATTTAAAAATAAATATTTATGATTATATCTAAAAACGCTTTAAAATCCAAAAGGCGTGGAAAATGCCTCGCGCCCGTGCGTAGAATTTTACGGAGTTGAAATTTTACTTCTTTTATCGCGTAAAATTTCATCTGCCTGCGCGAAACTTACCGTCGTACAAATGGCGTTAAAATCTGCTGCCCAGCCGAATAAATTTTATTTTCATACCTGACTGCGGCTGCAAAATTTTGTTTGCATACGACCATAGCGAAATTCTATCTGCGCCCGAAGGAGCAAAATTTTACTCCAAATTTCGTCGTGCTTAAAATCGTAAAATTTCGCGCCGTAGAATTCTGTAGCGACAGACATTTCGGCTTTCTATGCGACGGAATTTCGTCCAGCGCTTGCGTTTTGAAATGAAATTTTGTCTCGGTGCGGATTATATTTATCGCGCGTGTTAATGGA
Organism: uncultured Campylobacter sp.; assembly: GCF_938002845.1. Classification (GTDB taxonomy): domain Bacteria; phylum Campylobacterota; class Campylobacteria; order Campylobacterales; family Campylobacteraceae; genus Campylobacter_B. Next base: position 68,920 of record NZ_CALKZP010000057.1, read on the forward strand.
ATTTTGCGGTAATTTAAAATTTCGCGCTGCGGCAGACCTTTGTTGCGGCGAGATTTTATCGCAATAGAGCTTATGCGCTGCGGCGGATAATCCTAGCGCCGCGCGCAAGCCCATTAAGAAATTTAAATACGACGATAAAACCTGCTACTTAAAAAACCTCAGCGCGCAAGCTCTTGCGAAATTTTAAATCGCAAGACTATCTATTTCTTGTGGCAGCCTCGTAAAGCGGCAAGACTTTCGGCATCACCTCTTTTAGATCGGCGATGCGATCTTCGTTTGAAGGGTGCGTGGACATAAATTTAAGTGGATGGCTCTCGTTTAGCCTATTCATCTTCTCCCAGACGTTTATCGCCGCCCTCGGATCGTATCCTGCGCGCGCCATCAGCTCAACGCCCATCAGATCGGCCTCCGTCTCATGCGTGCGCGAAAACGGCAGCGTGAATGTGTACTGCGCCGCCATGTTCAAAGCTGCTGAGCCCAGATCTCCAAGCCCTGCTGCAGAGCTTGCTACGGCGATACCGACATCTTTCATCTGTTCAGTCGAGGCTCGCTCGCGGCTGTGTTCGCGCAGTGCGTGAGACATCTCGTGCCCCAAAATAGCAGCCAGCTCGGCATCGGTAAGCTTAAGTTTTTCGATGATGCCCGTATATACGACGATGCGACCGCCAGGCATACACCAAGCATTGATCGTAGGGTCGTTGATGACGTTTACCTGCCAGTTCCATTTCAGTGCGTCTTTGCGAAATGCGCCGACTTGAGCGATTAGGCGCTTCGAGATGCCTCTAACGCGATCAGTTAGCTTTTTATCGGTATTTAGGACATGTTTGGCGTTTGCTTGGGCGGTAATCTGCCTGTAGGCAAGCGCGGCACTTTGATCCATTTCAGCTTCGCTTACGGTGATGAATTGTGAGCGGTCGATGCCTACGGCGCCGCCTTGCGTGGTGCTCGCACAACCGCTAAAAATCATCATCGCAGCAAAGGATATTAAAAGAGCTAATTTTTTCATCTTTTCTCCTTAAAATTTTGCGGCGATTTTAGCGAAATTTGATTAAATTTTTAGAATTTTATTTTGGATTGCTGGATTTTGCAGACGGGATCTATTTGGAATTTGCCGTGAAATTTAAGGACGGCCGTCGCCTTTAAAATAGAATTGGGCTTTGTAATTTAGCGATAAAATTTAGCGGTGATTTCGCAGAATTTTATCGCGGCGTAAACGAGGCATTGCTATGTGAAAGTAGTGGATTTATCCAAATCCAAGTGCGACGTTGTATAAATAAGGCGCCTCTGCGCCCAAATAGAGCGGGGGTGCGGTTTTAAATTTACGCAACGATAAATCCGGTAGAATTTTATTTACACCAGGCGCTCGACCCGGGCGCAGCAAGATCGGTTTAAAATTTATGCGATCAAATCGTGCGATAAAATGGGCTCGGATGTCGCTATGATTTGAGGTGAGTCGCGCTAATCTTTTACGGTACATAAATTTTTAATTACTAATTTGGTAAAAGCCAATACGCCGCATCTTACGCTGCAGTGAAAATGATCGCAGAAATGCCAAACGCCAAGACGCCTTTTCGTAGAATTTATCTCGTGGGATTTCATTTGCGCGCGTCGGGATAAAATTTCAAACTGCAAGCCGTACCGTATCATTTTGGATGGAATTTTAAAATTTTGCGCGTTTAGAATTTTAAAATTCTGCTACGCAAATCTACGCGATGAAATTTCAAGCTTAAAAATCCGCGCCGTTTTTTGGAATTTTATATATGCTCTGACAGCTATAAAATTTTACACTTAGAATTTTATCACTGCGGCAAGATTTGATTGGACCGGGGTCTCGCATCGCCGTAGGATTTTTGGCGGCACGGAATTTTGCAGCGCGCATCTAAATTTAGTTATGCAAAATTCGTAAAATTCTTTATCGACATGGAATTTTACAGCGCCGTTAAAGCGCATAAAGAATTCTGCGCAGGCCTCGCAAACTCTAACGAAAGCTCCTTTCTTTTAGGGCACGCGAGCTTTAAGGCATGCTAGTATAGGCATGTGAGTAAATTTTGCAGCGCAAAGCAGCGAGCGCCGAGTGTTTACCGTTAGGGATTTCGCGCCCGCGGCGCCCATTTAGTCCTTTTTGGACTTTAGCTTGGCGATCGTTTCTTTTGCGGCCTCGTAAGCCTTGGCGCTCATCTCGCGCGCTCTTTCGCTTACGTTTTTAGCGACGTCGGAGCTTTTTAGCTCGGCAAATTTTTGGCTCATCTTCTTTTCAAATTCGCTAAGCTCTTTTTTGATTGCGTCCAGTTTCTCGTCCAGATCGAGGTTTTCGATGATTTTGGCGCTTTTTTGGCTCAGTTCTTGAGTGATTTCGCGCGCCTTGGCACTCGCCTTTTTTGCGCGCTCGCCAAGCTCGATCTCGCCGATTTTGGCGCTTAGCTGATCGAGTAGATCGCTTGAAATTTTTCTAAATTTAGCCAAATAGCCTCCGAATTCTTCATCGGCGATCTTGGCGATCTCGCTTTTAGCGGGCTCCTCCGAGCTTGCGACCGCATCGCTTAAAACTGCGTTAAATAGCTCGCTCATCTGCGAAATTTGAAGTCTTTCGTTCTCTAGGCTCTGTGCGTCGCTTGCTGGCGAGAAACTTAGCTCGTCGCGGTATCTTTCGGCGGCTTTGTTTATGCCGTCGTAGCAGCCTAAAATCGCGCCTCTAATCAGCGCAGAGGCTGTATTTTTGCTCTCGTTTGCGACGAAAATCGCGCGATTTATGATGATTTTTGAAATTTCTTTTGTACGGAATTTCGTAAATTCCCCGTCGCCTATAGCCGAAAATGCGATGTTTTTCGCCGTCTCGTGCGCGGTATCCTCGATGTCGGTGCCGCTTTCGAGCACGCTTATGAAGGCCAGTTCGCTCGCTTCTTTCAGCACGTCCGCAAGCGGAAGTTTGCTCGCAATCGCTCGCTGTAGCGCCGCGCCTATGCGCTCTTTTGCTTCTGTTTCGCTTGCGTTTTGCAGCGCGGTATCTAGATCGTCGTAGCTGCGCAAAACAAGGGTTTTAATCGCCTTTTGTTTACAAGCGATCTTTTTGCGCAGATCGTCGTAGTCGTAGATGAGCTTGTAAAGAGCCTGCTCGTCCTCGTCACACAGCGCCTTTTTAACGCTGTTAAGTAGGGCTTCTGCCGTCTCATCGCTAAGCGCGCCCGCGTCTTTTAACTCGGCTGCGAAGTCTAGGATTAATTGCGTGCTTTTGGCGCTTTTACTCTCGTCGTCAAGCTCACACAAAGCCTTCGTGGCTTCTTGCAAGGCGAGCTCTTGCACATATGAGGCTAGCTCGGCTTGTGGAATTTGTGCGAGATCGGCGCCGAATTTTTTGATTATTGCTTCTTTCATTTCATCTCCTGTCACAATACATATTTAAAGTGGGCTTTTAAGCGCTCGAAAATTTCGTTTCGATGTAAGTCGTCTTTAACGAAAACGCTTACGTTGAAGCTCATATATTTGCCGCCGTTTGAAAAGCGCGAAAAGTCTATTTTGTAATTTTCGCCCTTTAAAATTTCATCGATCTGCTCGCGCTTTTGGGTGCTTGCGTCTAGGATGATTTTATATTCCCAAAAAAGTGGATAGTTGATTTTCGGCTTTTCAGCCCCTAATATACACGCCACTCTTGCCCCCCTCTTTGCGCTGCAGCACGACGTCGGTGATCTGCATCGATTTATCTATCGCTTTTAGCATATCATAAATCGTCAGTAGCCCCACGCTTACGCCCGTTAGCGCCTCCATCTCGACGCCGGTTTTGCCCGTGATTTTTACAGTTACGAAAAGCTTAAACGCGCACTCGCTCGCAAGCTCCTCAATATCGGTTTTAATAGAAGTAATCGTAAGCGGATGGGTCATTGGTATTAATTCGCTCGTCTTTTTAGCACCCATTATCGCGGCAACGACGGCGGTTTGAAGCACGGGGCCCTTTTTAGCCGTGTTTTGCTTGACGGCGGCAAACGCCTCCGCGCTCATGCGGATGATACCGCTAGCGGTGGCTACGCGCTCGCTATCATCCTTGGCGCCGACATCCACCATGCGCGGCATATTGTTTTCGTCGATATGTGAAAGCATAAAATTCCTTGTAGTTTTTGGCGGGATTATAGCAGAATTTCGGGCATAAAAAAAGCCCGAGCTTTTAAACTCGGGCTTCATACAAAAAGGAGGTTTTATCTTGTCGGACGAGAACGATTATACTACCTAAACAGTAAATAGAAATAAAATATATCCTTTTTAGGCGAACTCTTTCGCGCTTAATTTATAGCCGTTTTTAAAATTTTGATGAAATTTGACGACTTATTATGACGCACTGCGCGGGAATTTGAATGGTTAGCGAAATGAAACCGAGCCAAAGAGCGATTAAATTTAAAGCGGACGCTTGAAGGACAAAGATAAAATTTAAGTGGTATTTGAGATTATTTCATCTTGAAGCGAGGGTTTAAAGAGGATCGAGCGGGGCGCTCCGTCAAGGTGCCATAAACAAAACGCTGCAAAGGCAAAACGGACTTAAATTTTAAATAACTTTTGCTTTAATTTAAGTCCGCCTTAATTAAGCGCGAGGTTTTTGCGCGCAATACAGCATAAATTTAAACCCTTCACGCGAACGCCGTATTGTGCAGGCACGGATTAAAATAGCGCGCGCAAATTTAAATATCGCCGCGCAAAATCCGGTCTGCGTTTTAAATTTAGCCTCGTTTAAATTTTAAACGTTTTTAGTAGGCTGCCTAAGCTTAACCCTTTATCTTCGCCGTTTGAGCCGCTTCCTAAAAGATTGCCTAAAAAGCTACTTGCGTCGTTGATATCGATTTTACCGTCGCCATTTACGTCAAGCTTGGCGCTTGCGATTTTGCCGATCAGCGCACTAAAATCCACGCCTTTGCTATCGACGGCGTTTGCTTGCACGTCCTCGCCGCCGCCCAAAAGTCCACCCAGCATCGAGCCTAGCGAGCTAGATCCGCCGCTTTCGTTTTTGCTTAAAAAATTTGAGCTAATGCCCGCAATTATCGCATTTATCTGATCGTCTGGCAGATCTACGCCTAAAAATTTCTCGATAAACGCAACCGGACCGCTTTGAAATTCTCTTAAATTTTTATCGTCGCTTTTGAGCGCCGAGACCATATTTACAAGTCCGTTTATGTCCATTTACGCCTCCTTGATCTTGGCTTTTGGGGCCTGTTTTACAATAAGTTCTATTACTTTTAGGGCGTCCGCCTTGGCCTCAAAATCCTTGCTAATGGCGATGATCTGTCCGTTGCTAGCCGTTAGGCGGAAGCGAACCTTGTCTGCTTTATCAGTGTAAAGCTCAAATTTCGGATTGTTTAGCCTTTCGCCGCCTGAGATTTGATCCTCGATCTTATTTAGCGCGGCGTTTTTTGCGACGCTTTCGATGCCGTTTTTGCAAGCGGCCTTGCTCGTGTAAACCTCGGAGGTACATAGCACGTGTCCGTCATAAAGTAGATCGAATTTGCAGCCGTCCTTAGCATCTTTGATTAAAAACTCAGCCATTTTTCATCCTTTCGTAGAAGATATCGTTATTTTAGCTAAAATTTTAATAAATATTTTTAATAGGCGCGGAATTTTCTGCTAAAATTGCGCACAAATTTCATTTACAAAGGATCATAATGATAAAGGCTCTACGTTTTAGCTTGATTTTCGCCGCTACTTTAGGATTTGGCGCGGATGAGAGCGATGCATTATTTAAGGACATAAGGACGCGTCTGGGCTGCAATCTAGCCGCACAGGACTGCGAGACTAACGCGGGCGGGCAGAAGGCGCTCTTTAGCGTAGCGCGCCATCCGATCGAAGCGGGAGCAAACGAGCTAAAAATAAGCGGAATTTCGCGTGAGCTGAAAAATCCGAGCGTTAAAATTTCGGGCGTGAGTATGAATATGGGCAATGCGGAATTCCCGCTAAAGCGCAACGCAGACGGCTATGAAGCGACGCTTGACGTTGCAGTGTGCACGCACGCCGTAATGCGCTACAAACTTGAAATTTACGAGGATGGCGAGCCTAGTGGGCTTTTTGTGTATTTTGATCTGCGAAAGCGCGCTACAGATCGAGACCGCGGCGAAGACATCCACTTGCATCACCACGAGCATTAGACGCATCCCGTTTATACGCGGGGTAAAATTTACGCTTCTTTGAGACGTCTGCTAAAATTTACATGCTGCTCGGAGAAAATTTTATAAATTTTAAAGCGCCGCTTGCGATAAATTTTATGCGTCTTTTGGGCGACGCACGTCGCGAGTGGATACGGGCGCCTGTGCGAATACGCGGCTAGCCGTAGCGACCTAGGTGCTCTTTATAGGCGTTTGCAGGCAAAATCTCTGCGATTTGTCGCGCATTCGCCGCATGTGTTTCGTAACCGCTACCGCGGCACATCAAATTTAGCCTCTCGCCGCCTTTAAATTTTAAAATTTTTAAAATTCGCTTGCGTTTCATACGCCTAAGCTACGCGGAATTTTGAAATTCCTTGTATAATCTGAAGCAAATTTTAAATCTAAGGAAAGCTATGCAAATATTAAGACAAAAGCATTTTAGCGGCGAGCGCGCGCTGTTTTGCGCAAAGGATCTACGGATCGAAAATTCCGTCTTCGGTGAGGGCGAGTCTCCGCTAAAACACAGCGCAAATATCGTCGCGCAAAACTGTAAATTTGAGTGGAAATATCCGTTTTGGTACGCCGAAAATATCCGCGCGCAGGACTGCTTCTTTGACGAGATCGCGCGCGCAGGGATCTGGTATAGCCGCGGCGTGGTGCTAAAAGACTGCCTCTACGGCGCACCCAAGGGGCTTCGACACGTAAAAGACGCCGCGCTGCAAAACGTAGAATTTCATGATGCGCAAGAGACCTTGTGGCACTGCAGCGACGTGTCGCTTAAAAACGTCACCGCAAAGGGCGCGTATTTCGGGCTTGATTGCGAAAACTTAAGTATTGAAAATCTATCGCTCTTCGGAGATTACTGCTTTGACGGCTGTAGAAACGTAACGATCAAAAACTCCAAGCTCCTATCCAAGGACGCATTTTGGAACTGCGAAAATATCGTGGTCGAGGACTGCTTCATCGTGGGCGAGTACTTTGGATGGAATTCTAAAAATGTAACGCTGCGAAACTGCAAGATCGAGAGCCTGCAGGGCTTTTGCTATATGCAAAATTTACTCTTGCAAGACTGCGAGCTGATAAATACTACGCTAGCGTTTGAATACAGCGACGTCCGTGCCGAGATAAAAGGCGCAATCGATAGCGTCAAAAATCCGAGCAGCGGGCTAATCCGCGCGGCAAGTATCGGCGAGCTGATCCTAGATGGCGCAACGGACGCGTCTAAAACTGAAATCATTACTGAATTAAGGGCGTAAGATGGGACTTTTTGATTTTATAAGTGGCAAGGAGAAATACGACTTCGACACTCTGCCGAACCGCCGCGGCACGAAGTCGCTTAAATGGGATGTAGGCGAGAACGAGCTTCCGATGTGGGTCGCGGATATGGACTTTGCCGTAGCGCCCGAAATTATCGAGGCTCTGCAAAAGCGGCTAAATGAGCGAGTTTTGGGCTATTCGCTTGTAGATGATGAGTGGCGCAGCACATATCAAGCCTGGTGGCTCGCGCGCCACGATTATGAAATCCAAAAGGAGTGGCTAATCTATGCTAGCGGCACGCTGCCTGCGATCGATTCGATCATCCGTAAGCTCACCTCGCTCGCCGAAAACGTGCTGCTAATGAGCCCCGTTTACAACTGCTTTTACTACTGCATTAAAAACGCCGCCCGCGTGCCTATGGAAAATGAGCTTGCCTATGCTAACGGCGATTATAGTATCGATTGGGAGGATTTGGAGGCTAAGCTTGCCGATCCGCAGACGACGCTTTTTATCCTTTGTAATCCGCACAATCCGGTCGGCCGCACCTTTAGCAGAGACGATCTTGCCCGCATCGGCGAGCTGTGCGAGAAGCACGGCGTTACGGTGCTTAGCGATGAGGTGCATTGCGATCTGACCGAGCCGGGCGTATGTTACACGCCATTTGCTGCGGCAAGCAAGAGCTGCGAGAGGATTTCGGCCAGCATAATCGCGCCCACGAAGGCGTTTAACATCGCGGGGCTGCAAAGCGCGGCGGTCTTTGCCGCAGATAAGCGCTTACGTCATAAAATTTCAAAGGCGCTAAATTCCGACGACATCGCCGAGCCGAATTTTTTTGGAGTGCAGGGTGCGATCGCCGCATTTACGAAGGGTGCGCCGTGGCTGGACGCGCTGCGCGAATACCTCAGCGAAAATCGCAAATTCGCGGCGGAATTTATCGCGCGCGAGCTTCCGCAGGTGCATGTCGTGCCGCAAGACGCGACCTATCTGATGTGGCTCGATGCGGGCGCTTATACGCAGAATAGCGCGGAGCTTGCGCGCTTCATCCGCGAAAAAACGGGGCTATATCTCTCCTGCGGCGCGCAATACGGTAAGGGCGGCGAGAGATTTTTGCGCCTAAATATCGCGACTTCTAGGGCGCTGCTAAAAGACGGGCTAGGGCGGCTGAAAGAGGCGCTAAAGATTTGCCCGCATTAAGCAAGCTGTGGCGCGGCAAGGACGAAATTTAAAATTTATAACGGCCAAATTTAAAGCGGCGGAGCAAATTTTAAAATTTTGCAGTAGGGCGCGAGCTTTGCGCTAAATTTAGCGACGATCAGGCTGCGGTGCGCGGTTAAATTTAAACATTTGCGCGACAAATGAACTGGCGCTTAAATGCGCTACAAAAGGCGGATTATGGATAGAAACGGCGATCTGGAAGAGCTTTACCTGCTTGAAAAACGGCGCGAAAAGTTCGCGCGCATTAGCAAGCTCGTCTCATTTTTGATAATCCTGCTACTGCTCGGGCTTTACGTGCTTTTAAATACCAGAGCAGAGCCCGTTTCGTTTGATATAAACTGGCTTATAATCGCGCTTTTCATCATCTTCCCCCTCTTAAACGGACTGCTCTACCGCCTATTTTGCGGCTTAAACTTTGGCAAAAACGGCGGTACGCAGCGCGCAAATTTTGATAAATTTAGCGACTTCGACACGGCGCAAGACAGGGGCACGCTAGGGCAGGGCGCGGCGCAAGATGGGCAAATTTTAAGCGCCGATGCGAAAGAGGGGCGGGTATTAAAAGCTGAAGTAGGCGAGGGCGGTAGCTTCGAAAGCAGTGATAGCCGCGAAAGCGCTACTTACGGGAGGCTTGAACCCAAAACCACCGAAGGTGAGGGCGGAAGTGAAAAAGACGGCGCAGCCGGATCAAAATTTAACTTTCTAGCCGATCTGCAGAGCCTGGAGGATGAGCGCGCGGCGCTGCAAAAATCGGTGAAAAAGGCCGGTCTAATCGCCGTTGCCGTAGGGACCGGCGTGGGCGCACTGGTGGCGCTCTTTTGGGAGGAGATGGCGGTCGGAGCATTTTTCGGCGTGGCTGTTTACGGCGTCGCGAGCGCTCTTTTGACGGCGAGCAAAAGGCGAAATTTCAGATCAAATTTTAAAAGCAGGGTCGTCGCGAGCATCGCAAAAAGCTTCGGGCTTAGCTACGATGAAAATGGCGGGCTGGGGACGGATGAGTTTTTTGAAATTTACGACTGCTATATAAACGAACAATCGAGCGAGGATATGATGAGCGGGGAGGTGCAGGGCGTGCGCGTTAGATTTAGCGACTTTTACGCCGCCGAAAAGGTGCGCACCAAAAACGGCACTCGTACCGATGTAAAATTTCAAGGAGTGCTTTTCGTCGCGGACTTTCACAAAAGGCTTAACTGCGAGGTGCGGGTATGTCACAAAAACTCGCGAAATCTGCGCAAATACGGGCAGCGAGCGAATATGGACGACGTGAAATTTGAGGAGTTTTTCGACGTCTATACGACCGATCAGGTAGGCGCGAGATACGCCCTGACGCCGCTTTTGATGCAGCGACTGACGGAGATCTATCTAAGACTGGGCTCTCAGATAAACGCGGTGCTAAGGGAGGATAAAATTTACGTGGCGATCGAGACCTGGCGCGATAATTTCGAGCCTAGAATCGACTGCTCGCTAAAGCAGGACGCCACGATAGCGCTTTACGTAGATGAGATCGGCGCGCTTGTGAGTATCGTGAGCGAGCTAAATTTGAACCGCAAAATTTGGAGCGAATGAGGCAGGCGGCGGCGCGGTAGAGTATGGCAGAGGTGGCGGACCGCATACGGCTCTGGCGACACACAGATATGCAGACAAAGCGCTCTGAATCGTAGGCTTAGAGCGGTACAGATGCGCTGTATAGCTGAGCGTGGAAATAAACGTGTCGTGCGGATTGTGCGTTTAGGTGGATATGTGATCGCTCCTTCGCGCGAGCCAATCGAAAGATGGAACGCGCACAGGGGGCGTTCGTATAAGACTTTACAAGTCGCTTTGAGCCGATAAAATTTTATAAATTCTTGCTCCGTTTAACGAATGGGCGCTTGCGATCTATCATCGCTCGCACGGCAAAATTTTTATCGCACGAGCAGTTTGCATTAGAATTCTACTATCGCTTGAAATTTATGCTACGAGCGCGACTTAAAATTTGCCGCGACGACGAGCGCTAGGTCACGTTTCGGCTCGGCAAAAATTTACTCGGCGGCTAAATTTACCGTGCGAGAGCAAAACTTTGCCGCTAGATCGATAAATTTAGCTAGCTTATAAAAGCGCTCGCCGCCTATGGGCGTTTACAGCCGCCGTTCGGCAAAGATACGGCGGCTCATCGCTGCAAAGTCGCAGGGCTGACAATTGCCCCGCTAAACTAGACTGTGAATCTAAATTTATAGCTTCCCGCCCTCGATTACGACATCGTCGGCCTTGATGTCGTCGCCGTATACCGGCGCCAGCGTCGCATCGTAGTCGGCGTGGAAAAATTTCTCGTCCGCGAGCTTTACGATTAGATCGTCAAGCCATTTGCGAAGCTCGTCGTTACCCTTTTTGACCGCAGGCGCGATGACGTCCTGATCGCCTAGCGAGCGGATACCTACCTTAAAGCCAGGGTTTGACTTCGTCCACGCAAACAAAAGCGTATTATCATGCGCGATCGCATCGCCCCTGCTGTCCAGCATCGCACCGAAAGTCTCGGTATTTTGGTCAAATTTTAAAAGCTTGATCTCGGGATGGTTTTTCGTAAAATACAGATCTGCGGTCGTGCCCTTGTTGATTAAAAGCGTTTTATCCTTAAGCTGCGAAACATCGGTGATATCGCCATTCGGGCTTGCGACGCCGAGGGCTACCTTCATATACGGCAGCGCGAAATCCACGACCTCCTTACGCTCCGGCGTGACGGTGAAATTTGCAAGCGTGATATCGACCTTATCCGACGCCAAAAATTCCGCGCGATTAGCGGCCTCTACGAGCACGAACTGAACTTTGCTCTCATCGCCCAAAAGCTCCTTTGCGATACGTTTTGCAAAATACACGTCATATCCCGCGTTTTTGCCCGTCTCGTCGATGTAACCAAACGGCGGCTTGTCGCCGAAAACCGCGATCCTTACTACGCCGCGCTTTTTAATCCCGTCGATATAACTTTGCGGCGCGGCGGAACCTTGCGCGGAATTTGAGGAGCCTTTGCCCTCGTCGTTGCAACCTGCGAAAAATAACGCACCTAAGATAAAAAGCGTGCTTAGCGTTTTTTTCATCTTTTCTCCTTTATTAAAATTTATTTTTTAAATTCGAACATATTTAGAAATTTCTTCGCGCGCTCGCTCTTCGGAGCGGTAAAGAACGCCTCCGGCTCATTGATCTCGACGATGCTTCCCTCATCCATAAAAACTATGCGATCGGCTACGGCGCGTGCAAAGCCCATCTCGTGCGTTACGATTAGCATCGTCTGTCCCTCTTTGGCGAGATTTAGCATTACGTCGAGCACCTCGCGCACGATCTCGGGATCAAGTGCTGCGGTAACCTCGTCAAAAAGCATGATCTTAGGCTTCATCACAAGGCTTCGTACGATTGCGATACGCTGTTTTTGCCCGCCGCTAAGCTCTTTGGGGTAGGCTCGCTCTTTATTTTCTAGTCCTACGATTTTGAGCCAATGCCTGGCTAGCTCTACAGCTTGCTCGCGCGGTACGCCTTGGACTTTCACGGGACCTAGGATTATATTATGTAGCACATTTAAGTGGTCGAAGAGCTCGTAGCTTTGAAAGACCATGCCGATCTTTTGTCTGATCCTGCGCCAGTCTGTGAAATTTTGATCGATCCGCTCACCTTCGATTATAAAATTTCCGCTTTGTACCGGCTCTAACCCGTTGATCGTGCGAAGTAGGGTGCTTTTGCCGCAGCCGCTAGGGCCTAGGATCACAACAACCTCGCCCTGCGCGACGCTAAGGCTGACGTCCTTTAGCGCGTGCAGCTCGCCGTAAAATTTATTGACTTTATCGATTTTTAAAATTTCCATCAGCTCCACCTATTTTCTAGTTTTTTAGAAAGCGCCGAGATCGGATAGCAGATCAAAAAATATACGAAAAATATCGCTCCGTAGATGATTAGCGGCGCGTAATTGTCGCGGAAGACATTCACTTCGATGATCTGCTGGCCTACTTTGACGAGCTCGATGACGCCGATGAGTACGGCGATCGAGGTTGTTTTTATCATCCTGCTGAATAAATTTATCGTCGCGGGCACCAGGCGCCTCATCGCAAGCGGCAGGATCACGTAGAGATAAATTTGAGATCTGCTAAATGCGAGCGCTTCGGCGCTTTCGAACTGATGCTTAGGAATGCTAAGCACGGCGCCGCGCACCAGATCCATCATCTCAAAAACGCCCCAGATACTAAAGACTATGATCGAAGCCGCGATATTTGAGATGTGTATGCCAAAAGCCTTGCTCGCGCCGAAATATACGATGAATAGCCAAACGATGGGCGGCATGATGCGCACGATCTCTAGGCAAATTTTAAGCGGGATGTATAAGGCTCTGCGCCCAGAGGCCATTAAAATTCCAAGTACCAAGCCTAGGCCGAGCGAAACCGCGATTGAAATGAGCGCGATTTGCAGCGTGACCCCGAGCCCGCCAAGAAGCCTGATTAAATTTTCGCCGCTTAAGAGTTCCATCGCTAGCCTCTCATATACGCAAGGCGCTTTTCAAGCAGCGTAAGCGCTAGCGAAAGCGGCAAGATTATGATCAGATACGAAACGCTTAACATAAATAGCGCCTCGTTCGTCTTGTAATACAGCCCGATCACGTCCTTTGCGGCATAAACGAGATCGGCGAGCGCTACGATGCTAACGATCGAGGTTTCTTTAAGTAGAAAGATTATGTTTGCGCTGATGGAGGGTAGGGCGATCGCAAAAGCGCGCGGCAGCACGACGTAAAACACTATCTGTGCTTCGCTAAGGCCTAGGCTCATCGCGCTTTCGATCTGGGATTTTTTTATCGCCTCAAAACCGAGCCTAAAGCTCTCGCTCATATAGCTTCCGCCCAAAAATGCAAGACCTACAATCGCGCAGGTAAAACCTGAAATTTGAACACCCAGCTTCGGCAGGCCGTAGTATAGAAAAAATAGCTGAATTAAAAGCGGGGTATTACGCGATAGCTCGATATATGCGCTCACAAGCGGGCTTAATAGAGGCAATCTTTTATATTTTATTAGCGTGCAGATAAAACCGATGATTATGGATAGTAAAATCCCGTAAAATGCAAGCTTCAGCGTTAAAATTCCCGCCTTTACGAACATTGGGCTAAATTTAGCTATAAAATCAAAATCCATAAAATCTTCTTTCCGTGAAATATGCATATTATACAGATAACTGATTAAAATAGTATTAAATCAGAATTTTTTTATAAAGATTCCAGAAATTTAGGAGTTTAAAAATATATCTTATAAATATATTTAGTCCGAGCAGATACCCGGACTATAGAATTTTGACGGAATTTTACGAGTAAAAAATATACGCGTAGCCGGAAACTAAAATCGCGGAAACCACTGCTAAAATTCCGCCACTCCGCACCATTTCCGCCTGGCGAATGCGTCCCGTTCCAAAAACCAAAGCATTCGGCGGCGTCGCTACCGGCATTACGAAAGCGCAGCTCGCGCCTACGCCTATGATGATCGTAAGAGTTTCTTTCGGTAGCCCCATCTGAGCCGCTACTCCCGCAAATACTGGTACTAAAAGTGCAGCGGAGGCGGTATTGCTGGTAAATTCCGTAAGGCAGATGATGAAAACTGCCGTTACCAAAAGTACGATGTAAGTAGGCGCTCCACCGAAAGTGTGCGCGACTAGATCGCCAAGCACCTTAGAAGCTCCGGAATCGCCTAAAACCGCACTTAGCGTAAGTCCGCCGCCGAAAAGCAACAGCACGCCCCACTCGGTGTTTTCGGCGATGTCGTGCCACTTGGCAAGTCCTAGTATGACGATTACAACTGCCGAGCAGATGGCGACGTAAGCATCATCTACTTTAAAGCCCACAAGGGTTGAAATTTGCTTTGAAAATATCCAGCCAAGCGCTGTTAGAGCAAATACGACGATAGTAATAATGCGCTCGCGCGTCCAAGGGATATGCTCCAGATCCATCTCTATTTTATGGCTTAAATTCGGCTTGAAAATTATATAAAGCACCACAAGCATTATTGGCAGCATCACGCACATTAGCGGCAAACCTACCTTCATCCAGTCCGCGAAGCTGTAGTGCAAGGCTTGAGCCACGATTAAATTTGGCGGCGAGCCCACGAGCGTGCCCAGACCTCCAATGCTTGCAGAATACGCGATGCCTAAAAGCAAAAACACGAGCGTGCCGCGATCTTTGCTCTCGTCCATGTTGGCGCAAATTCCAAGCGCGATCGGAAGCATCATCGCAGCAGTTGCGGTGTTTGAAACCCACATCGAAAGGATCGCCGTAGCAAGGCAGATTAAAATCGCAGCTACACCCAAGCGACCGCCTGCGCGGGCGATTAGCCACATCGCGATCTTTTTATCGAGCTTTTGCATATGCAGAGCCGTTGCCAGAGCAAAACCGCCGAAAAAGGTAAAGATCGTAGGGTTTGCAAAATTTGCAAGCGTGCTTTTGATGGTGGCAGCCGTGAAAGTGCCATCTTTAGCGAATTTGCCAAGTCCGATAGCTACCGCAAGCACCGGCACCATAAGTGCGGTTACCGTGATATGCACGGCCTCTGTAAGCCACATAATCGCGATAAAAGCAAGCAGCGCAAGGCCTTTTTTGACATTAGGCTCAAATGGTAGTGCGGCATATAGCGCAAAGCCCACTGCGGCGGCAATCGCCATAATGATGACGCCGCGCTTAGGAAACGGCACGGTGTCGGTGAGCCTGTCTAAACCCAGCTCGTCTACGTCTGAGTTCAGCGGCCCTTGTAAGCGGGAGTTGCGTAACTCCACTTTGTGTTCTTCCATAGATACTCCTTTTTTGGATTTGGCTTATGATACAAAAATGAGGCGGGAATTTTATAAATTCCAAATCAAATCGTCTTAAATTTTTAAAAGTGCAGTTACTATCGGTAACACGGCACTTATCTCGTGTGTAAATTTTAAATTATACATAAAAACGAACAACTAAGTAAGCGCTTTAAATTTCATCACAGATTATTTTTTAATGACACCCGACATTAAATTTGCTAACTGCTCAAGGGAGGCGGCGTAGAATTTCGTCGAATTCCGTGCTGGCAATCGAGATAGAATTCTGTCCTTAGCAAACGAGATAAAATTTTATCCAAGGCGAGTGAGATAAAATTCCAAGTCTTGTCGCGAAATTCATCGAAATTTCAAAAAAAGGATATTATAATCAGCAAATTTTAAACGTGCTTATGAGCGAGCTTGGCGGAAGACGCTCAAAGATAGCAAGCGGTAAAATGGCAAAGCGGCGGCGGAAAGCCCGAAATTATAAATTATAAGGAGAAAATGTGAAAAATAAAATTTTAATCGCGGCGTTTGCCGCTGCGATATGCGTGAGTTCAAGCTTTGGCGAGGGGATATTTTTAGGTATCGAGGGAGATTATTCTTTTAAATCCAGCATCACTACTAAATGGTCTGACGAGGACGATTCTGGCACGAATAAAGATAATAAGGGGCAGGCTGCGCTCGGCTTTAAAGGCGGTTACGATTTCGGTATAGCTAGGGCGTACGGCGAGTACTTGTATGATTTCAAAGCTTCGAAAACTGGCACTGACGAGGACATCATATTTAAACACGAGTGGAATAAGCATAGCTTGCTCGTAGGCGGGGATTTTACGCCTGAGATTACGAATAGCTTTAAACTCGTAGCGGGCGCATATACAGGAGTTTCATTTTTGAAATATAAAATTTATTCATATGACGAATCTGACGGAAGCAGCGATTCGCTTTCAAAGACTCTGCCTGGCTGGGTCATCGGTGCAAGGCTGGGTGGGCTATATAGCTTTGATGAACATAACGAGATTGAGTTTGGCTATAAAGCGGACTATACGAGGTACAAGGCCAGTAAGCTCGGAGAGGGCGTAGACAAGGTGTATGAGACTAACCATGGAATTTATCTGGGGTATAACTTTAAATTCTAAAAATTCTAACGTACTGGCGCAGGATGGGGCGAACGAACTCTCGCTCCATCCGTTTTAAATTCCAAATAATTATTAGATGTCAAATCGCAGAATTGTTTAATCTGAGATTTGCTAGCAATTCAGATGTAATTATATGATAATCAAGGGTGCTGCCGGTACTAGACGTCAAATTTTACCCGCTTGCGCATATAAAATTTTAAAATTTTTAAAAATATCATTACGCAAGCTTAATTTCCTATTTTTAGTGCTATCTGCTAAGCACTTAAATTGATGGAATTTATGAAATTTTACTCAATCTGCTTTTTTCTAAGAATCGTTATAATTTCAAGTTGAAAAAGCGGAATTTTATCAATGTCTCCATTTACCACTTTAAATTTGTTTCATAATTGCTTCGGATATCTCACGACCCCTAGTTCGAGTACGACACAGAAAATGCTATTTTGCTTTATGGAAATCTCGCATTTACATCTTCGGGATTAGCACTTAAATTTTGCGGTAAAATTCTAAAACTACTACACCTAAGAATTTTACCGTTTTAAAGCATTAAATTTTTACGATTTTAAGGTTAGTTGCAACCGTAGAAAAATTCGCGGTAAAAGTGGTGGATGCCTGTCGTGCGGATTTAGATGCTAGATTAATCCGCAAGCGCTACGCTTTTACTAAAATTTTGTCTTTGTAAAAATTTTAAAATTTCAATCGCTCTTTTTAAAATACTTCGGCGCAAACATAAATTTCTAGCTGCTTCGCTATATTTTGTAAGCTAGCTCGGAGTTTTAAAATAGCAAGCCGCGTGTCTGCTATTTGCTAAAAACCCTAGCGAAAATCGCGTCCACATTTTTAGTGTAATATCCGTAGTCAAAGCACTCTTTGATCTCGCTTTCGCTTAGCTTTTCTCGTAGCTTTGTATCTGCTAGCAGATTTTGCAAAAATAGGCTATGCCCTTGCTCATCTATAGCTTTTTTGCCCTCTTGCAGATCCGCCCAGACCTTCATCGCATTACGCTGCACGATTTTATAAGCATCCTCTCTGCTAACTCCTCGTTTAGGCAGCTCTAGCAGCACGCGCTGCGAAAACACGAGCCCACCGGTTAAATTTAGATTTCTCATCATATTTTCGGGATATACGAGCAGTTTTTCGATCAAGCTCGTCAAGCGATTTAGCATAAAATCGGCGGTTATAAAGCCATCAGGGAGGATAAATCGCTCGACCGAGCTATGGCTGATGTCGCGTTCGTGCCATAGCGCTACATCCTCCATCGCGGGTATTGCGAAGCTGCGGATCATACGACATAGTCCCGTTACGTTTTCGCTAAGCACAGGATTTCGTTTGTGCGGCATCGCAGAGCTGCCCTTTTGACCTGGGCTAAAAAATTCCTCTGCCTCATAAACCTCGGTGCGTTGATAGTGGCGGATTGCGATAGCGATCTTTTCGCAGCTGGAAGCCAGGATCGCAAGTGCGCTCATTACCTGCGCGTAGCGATCGCGCTGGATGACTTGATTGGATGCGGGAGCGGGCTTTAGCCCCAGATATTCGCACACTAGCTCTTCCAGCTCTAGTGGAGCGTGGGCGAAATTCCCCATCGCACCGCTTATTTTGCCGTAGCTGATAACGCTTTTTGCGTGTTGCAAAAGCTCTAGCGCGCGATTTATCTCATCATACCAGACCGCAAGCACGAGTCCGAAAGTGATCGGCTCGCCGTGGATACCGTGGCTGCGCCCGACCATCAGTGTCATTTTATGCTTCATGGCTTGAGATTTTATCGCGGCTTTTAAATTTTGCACATCCTCAATGATAAGCTCCATGCTTTCTTTGATTTGTAGCGCGACGGCGGTATCGATGCAATCGCTGCTAGTCATGCCGTAATGCACGAAGCGGCTCTCCTCGCCCAGGCTCTCGCTCACGCTCGTTAGAAATGCGATCACGTCGTGCTTGGTGGTCTTTTCGATCTCATCTATCCGCTCGATCCTAAAGCTTGCGTTTTGTAGAATTTTATCTTTATCACAGTCGCTTATTAGACCTAGCTTATTCCACGCTTTAACCGCCGCGAGCTCGACTTTTAGCCACGCGTCGTATTTGGCTTGCAAGCTCCATTTTTCAGACATCTCTTTTCTTGCGTATCTTTCGACCATTTTAGTAGCCTTTCGGTTAGAATTTCTTGTATAATGATGGCAAAATTATATAAAAATAGGGCTGAAAGTTTAATATGGGTTATGAGAAAAGAAGCCTGGGAAGCTTTGAGGGGCGCAAAATTTACGAAATTCTGCTTAGCCTCGGGTACGATATGAAATCCGCGCAGCGCATTTGTGACAAGCATCGCGTAACCGATGCAGAGGATCGAAATTTACATAAAAGCTCCGTCGCGCACGGAGAAATTTTTTTGATTGACTACAAATGCGAGCCGCGCGGACTGAAGCCGATCTTTGAGTGCGATGCGTTTGCGGCATTTGACAAGCCGAGTGGAATTTTAAGCCATCCGAGCGGGCGCAACTCGCCTTATAATATGTATGACGAGATCTGGTCGCTATACGGGCAGGACGCGTGCGTGGCGCATAGGCTCGATCTTGAAACCAGCGGAGTTCTTATCGTCGCTAAGGATAAAGACACGGCGCGCGAGCTTAAAGAGTGCTTCGAACAGCGTAGGGTGATGAAAAGCTATCTAGCGCTCGTGCGAGGGGATTTGAGAGAGGGCTTGCGAGGTGCTGCTTGCAATGGCGAGATAGAGAATTGCTATGCGCTAGGCTCGGATGAAATTTGCGGCTCAAAATTTGCGGACGATGCTGTGAGTTTACCAAGTAGCGTATCGGATCTGCGCGATACACTAGCTCTAAAAGGAGTAGGCAATAAATTTGGATTTAATATCTTGTCTAATAGTGCGAGTAGGAGATTATGGTGCGATGCTCTATCTGACGGCATGCAAGCTAAATTTGAATCTGGCGCTCCTGCTGGCGATGTTGGCAGCGGATTTGAATTTGATGCTTTATCCTGCGGCGTGAGCGATAAGCTTAAACCCGCTATCGCGATGAGTAGCGCGGATAACGGACATAAACCTTGCGCCTTATCTGTGGCTAAATCTTTGCCAGCTACTTCTAAGGGCTGTGTAAATTTGAAAAAATTTGAGCCTACAAAATACGCAAAATTTAGCGAGAAACTGAAATTTTTAAAGGATTTTGAGGGGTTTGTGATTGATGCTCCGATCGCTCCTAGCGACGAGTTTGCCGATCTTAAAATTCGTATGAAAATATCGCGCGATGGTAAGGAGGCGATCACGCTGATACGCCCGCTGCGATATTTCTCGGACATAGACGCTAGCCTGATCGAGTGCTATCCGCTGACGGGTAGGCAGCATCAGATCAGGCTGCATCTATTTGCCGCGGGTGCGCCGATATTGGGAGAGCCGCTGTACGGGCTTTCGCGCGAGCAAGCGGAGCGGATATTGGATAAAAAGATGGATGAGACAGAGCGGATCAGAACGACGGGAGCGCCTAGATTGCTACTGCACGCGAATGCAATTTGCTTCGAACTAGGCGGCGAACGATACGAGATAAAAAGCGAATTTGACGCCGCGAGAGAGTTTTATAATCTTGCTAAAATCGGTAAAATTTAAGTAACTCAATAAAATTTTAAAGCGGCGGCGATTATTTTTATGACCATAATTTTGCTTTTGCCGGTTTTTATAAAATTTTGTGCTTACAACGGCGTTTAATTTATTAATTCCTCATCTATGGTTATTAAAAATTTTAAGACGATTTTATTTTGCGATGGCTATATTGGGAAAAAGCGTTACAGCTATAAAAGCATATAATTCAACTTGGCTAGACAGCGGGTTTCATATATTTATTTTCGGTAGCGAAAATTACGGTAAATTTGAGCTCAGAGTGCATAAATATTGGATGCTTCAAGATAAGTTGGGCGGTAGCATAAAAGATTTTAAATCTGGTGTTGATTCTTTTAAAAAATGCAATCAAGAATATGGAATATTTAAAAGAGAATTTGACGAATACTCTAATTTTCTATTTAAGCAAAAGGGCGGGGCGGGAAGCTCTGTTAATTTAGAAAGCTCGGCATTGGTAGCAAGCATAGGGAGCAAAACGGTAGTTGCTTCTTTTGGGGAATATTGCAAGAGGGTGCTTCATCTGGAGAATAGTAAAAAACAAGAGCGTACAATAGAGATAACACCACCAAGCAGAGGTATGGGCTTTGGGCTATAATTATTCTTTAGTATCTATAGTATAAAAACTTGAAAGACAGAGGGAGAGGTAAGAACTGTGGATTGTTTTAGTTATTTGTTTTGGTTTGGTATGTAATATAGAAGTTGAATGGCGACATATATATTGTAAGCGCGAAACTTTCTAAACAGCAAAGAGAAATGCTATATTCCTCGTTGTATCGATAAAATTCTATATCTATTTATTTGTGCAATCATAATTATAGATTAGTATGAAATTCGATCGATAAAATTTGCGTGAGATTGAGCTATGACATCTAATTTTTATTATTTCGGCTTCTTGTATTTGCATATGGTAAAAGTGATAAAAAAATGCGTAAAATGTAGCCTACAAGTAACTATAAAAATTTGTTTTATGCTTTAAAATTTGGTTTATTTTTTCAAATAGCCATCAACGCTACTTCCACTTCGCCGATATTTACGACCTTGCCTTTGCGCGTTATCACGCCCAAGCCGTGTTCTATGTCCCATGAGCAGCTAAACTCAAAGCCGATTTTCGCACTGTCTAGGATATAGATATTTTGCAGCTCCAATAGTTCGCTAAGCTCCTGCGGCGTGCTGATGCCCGGCATGAAATCGCTTTTCGTCTCACTCGGATAGTCGTAGATCTCCTGCCATTTTGGGTAGTTTTTTAAAATTTCAGCTAAGATACCCGTTAAAATTTCTTCCTGATTTTGCTTTAAAAACTCGATTGCGTTTGAGTGCATGCGGCTTGGCTCGTCCGTCTCTTCGCCGTCTTCATCTAAAAACGCGCAGTGAAACTCGCCTTCTTGCTCTAAAGCTTTACCGAAATACTCCAGCCGCAGTGGGAAACCAAAGTCCTCGTATTCCTCATCTTCAAATTTAGGAAAAATTTTAGGCTCCGCAAGACGTGCATAAAAAAACTCCGCGGCCTTTGGGCTGCGGGTGAAAAGGTACTCCTCATTCGCTTCGTAGCTTTTGCGCAAAAATTTAAGCGCCTCCTGCTCTGCACCGCACTCCAAGCAGCATTCGCCCTTGTAATAATCGCTCACGTAGGGCGGATTTTCATTACTTCTGGCGTGCTTGTCCATCTCGCCTAGCCAGCGCAGCATATTTGGGGCGTCGCGCCCATTTGTACTAATTTACCATGCGCGCCGCGTAGATGTATGAGGCATAGACGCGGTTTTTCTCATCATCCGCCTCCGCTCATTTTGCCTCGATAAAGCGGATAATTTCCGCCTTTGTAATCTTGGATTTTTTAAGCAGCGATCTGTCTAAGAAGACGCCGATCTAATCCATTATTTTTTGCGCATCCATTGCTACTCCGTTATAAATTTTTTTGCCGATCTGCCTTACGGTCTGAAAATAATCGCCGAATTTTTCCTCTACTTGTTCGAAATTTTATCGGCACTGATACCACTTTGAGCCGGAATTTTACCTTGCTCGTTTCTTTGCTTGAGCTGTCCGCACGCTGCACTGATATCTAGCCCCTTGCTCTGGCGGATCGTGCAAGTAATGCCGTGCGCGCAGAGATAGTCTTGGAATTTCACCATGTTTTCGGGGCTTGGCCTGCCAAAGCTCGAGCCTTCGTGCGGATTAAAATAGATCAGATTTACTTTTGCGCGAATGCCGTGCAGAAGCTTCACTAGCGTTTTGGCATCGCTTGAGCGGTCATTTATCCCATCGATCATTAGATATTCAAACATCACCCGCTTTCGCAGATCGATTGGGAACTCGCGCACCGCCTGCATGATCGATGCAATATTGTAGGCACGATTTATCGGCATTAGTTTTTCACGCAGTTCGTCATCCACTGCATGCAGTGAGATCGCGAGTAGCACGCCAAGATCCATTTCGCCAAGCTTTTTTATCTGCGTAGAAAGTCCGCTTGTACTTATCGTTTGGCGACGCGGCGCTATTGCGAGTCCGTCGTTTTCTTTTAAAATTTGCACGGCTTTGGCAACGTTGTCTAGGTTATTAAGCGGTTCGCCCATCCCCATATATACGACATTGACGCGGCGCTCGTACGGGATCGCGTTCATTTTTTTGATGAGCCAAATTTGAGCCACGATTTCGCCTGGAGTTAAATTCCGTACGAAGCCACCTTTTGCTGTCAAGCAGAAGCTGCAGCCAATTTTGCAACCCACTTGCGAACTTACGCAGATTGAGTAGCGCGCGTGTCTTATAATTTTTTCGTTTTTATCTCGCAGCTCATCCTTCATCGGTAGCAGGACGCTTTCTATCGTCTTGCCGTCTTTGAGAGCGAAAAGGTATTTGATACTGCCATCGCTACTTGTTTCGGATCTGATACATTTAAGCGGGTCTAAATAAAAATTTTGAGCTAAACTTTGACGGATCTCTTTTGGTAGATTTCGCATTTGTGTAAAGTCACCCACATTCTTTTTGTAAATCCATTCGTAAATTTGCTTGGCTCTAAATTTTGGTTCGACGAAATTTTCAAGCTCTTTCATTGTAAAATCAAAGATATTTTTCAAATTAATGCCTTGGTTTTTAGATATTTAGTTAAATTTTCTTTTGCGGCGGCGTGGTTTTTTAAAAAATCTGCGTGAGCGTTTGAATCACAAAAATTCGTCGCACAAAAAATTCCGTAAGCGGGAATTTCAAATTTTTGTGCTACCTTGAGAACTGCAAAAAATTCCATATTCTCTAAAAAATAACCTCGCTCAAAAAATTTTAGCGCAGACTTTTTATCAGTCGTGATAAAATTTGAGCTATTAGTTATTGTTTCATATGAAACATCGGTAGAATCCCTAGCTATAATTTCATAGTTAATCGGAGAGTATGAAAGCCCATAAAGCGCTGATATCTCGTAGTTTACAGCCGATCTGCTTTCATAAATTTTTAGAATTTCACCCTCTTTGTATAGCCCTGCAGAACCCACGAAAATGATTTCACTCGGCAAGCTTTGTCTATTTTCGCATAAAAATTTAGTCAAATTTATACTCATATCCACTAGCCCCATGCCCATAGGCAGGGCAAAATCAAAAATTTCATTTCGTCCAGCAGAGATTATCATTTTACACATTCACGCTTTCGTCGTTTTTCTATAATCATAGCAAAATGACGATAAATTTAAGGCTAAATTTTGAAATTTTATCGTGATAAATTATCTGATAAAATTAAAATCAATTTAAGCAAATATCTATGAGAACTGTACTCTTACCTTCCGTAATGGTAGCAGCGCAGGTGGCGGGTAGAAGATGGAAAAGTATTTAAAAAAGCTTATGATTTAGCTAAAACGAATAAATTTTACCTAAGCAAAATAATACTTGTCAAAAAACTTGCAAGATAACGAAGGGCCGAAATAAAATTAATTGTTTAGCCGCTTTGACAGCTAAGTTTCAACCCCACGGTATAAACCTGACTAAATTTACAGTCTCACTTCAATATTTTGTTCTCGTAAATACGCTTTTAGTGCCTTGATTTCGATTTCTCTGAAGTGAAAAATCGATGCCGCCAGGCATGCGTCCGCGCCCGCTAAAAATGCGTTTTTGAAGTGCTCTATTTTACCCGCACCGCCGCTTGCGATCACAGGGATGTCAAGCGCGCTAAAAGTCCGCGTCAAATTTAGCTCAAAGCCGTTTTTAACGCCGTCGCAGTCCATCGACGTGAGCAAAATTTCGCCCGCACCGCGCTCCTGCGCCTCTTTCGCCCAAGCAAGCGCATCCCTGCCGGTATCCAGTCTACCGCCGTTTATAAACACACTATAGCCGCAAGGCTCGCCGTTCCCAGTTAAAATTTCATCCTGCGGAGCGCGTAAAATTTTGCCAAAATTTCGAGTCTCACTGCCTAAATTTGTGTCTGGATTTCGCATGTCGCCGTGTAAATTTCCGTTTGAATTCCTCGCCGCGCCATATAAATTACCGCGCGAAATTTCACTAGAATTTCGTTTTGCGTCGATCGCGATCACGACGCACTGCGAGCCAAATTTATTTGCCGCTTCGTCTATCAAATTTGGATTTTTTATCGCGGCTGAGTTGAGGCTGATTTTATCGCAGCCGACGTTTAACAGACGCGAGATATCGTCGATCGTGCGTATGCCGCCACCCACGGTCAGCGGGATAAAAAGCTCGCGCGCGACACGTTCTACGACATCCACGATCGTATCGCGCCCCAG
Organism: uncultured Campylobacter sp.; assembly: GCF_938002845.1. Lineage (GTDB taxonomy): Bacteria > Campylobacterota > Campylobacteria > Campylobacterales > Campylobacteraceae > Campylobacter_B. The sequence continues at coordinate 93,745 of NZ_CALKZP010000057.1, forward strand.
ATGCGACGCCGTGATGTCAAGGAAGCATAGCTCGTCCGCGCCCTCCTCGTTGTAGCGTTTGGCTATCTCGACTGGATCGCCAGCGTCCACGAGACCTACGAAATTTACGCCCTTTACCACACGTCCGTCTTTAACGTCTAGGCATGGGATTATGCGTTTTGCGAATCTATTCAAAGCAGCCCTTTGGAATAAAATTTTTTATGATTTTAGCCAAATTTTACTTAACATAATGACTTTATAAGTAAAATTTGGCTAGACTCTTGCGATGATTAGGGCGAAAAAAGAGTTCGGGCAAAATTTTTTGAAAGACGAAGCCGTTTTAAGCAAGATCATCCAAGCGATTCCCGAGAGCGTACAGAATGTCGTTGAAATCGGGGCTGGCTTAGGTGATTTAACTCGCAAGCTTTTGGAATTTTACAGATTAAAAAGTTTCGAGATAGATGAAGATTTATATCAAATTTTAAGCGCTAAATTTGCGCAGCAGATCGCTAGCGGCGAGCTTGAGCTCGTTTTGGGCGATGCTTTGCGGATTTGGCAGGAGTGGGGTCTTGAGCGCGGCGAATATTTTTTAGTCGCAAATTTGCCCTACTATGTCGCTACAAAGATGATTTTGCAGGCGATCGACGATGAGCTATGCAGCGGATTTTTGGTGATGATCCAAAAGGAGGTCGCTTTAAAATTCTGCGCTAGAGCCGGGCAGAGCGATTTTAGCGCTCTTTCGATCCTGGCGGATCTTGCGGGCGGTTGCGAGCTTCTATTCGACGTTGAGCCTGGCTGCTTCGAGCCTGCGCCGAAGGTAACTTCGTCGGTGATCAGGCTCGTAAAGGGCAAAAATTTCAAGCCCGGTGCCGAGGAAAGCGCGGAGAGTCTCGGCGTAAAAAGTTGCGCTCAGCTCCAAAGTCTCGATGAATACGAGAAATTTAAAAGCTTTTTGCGCGTATCTTTCAGTGCGCCGCGAAAGACGCTTATTAAAAATTTAAGTGTAAAATTTGATAGAGGCTTAGCCGAAGAGATCTTTTTAAATTTGAAAATTCCGCCCACGGTTCGGGCGCACGAGTTAAATTCCACCCTTTTTTTAGAAATTTTTAAAAATTTAAAGGCAAAAGATGGAAGAAAACAGAAATGAAAACGGCGTCGAACGACTCAAAAAAAGCAATCGCTATAAAAAACGCAAGGAAAATCTAAAAAAATCTATCGCAAGCAAAGGCTCTGCGGGCGATGTGGAATTCGGCGGCGAGCATGAAAACGGCTCTCGCAAAAATAAAGGCGCGAAAAACGGGCAAAATTCCGTTCGTTCAAAGGGTTCAAAAAACGGCTCTCATAAGGGATCAAATTCTGCGGGTGGTTCGTCAAACGGCAGTTCAAACGCCGTGCATTCAAACGGCGCGAATGGTGCGCATTTCGGCGGCGCATACCCAAAAAACAACGAAAACGGCGCGGGCGATTCAAATTTAAACCGCGACGGTCGTGCAAAATCAAATAGCAGCAGCGCAAAAGGCGCAAATCCTAGCGCCGCAGACGATGCAAGCTCCGCAGACGCTCAGAAAAAGAAAAAGCATAAAAAGCGCTCAAATATGCCAAAAAGTCTTACTGGCAACGAGCCGTGGCAAAAGGCGATGGACGATGCGATCGCGCAAAACAAGCTGATCCACGAGGAGCGCCTGCACCCGCTTAAAGACGCTAATCGCAGCGATGAGACGGTGCGTATCACGCCGCTTGGCGGACTGGGCGAGATCGGCGCGAATATGACCGTTTTTGAGACCAATACGAGTGCGATCATCGTCGATGTGGGCATGAGCTTTCCAGAGGAGAGTATGCTTGGCGTGGACATTTTAATCCCCGACTTCGATTATGTTCGCAAGATAAAAAACAAGATCAAAGGCATCATTATCACCCACGCGCATGAGGATCATATCGGCGCGATGCCATATTTTTTCAAAGAATTTCAATTCCCGATCTACGCTACACCGCTTCCTTTAGGGATGATAAGCAATAAATTTGAAGAGCATGGCCTAAAAGCCGAGCGTAGCTACTTCCGCCCCGTGCAGAAGCGCCAGCTCTATCAGATCGGCGATTTTGAGGTCGAGTTTATCCACATAACGCACTCGATTATCGATGCAAGCGCGCTTGCGATCACGACGAAGGCGGGCACGATCATCCACACGGGCGATTTTAAGATCGATCACACGCCGATCGACGGCTATCCGACCGATCTGAACCGCCTAGCTTATTACGGCGATCGCGGAGTTATGCTTTTGATGAGCGATAGCACGAACTCTCACAAAGAGGGGATCACAAAGTCCGAAAGCTCGGTAGGAAAGACCTTTGATACAATATTTTCGAGCTGTAAGGGGCGCGTGATAATGAGCACCTTCAGCTCAAACATCCACCGCGTCTATCAGGCTATTGAGCGCGGCGTAAAATACGGCCGCAAGGTCTGCGTCATCGGACGAAGCATGGAACGAAATTTATTTACCGCGATGGAGCTCGGCTATGTAAATTTAGACAAAAAAATCTTCGTCGATGCCGATCAGGTCTCCAAATACCCCGATAATGAGGTTTTAATCGTTACTACCGGCTCGCAGGGCGAGACGATGAGTGCGCTGTACCGCATGGCGACGGACGAGCACAAATACATTAAAATCAAATCCACCGATCAGGTAATCATCAGCGCCAAAGCGATCCCCGGCAACGAAAGCAGCGTCTCGACCGTACTTAACTACCTACTAAAAAGCGGCGCAAAGGTCGCGTATCAGGACTTCAGCGAGATACACGTAAGCGGGCATGCCTCGATCGAGGAGCAAAAACTCATGCTGCGCCTGATAAAGCCGAAATTTTTCCTACCCGTGCACGGCGAGTACAACCACATCGTAAAGCACAAAGAAACCGCGATGGAGTGTGGCATCGAGGAGAAAAATATCTATCTGATGAACGACGGCGATCAGATGGAGGTTTGCGAAAAATATCTAAAGCGCGTCAAGACCGTCAAGACGGGCAAAGTCTTTATCGATAATCAGATCAACAAGCAGATATCCGACGAGATAGTCAAGCACCGTCAAAATTTAGCCGATGCGGGCGTCGCGGTCATCATCGCGCAGATCGACAAAAACGAAAAGAGGCTCATCCAGACGCGCGTCATCACCTACGGGCTCGTTGCCGATAACCAAACGGCGCACTTTACCAAGGAGATGCAGGGCATCATCGAGCAGTTTTTAGCGAATTTAAAAGATGAAATTCTACTCGATCACTGGGCGCTGGAGGGCAAGATTCGCCAGGCCGTGCGAAAGCACATATTTAGAAAGATCAAAAAATATCCGACTATCGTGCCGGTGATTTATTTGATGTAAGCGCGGCTAAATTTAGCGCGTAATGAGGCTTTGATCCGCCACGGGCAAGTGAAATTTTATGGCGCGAGTGAGCTTTCGGGCGTGAAATTTTGCAATGTGTGCTGGTTTTACGGCGTGAAATTCCGCGTAGCATAAATTTAGGCGTGGCGCGAAGAGGCGTAAAATGAAAGCAAATTTTAAAAAGAAGGTTTAATGAGTGAAATTTTAGATACGGCACGAGAGGTGCTGAGGCTCGAAGGAGCGGAGCTTTTGCGGCATGCGGATCTTATCGGCGACGAAATTGAGCGAGCTGTAAACTTGATCCTTGCTTGCAAGGGCAAGGTAATCGTCACAGGCGTGGGCAAGAGCGGCCACATAGGCGTTAAGATCGCCGCGACGCTTGCCAGCACCGGTACGCCGTCGTTTTTTGTCCACCCTACCGAGGCGCTGCACGGCGATCTGGGTATGATTGGCAAGGATGATATGGTGCTTGCGATCAGCTTTAGCGGCGAGAGCGAGGAGCTGGTTAGGATCCTACCTCACCTCAAACGCTTCGGCGTAAAGATCATCGCGATGGCGCGCGATAAAAACAGCTCGCTCGGCAAGGTTAGCGACGAGTTCATAAGCCTTAGCATCGTCAAAGAGGCCTGCCCGCTAGGTGCTGCGCCGACGGTTTCTACGACGCTAACACTTGCGTTAGGAGACGCGTTAGCGATCTGTTTGATGAGGCAGCGCAGATTCGGCAAGGAGGATTTTGCAAATTTTCATCCCGGCGGAAGCCTCGGTAAGCGGCTTTTCGTCAAAGTAAAAGACGTAATGCAAAGTAAAAATTTACCGGTCGCAAGCCGTAACGCCAGCCTAAAACAAGCTATCGACGTTATGACTCACGGAAAGCTCGGCACCGTTTTGTTAGTGAACGAAAAGGGCGCGCTTGAGGCGATCTTAAGCGACGGCGATCTGCGCCGCGCGCTGATGCGAGAGGACTTCGATATCAACGGCGATGCGCTGAAATATGCCACCAAAAATCCTAAAATGCTAGACGATAAAAATATGCTCGCAATAGATGCGCTAAATTTGATCGAGCAATTCAAAATTCAAGTTCTGCCTGTCGTCGAAAATGGCGTGCCCGTGGGGATATTGCATATCCATGATCTAACGAGCCTGGGGCTGAAATAATGCAAAAGATGCGTCTGAATAAATTTATCTCCCACAACACCGCCTACTCACGCCGTGAGGCGGACGAGCTGATCAAGCAGGGCAAAGTTAGCATTAACGGTCGCGTCGTTAGCGATTTTATAGAGGTTAGCGGCGAGGAGAAGATCCGCATCGGCTCGCGCCTCATTAAGCCTAAGACGGAATTTACGATGATCGTTTATAACAAGCCGAAAGGCGAGTTAGTTACTAAAAAGGACGATCGCGGCAGGCGGACGATTTATGATAGCTTGCCGGAGGGGTTTAGTAGATTTGTTAGCGTGGGGCGTTTGGATTTCGCAAGCGAGGGGCTTTTGCTGCTGACCGATGCGCCCGCGATCGCTACGGCGCTGATGAACAGCGACATCGAGCGAGAGTACTATCTAAAGGTAAAAGGCGAGGTGAAGGACGAGGTAGTAACGGCGATCCGCGAGGGCTTTTTCGCCGCAGATGCGAGCAAAGGCGCTCACGCCAAAAGCAAGATCAAATCGATGGAATTTAAACCCTTTTTAGGCTACCGCATAATGCCTAGCAGCGGCGGTTATACGAAAATAAAAGCGATCATTAACGAGGGGCAAAACCGCGAGCTGCGTAGATTTTTCGGCTATTTCGATCTGGATGTCGTGGAGCTTAAGCGCACGGCATTCGGCAGAATGACACTTGGAACGTTAAAGCCCGGCAAATGGCGCTATTTTGATCAGAGTGAATACGAAGATCTGCGCGATTTTTTGAAAGAAAACAAAATCCGCTATTAAATTTAAGGAGGCGAAATGAGCTCAAAGACGAACGCCGCGCGCGTACTGGACGGTCTGAAAATCCCTTACGAGATCAAAGAATACGCGGTGGATCCTTTAAATTTAGACGCGGTGCATGTTGCAAACAGCGTGAACGAGCCGATCGAGCGGGTCTATAAAACGATAGTTTGCACAGCGGATCACGAATACGTCGTGGCCTGCCTGCAAGGCGATCTAAATTTGGATCTCAAGGCGCTTGCGCACATCTGCGGGGCAAAGCGTTGCGAGCTGATGGATTTGAAGGATTTACAAAAGGTCACGGGCTACATCAGGGGCGGCTGCTCGCCGCTTGGGATGAAAAAACACTTCCGCACCTTCATCGATGAAAAAGCACTAACGCAGGATAAAATTTACGTTAGCGCAGGCGTGCGGGGAAAACAGATTGCCCTCGCGCCGAAAGACCTCGCAGCCGCAACCGAGGCGCAAATTTGCAAAATTACTCACGACTAACGCGGCGTTACTTTTGCTTTCGTTTACGTAAGTAATGCCGGCGGCAAGCTGGCTAAAATTTATACCGCGAAATTTTGGCTTTTAAAATTTGGCGTTGCGCCGCTCGTTAAAACAAGCTCCTGCGCGCCGAGAAAATACAAATCAAATAAATTTCGTAAAATTTTATTGTTAAAATTCTAAGTACCGCGCGCCGCAAAATAGCTCAAACGAGATGACGAGCAGGCGGGGGCGCAAAGCAAACCTATTTAAAAACCGCATGCTTTGCGCGCGATCTGTTTTGCTCACTATAAATTTAGCCTTTCGGCGCTCGCATTATTTGCGATGAAATTTTAAAATTTCATCGCAAATTTTTACGCCTCGCGCCTATTTTTTAAAAAGCTCAGAGACGTTCGGGGCTTGCTTTTCTTGCTCGCTAGCGGCGAAAAATTCCACTTTAGCGAAGTTGAAAACGCTGGCGATGATGTTAGTAGGAAACATCTCGCAGGCGTTATTATAAACTGTAACGGCGCCGTTATAAGCGCGGCGTGCGGCACTGATCTGCTCCTCGCACTCGCCTAACGCGTTTTGTAGCTTGGCAAACGATTCGTTAGCCTTGAGGTTTGGATACGCCTCTACCGCAATGCGGATCTGTCCTAAAAGAGCCGAAATTTCACTATTTAGCTTAAATTTGTCCGCGTTAGAAGCCGCGCTGATTGCTTGCGAGCGAAGTTCACTAACGCGCGTTAGCACGGCGTTTTCGTGGCTCATATATTCTCGCGTGGTGCTAACTAAATTTGGGATGAGGTCGTAGCGCTTTTTAAGTTGCGTATCGACGGTGGAAGCGATATTTCGCACCTGGTTGCGCTTGGCGATGAACGAGTTATAAACGCCCACTAACGCCAAAACTAACAAAACTATGACGACTAATAAAATCAAAGCCGCATTCATTTTCTCTCCTTTTAAAGTATTTCAATTAAAAATAAGAATATTTAGCTATACTTGCCATTTCTTTTCGCGTGTCAAGGTAGCTCAGCTGGTTAGAGCGCTGGTCTCATAAGCCGGAGGTCGAGAGTTCAAGTCTCTCTCTTGACACCAAAATATTATTTCGCGCCCAAGCGCCTTTTTACGATACCGAAAAGCTCGCCGCCTTTCGAATATATTATTATTTTACAAAAAAATTCCTATAGTTTGGCTTTGTATTTGTTTGGATTTGAAAATAAATATTTATAAATTCTTAAAAGCAAATGGTAAAATTACGCACTCGATACTTTTGGCTAAAATTTTACGGGAGGGATCATGAAATTTAAAGACTTTAAAGCTGCAAACTGCGCTAACTACGATTTTTTCACCGCCGAGGAGCTAAGCTATAAAGGATTTATCAGGCTTAGTTTTGGCGAGTTCGCCCGCAAAAATCCAAACTCGAGCTGGGCGCTTAGCATTGACGATAGGAGCTTCGATTCGTTTCCGAATTTTACTCAAAAACATCCAATTTGCTTGTCCGATCTAAATTTTAAAGATAGCGTCTTTCAGTTTAAGATCTGCTCCGAAAACAGCGTCCAAAGCCTAGGACATCGCATTTTTACCTGCCTAGACGGCATTCACAAGGACTTCGTCGCAAGCGAGATCAAACAAACCGACGAAGTGATGATGAGGCTAAAGACGGGCGTTTTGAAGGACTTTACCTGCGTCTCAAAGTGCGGCTGGTGGATAACCGACATCTGGCGTGATATGTATCCGGTAGCGGACGAGAGCGAGAGCGAAAATTTCGTTGCAGATATGCTTGATAGCGAGTTTTCGGCGCAAATGCGGCTCATAAACGAGCGGCTTTTGGGCGCGCAAAATAGCGGGGAGCTTGACGGGCTCATCGCCGAGCTAAGGACGCAGGAGTAAATTTTTAAAATTTGCCCGCGCTTTGTCCTTGATGCAGCGGGCACACTCCCGTATTTTACGGATAGATTTTAAAATTTACCGACTTAAATTTATCCTAGCTTGCCGTTTGTCGCACAGCTATTTACGGGGTACGGCGTGAGTCCGTAGTCTGCGGATTCGACATTCCAAAAGTCCAAATTCGCGCTACGCGATACGATATACTCAAAGCCCTTTTGATTCAGCTCGATCAAAATTTCAAATTCATTGCCGTTTTTGCAGACGATACTTTCGAAAAAGTGCGAAAAGCAGGCGATCTTCGCGTTTTCTTTCTGCATCGATTGATTTAGCATGAGCTCCATGTTGCTTAGAATTTTAAATACCGTCTGGCTCGTCTCAAACCTGCCGAAGCGCGCGTAATACTTCGCTAAATTTTGCTCATTTAGCGTAACGGATTTGGTGCAGTTTTGTGTTATCTGCTCGTATATCGCGCCGAAAAGCTCAATCGACGCGTTTTGATTATCTATCGCTTTGTTTTCATGGTTTTCGATGACGACAAAGCCGTCTTTTATGCAAAATTTCTCGTTTTTATAGTAAAAGCCCACTCTTGCGATCTCTTGCTCGAAGCGCTTTTTATAAGTGAAGGGCAGATACGTCGTAACGCCCATTTTATCGATGATTGCAGAGCTTTTTACGCCGCCATCCAGCTCGTGCTGCATAAAGTAACGGATGAAGCTGCCCTGCTCGATATCAAAGCTATTTAAATACTCGATCTTATCCAGATACGCGCAGCGGTAGAGCCGCACGAACTCGGAATTTAGCGAGATATTTATCTCATCGGGGATATCGCCGTATTTTTCGCTCTGCGGCGCGTCGATGCGCTCTATGATATTCATCTGTTTTTCGACTTTGTCTTTTACGAAAATAGTGATTTTGACCTCCTGCATCTCATAAAGGCGCTTTATCGTCTCGGTCGCGCTTTTGGTGATGTCAGTCTTAAATTTTTTCGCGAGCTCCGATTTTTTGAGCGTCAGCGAAAAATCGCCGTTTTTTAGCTTGTTCTGCGAATACAGAAGATAAAGCAGCTCCTCATAAATCATCAAATGCGAGTAGGTCAAAAAAGTATTATCCACAACTATGACATAATAACAGCGCGTTACGGAGTATCTTTTGTTGTCTCTTAAAAAGTCGTTGTAAATTTTTAGCTTGCTCGCATTTTTCGATACCTTAAATACGTCGTAAGATTCTAAAAATATATTTTCCATATTTCGCCTTAGGTTAAAATTCTGTTGAAATATTACACAATGTTTGTTTAAGTTGTTTTAAATTTTATCTTAAGGATAAAAAATATTAGCGAGTAAAATAATTTGTAAAATTTTAGCCATATCTTTAATAATAACTTAAATATAATAAAATAATTTATAGAAATATATTTTTAGTAGGAAAATTTTATAGGAAAAAATTTAATATGAATAGAAAAATCTATTTTTTAAACTAAATTTAATAAATAAAATTATATTATTTCTTTAAGAATTAGGCATGCTTAGGATTAAATTTTATTAGGAAAGGACGGTTTGAAATGGAATTTCTTATTTTGACGCTATTTTTAATCAGCGGGCTTATATTATATTTTAAGCCGCAGAGGAAAAATTTAGCTACGGGCTGTGTGGCAGTCGGCTGCGTAATATTGATCGCACTGGAATTTTACGTAAATTTATGGGTCGTCGTGCCGGTAGGCAACTTTTAGGAGGGCAATATGCAAAATTTAGAACAAAATCAAATTCCCGCCGTCGAGCGAGGATTTTTTAACCTAATGTCGCTAGCCATCATCGCCCTCGTGGCGCTTCCTGTCGGTATAGCCTGTTTGGTACTGGGCTTTGGTATGGGAGATAGCCCGTGCGTTATGTGCTGGTCGGAGAGGATCACGATGATCGCCATCAGCCTTATCGCGCTTTTTATCCTTAGATACGGCCTAAGACCCGGCTACGTCGCAGCTCTTTTACTGATGGCTTGTTGGGGAATATTCAACGGCTTTATCCATTATAGCCTTGACGGTACGTTCGGCGGCTACCTCGACATAAAACAGGGCTTTGGGCTTGAAATTTTAGGCGCACACACGCAGCTTTGGGTCATCGTCGTAGATTTTTGCGTGATCGCATTTTTGGCGGTTATATTTTTATGTAGCAAAAATTTGGGCGAGATAATGAAAAAGAGCGCGAGCGGCGAATACGGCGAGTTTTTGCGCTATCTGCCTCTGGGCAAGATTGCAAATTTAATCTTCATCGTCATCATAGCCGCAAACTGCGCGCAGGCTTTCATCGTCTCAGGTCCGCCGCCGTATCTGGGCTCTAGTACGCCGGCTAGGATGAGCCTTGATCCTGCAAAATGGTTCTGGGAGAAAGATCACTGGCAAAGCGCGCTTGATTTTAGATTCGATTGGAATCCGGAGCTTCCGGATCTGCCAAACTAAGGAGCAAAAAGATGAAAAAGCTGACGATTTTTACGGCGCTAGCGGCTCTGGCGTTTGGATTTGAGTTTAATCTCGATAGCAAAGCGGGCGCGCTTGAGGGCGTGAAAGAGCTCGGTACGCCGAGTGCGGAAGTGAGCTTAAGCTTACAAAACGACGCGCCGATTACGGGAGCAGACTACGACGCAGATAAAAAGCAGTTTGCGCTGGTTTCGAAAAATAACGAATTTTACGTTGCGGATGAAAATTTAAAGCCGCTTAGATACGGTAAGCACGATCGCCACTTTATAATGGAGATGGAAGCGACCGTAGGTGCGACGTGGTATAAAAACGAGCTTGGCATGATAAGCTTTAATAAAACTTTCGTATTTTATGAGCCTGCGGACGGGCTTAGTGCAGAGGAGCAAAACAGCCAGTGGAGGCACTTGACCGAGGGCTGGGATAAATGGAAGCTAAACGATCTTGGCAACAAAGGGCGCTTCTCCACGCTTCGAGCAAAGCAGCAATATATCCTCGGCTGGGATTACGACGCGGCTGCGAATAAATTTATCGTTGCGTCCGTGCCTAACGACGTGAGGGATTATTGGAGCGTGGCGGTGTTTGACGGCGACGATAAGATGATTTTGGAGGAATTTATTCCGCAAATCGGCTCAAATTTAAAGCTAAAAGAGAGCAGGAGCCTAGGCGAATACTACGTCACGGGCATCGACGCTCAGCCTGACGCCGTTTATCTTTTGAGTAAAAATTTCTCAACCATTTTAAAGCTAAATTTGCAAACTCACAAGATTGAGGATGCATATAGCTTTAGCGGAGCGGCAAACGCGAGGGCGCTTGCTGTGAAGGACGGCAAATTTTATGTTTTTTCGCGCGAAGGCAAAGAGAATAAAGTTTTCATATACGATATGAAATAAAGCCCACATTTAAGGAGAAGAGATGCAAAGACGTTCTTTCTTAAAAGGCGCGGGAGCGACTCTGGCTACGGCGGGAGCCTCTCCAAGCCTATTTGGTATGGAGCAGTTTGAGGTGGATTTTAAACCGAAATCCTATAAAAACGAACAGGGCGTAGAGTATCACTACCTCACCTGTCCTAGAAACTGCCGCGATGCCTGTTCGATGATCGCAGAGATCAAAGACGGTAAGATGGTTAGCATCAAAGGCGATCCGAAGCACCCTCTAACGCAAGGCACGGTCTGCGTCAAAGGACATACCTACGCGATGCACCTATACAACGCCGATCGTATAATGTATCCGATGAAGCGCGTCGGTAAAAAGTGCGAGGGTAAATGGGAGCGCATCAGCTGGGATCAAGCGCTAAAAGAGATAGCCGCCAAGCTTACCGAGATCAAAGCAAAATACGGCGGCGAGGCACTGACGGAATTTGTCTATTCGGGCAACGAAGGGCATATCTCAAAGACTATTTCGTCTGGAAATTTCTTTGAAAAATACGGCGCTACGAGGCTTGTGCGTAATCCATGCGACTGGCCGCGCTATGCGGGCACGCCGAGCGTCATCGGCACGGACTTTTCAAAAGACGCGCTGGAAGTCGATGAGAGCGATATGTATATCAGCTGGGGCTCAAACGAAGCCTATACGGCGGTGCACTGGATCAGATTTGCCCATCGCGTCAAAAAACGAGGCGGCAAGATCATCGTCATAAATACGATCAGAATTCCGCTCGCAAACCAAGCCGATATGTTTATCCAACTAAAGCCTTCAAGCGATCCTGCGTTTTGTCTAGCGGTGTGTAAGGTGCTGATAGAGGAGGATCTCTACGATCACGAATTTGTAGAAAAATATACGATGGGCTTTGACGAGCTGGTTAAAGAGTGTAGCCTCTACACCTATGGCGAGCTAAGCGATATGTGCGGCGCAAGCGTCGATCAGATCAAGGTTTTTGCGCGAGAATACGCTCATGCTAAAGCGCCCGCCATTATGCACGGCGACGGCGGGCAAAGGCACTTTAACGGCGCAAGGCTCGTGCGAGCGGTTACTTTCTTGCCGGTACTTACGGGTTGCCTTACAAAACTTGGCGGCGGATTATTCTGGGCTTACGTGCACGTAAAGGGCTGCTTTAACTTCGATAACTGCATGCCAGATCTTTCGCCGAAAGACGCGGAAGGCAAAAAGATAGAGCGCCAGCAAATAAGCTATATAGAATTTGGCAAAGGCATTCAAAAGGAAAATCCGACCTATCTAGGTAAGCCGATAAATACGGTAATTCGAGCCTGTATCAACTATAACTCAAATTTGATGGTAACGGCGCCCAATACGAATTTAATCAAAAAACGCGTGATGGACGACGATTTTTTCTTGGTAGTCATCGATCCTTACGATACCGACACCTGCGATTACGCTGACTACGTATTGCCGGGCGTTACCTTTATGGAGAGCGAAGACATTCAAAACGATCAAATTTCGGGCTACGTCTGCTACAACGCCCAAAGCGTCAAGCCGCTGGGCGAAGCCAAGACGAATTTGGAATTTTTTAACGCTCTAGCCAAGGCGATGGGATATAAAGAGGAGTGCTTTGATTGGGATAGTGAGACGGTTTGCAGAAGGTTTTTGGATACGGAATTTGCCAAAAAGCAAAATATCACCTACGAAAAGCTAAAGAGCGTAGGCTGGATTAAGCCGTTTAGGACTCCTGAGACGATGAAAGATCAGTTTCCTTACTACCCTTATGCGCCGAAGGACAAGCTTGTATTCGGTACTAAAAGCGGCAAGTGCGAGCTCTACTCTGAGACATTCAAAGAGGCAGGTTATCATCCAGTGATCGATCTTGATGACGATTGGGATTATTACCGAGCACATAAGAGTTTCGGCGACGGTTATCTCAAAAAATATCCGCTTTATTTCATGACGCCGGGCACACAGCTTCAGGATAACTCAAACTGGGGCAATATGCCTTACATCTTAAAACGCGTCATCGTAAAGGGCAACGCCGAGCTTTTTATGACGCGCGAGGATATGCTGGCGCGCGGTATCAAAGAGGGCGATACGGTCGAGGCTACGAATGAAAAGGGTACGGCGATATTTACAGCGGTTGAGACTAATCAGATGCAGCCGGGCATCGTCTATGCGTGGAATAATATCTGGGTCAAAGTCACCAAATCTCGCACGGGAGCGAACATCCTTTGCTCAGACGGAGTGAGTGATTTAGGCAACGGATCGACCTATACCGCAAGCTTTTGTGAAGTAAAAAAAGCTGCAAAACAGGAGGCATAAAATGAAACGAAAACAAGGATTTTTATTTGATTACAACTTTTGCATAGGTTGTAAGGCGTGTGAAATTTCATGTCAGGTCTATCATAACCAAGACCCCGACATCAACTGGCGCCATGTCGATATGATGCTCATCCATGAAGACGAGATCGAAAAGGAAATTTTCATCTCGCATTCGTGCCACCATTGTGAAGAGCCTGCGTGTATGGATGTTTGTCCCGTGGGAGCTTACATTAAGCTTGAAAACGGCGTCGTTCAGCCGCTGCACGATAAATGCATCGGCTGTGGATACTGCATCGTAGCCTGTCCTTATGGATCAATAACCAAAGGCAAAGACGGCAAAGCGCAAAAGTGCAACCTCTGCGCCGAGAAGCTCGAGCGCGGCGAGGAGCCTGCGTGCGTAGCGGGCTGTCCTTGCGACGTGCTAAAGCTGGTCGATAGCGACGTGAGCGATAGCGCGGGGATGGAGAAAGAGATGCCGGGCTTTAAGCGCTTTTTTACGAAGCCGAACATCCGCTTCTATCCTCGTATGAAGCGCAACGAGTTTATCCACTAAGGATAAAAAGATGCGTAATTTAAAGCAGAGCCTTTGCGTCGAGGACTTTTTGAGGCAGGTATTTTTGGTACCTCTTACCAGTGAAAATTTGGACGAGCTTTTAAATTTGACGCAGGATTTTGCGCCTAAGCTTAAAGAGCACAAATTTATCCTCGAATTTGCCAAATGCAAAAGCGAGCCAAGCTTAATCGATGAAATTCGCTACGAATTCAATAGGCTCTTCGTAGGCCCTAAGCGTCCCAAAGCCGAGCCTTACGAGTCGGTGTATTTCGACTATCAAACGATGTTTGGGGCAAAGACGATGCAGGTGCGAAGCTTTTATGAAAGCTCGGGGCTAAAACTCGAGGATGCGCAGCTTGATAAATTTCCCGACGATTTCATCGGGTACGAGTTGCAATATCTTTATTTTCTAAGTTTTAGCGCGCTAAAGGCGGAGGATGAGGCTAAATTTAACGAAATTCTGCGTAAAAAGGCGGAATTTATCGCCGCTCATCCGTCGCAGTGGTTTTGCAAATTTGCCGCTCGTTGCGACGAGCACGCAAATTTAGACGTTTGGAAGAGCTTCGGGGGCTTTTTAAATCTCTACTTAAATAGCGAGATGGATGCGCTTAAAAGTGCGCTAAAAGATCCTGAAGTTTTTGAAAATTTAAAGGAATGACAATGGTACAGACGACTTGGGGATGGCTCATAGTCATCTATCTATTTTTAGGCGGTCTAGGCGCCGGGGCATTTTTGTGCTCGGCTTTGGCTTACAAAGGCTTTTTGGGTTCATTAAACGAGAGGTTTTATAAATTCGGCTTTCTGCTAGCACCCGTTGCGGTAATAATAGGAACCGCGCTTTTGCTATTTGACTTGGCGCCGAGCGCCGCGATAAATCCTCTTAAAATTTTGCAGCTCTATACGCGCCCAGTTTCGATGATGAGCATAGGTACATATCTGCTTACATTTTTCATCGTGGTTAGCGTTTTAGTGCTTTTGCAGATCAAAAAGAGCGGTAAAATTTGCGATATGATGCTCACGCTCGGAGCTATTCTGGCGCTTGGAGTGATGGGGTATACCGGGCTACTACTTTACGTCGTAAAGGCGATCCCACTTTGGGCTAGCGTATGGCTGCCGATTTTATTTACGATCTCCGCGATCTCTACGGGGCTTAGCGCAAACGCCGCCGCTACGCTAAATGCCGGGCACGGCCTAAGCCACTGTGCGCATAAATTTCACGTCGTGTTAGTCGCGCTTGAGATTGTTGCGGTGCTAGCGCTATTTGCTAGCGTGAGAAGCGAGGCTGCGGGTATGGCTAGCGTAACCAAGATAGTCGGCGGCTCGCTTGCGCCGATGTTTTGGATAGGCTTTGTTATTTTGGGGCTTGCACTACCGCTGCTAGGCGGAAGTAAATTTATGCTTCGCAGCTGCAGCGTGAATGCAGACGGCAGCGTCTGCGCGCACGGCGGCGAGGAGATAAAAAGCTGCGTTTATAACGAATACGGCGTACTTGTGGGCGGCTTTTGCCTAAGAGCGTTTATCGTGCTCGGCGCGGTCTATATATTTTAACCCTCCTTTCTGATACCGGTCGGGCGCAAGTCCGACCTAATTTAGTTTTGAAATTTATATGATTTTTTATAGACTATGAGCGATGCGGCATTGAGAGCTCTTAATTTAAAAATTTTGGCGCAAAAATTTAACCACATTTAGCAGGCGCTCCTTAAATTTAACATACGGTGTTGCGACCCATGCAAAAGTGTGATCAAAACACGTTGCACAAAATCTCTTTGTGCTCGTTGTAACGTTTTTATCTCAAGACTGTTGTCAATTGATAAATCGCCGCGATTTCTTGTGCTTAGTACGTATTACTACTGGGCTTATGGGCTACTTGAAAACTGTGGTATTTACATTTGCTTACTAATAATCAAAAAGATCAATTTCATTATTTGGAATAACGCTATCTAATTTATCAAATTCGGATTGGAGAAAAATAGGCGTATTGCTCAGTATATTCAACATATTTCTACCTTTTACCCAACTATAGTTCCATAGATTTATATGGCTATTCTGTAATTTGCATATTTTCTCGGAAAATTTAAATTCATTTAAATTTTCTTTCAACATTCTATGTAGCCAAATTTGTGCAAAACCAGAATTAGGCATTTTGCTTAATTTTTTGTAAACCAATAAAGATATATTTTTACTATCATCTAATTCTGAAAGTAATTTGCTAATGATTGCGCAACATACAGGTATTGCCTTTGGATTATTATATGCAATATCCGTTGTAATACTGATAAGCTGTTCTTTATTGCGTATCTTTCTTTTTTTATTTCTAATTTTTTCTATTTTCTTGTCAAATTTATTTAATGCCGTATTTAGACTACCAGAATTAGCATAATTAACACTATGCTGCCTAATAAGCAATAGTTGCTTCTGCAAACCGATTCGATAATTTTGTGGAATAAATAACCAAGCCAACTTATCCTTCTTTATTGATTGAGTGATAACATCTTGACTCCCTTTTGTTTTGCTTGCATTTAATTTCAATCCAAAAGGCATCATGATTTCAGAAAGTAATTTCAAAATTATTTCTCCATCATTAGAGTTATTAACAAATATCCGATAATCATCGCGATAGCGAAGGATTTTATAGTCTACAATACCCTGTCTTTGAAGAGTAACGCCCAATATTCTATCTATATATCCCAATACAATTTCAGCAATAAAATCCATTAACACGGAACCTTGCGGAATACCATTGGTCTGTTTATATTGTGCATTTTGAATACTTGTATCAATGATATTCCCCAGTAAACCCTTATTGTTTCTTCCCTGCTGTGATTTTGCAATTGTTTTGCTTTCCACTGCCCAAGCAATCGAATGTGTATATATTGAGCCATAACAATCTGCCACATCCGTATCAAAAACGAAGTCATACTCCAGTGAAAGCAAAATAGACTGCTGTTCTACTTGTTCCCACCAATTTGAAATTTGCTGAGCCTTATCGGATTGTTTATTTTCGGATTGAACAGGTATGCTTAAGCATCTTATTTTTTCGTTTTTACTAAATTTCTTAAATCTTGCCTGCAGCTTCTCCCAATTTATCTGTTCGGTTATCTCATGTACTAATGCCACATAGACTAAAGGATTTATAACCCGAAATGGTCTCCATGATAGTTTACCATCTTTATTGGTATATAAAAGATGGTTTACATCATCCAATTCCCCCATTGCACTTTTTGATTGACTGAAATCATTTAATAAATTTTTTCCAGAATATTCATTTGATACTTTTTCTAATAACTCAGAAAATGAAAAATACCTTAGCAAGTCTATATTGCAATAGCTTTCATGTTTTAAAAAAAATTCTCTTGCCTCAGTAAAATTTAGTTCTAAAATACTTTTTCTGCTCATTTATTGGTTATTCCTTGCTTATTTTATCTGATTGTTTATGTTTAATCTTCCCAAACATACACGCATACCCCACTGACCAACCTCAATTTCAAAGCAGACTGTAGCCGACAAATTTTTCTACTGGTAAGCAGATCTTACAGTGATGTTTGCCAAATTTACGATGCCTAGCAATAGCACTTCTTCGGCGAGCTTATCTTGCCTTCGTCTTTATGGCTTTTATTTCCTTTTCGACCTCTTTTTTTGTCTGCATTTAGCGCCTGGTCTGTTTCGCCCGCATTCATTGGTGCGGAAGCCGCTAACAGTTTTGGGATTTGTTCTTTTATTTTCTCTTTTTTTGGGCCAAATTTACAGTAATATTATAGCGAATAGAGCTTTAGGTGATCTAACAAAAAGGAAAATATCAAAGTTGCTTGGTAGTTTTGGATGAATATGCAAATATAAAATTTGATCACTGAGCGAGAGGCTAAGCGTATTGTTTTAAATTATGGCTCAATCAAACTTAAACGGATTCTCTCTTATCAGTTTCAACAGTTTCTGATATAAGTTTTCCTGTGTAGTTTTAGTATTATATCTAAATTCACATTCTTTAAGATGAAGCAAAAAATTCTCTTTCTTGATGCCTTTAAATTTAGATAATCTATGTTTAGCATAACCCCAGAAGTTTTCTATGCCATTGATATGGTTTTTACCATTTGCAAATTCATTTTTAAAATGCTTTACCCTATAATGAGCTTTAGCTCCGTAATCAACCAATCCATCATAAGCCCTCCAGCAATCAGAATAGATAGTAGAGCTATCAAGCTCGCTATATTGAGATAATATAGGTATCAGTTCATTAGCAGAGCAGTTTTTAACTATCTGGGTATAGACTTTGCCGTCTCTTTTAAGCATACCGAATACGGGTGTTTTATTTGCTGCGCCTCTACCTCTTTTTCCTCTTACTCTTTTAGATCCGAAGTAACTTTCATCTATTTCTATCTCACCGCTAAATTTGCTTATCTTTTCACACTCTTTAGACATAAGAGCTCTTATTTCTCTAAAGATTTTACATAGGGTTGCTTCTGAAATTTTAGTTAAATTCGATATCTTTGATGCTTCTATATCCTCTGCGAAGTATTTTAGAATTTCTCTAAATTTAGCTTCAGAAATTCTTGAACGGACTATATACTTATTTTTCATCGATAAAATCATAGTTAAAAACTCCTTTGAAAGTTTTTAACTTATCTTGAGCCTTTTCTTTTAATCACTCCTTTTGCTTTCTTTTTGTTGATATCTAGGTGCTATCTTAGATTCTGATTATTTTTATGCGTGTTTTGAGCGCAATCATTTCTAGTCTTAATTAAGCGCCAAGGTGAATACGTAAAACTCATGGAATACATACAGAGGACTGCAAAGTAAAATTTATGCAGTGCATGCAGCAAACTGCGCGGAATAATAAAATTTGCGTTACACTCGTTTGCTCGCGCAAACTTGTTTAAATTTTACCCCCAAAGTAACTTATAAATTTAAAGCCAAATAAATCAAACACGAAATAAGATGAAAGTAAAGCCTAGAAAAAGTACAAAAGCAAATTTCATAAATTTCAAAGCCCATGCAATTTATAAAATTTATAATAGAAAGAAGAGCTATAAAATTTGCAAATTTACAATAGCAATGATTAGAAAAGAATAGAACTATATAAAAACTATAAAGTTTATAAAACAAAGGAGAAGCCCAACTTACTCTCCTCTCCTTATTTTATATATTCTTTCTTATTACTCTCCCTTGCCCCTCTTACCTTTAGCCTTAGATGATCCCTCTTCTTTAGCTTCGTCTTTCAACTTAGCCGTAGAGCCTTTTACTTTACCATCCTCATTCATAGCTTTATCCATGCTATCATCCATTTTCTCTTGCATCTTCTTTGATTTAGCGTTTGCTTTAGCTTTAGAGGATTTGATAGTATCTTTGGCTTTTTTACTTGCTTTTTTCTTGGCAGATTTTAGATCACTAATGTCGGTCTGTCCGCTTACGGCAAGATCATCTTTAATAAGCTCAAATCTTTTATCGCCTATGCCTTTAATGTTTTTGATATCCTCGATATCTTTAAATTTATTATCCTTGCGGTAATCTATGATAGCCTGAGCTTTTGCCTCTCCGATACCGGGAAGTGCCATAAGCTCTTCTTTACTTGCGGTGTTTAAATTTACTGCTGCTAGCATAAATGCAGGAAGCGATAGAAATAGTGCGGATTTAAATAGGTTTTTCATTAAAATTCCTTTGAGGTTGAAATATTTGTATTGCCAAATAAAACGTCTATTGGCATTGAGCGCTTTTATATACCTATCCCACGTCAGTGCTAGAAAAGGGATGCGCCCATACGCTATTACGCTATCTTGCAATACGTTAAGATTATATTTGTAGCGGGCTTAAAGGGAGATAAAATTTAAGTGGATATATTGAAATTTTATCTGCTTTGATCGTTTTATTAAATAAATACGTTAAATTTTAGCTTGATCTTAAAAATCAGATAGGCGATAAGGCTAGATATATTAAATTTAATACTGGGCTGCTTTTTGGCAGTCGCTCCACCGCTAACGGATAAAGCTAGATATATTAAATTTAATACCGCAAGCATTGAAACGGGATTTAGATTTAAATCATGTAAAAGACTAAGCGGCGGTATTTATGAAATTTAGCCCGATTTGCCGCACACGGAGACTTTTTACGTGCGAGACTATATACAACAATACGGCGACGGGATGCTAGTGTTATAAAAGGCACGGATACTTTACATGCAAAGCTAGACGAGCGATCTTAATAAAATTTAGCTGCATTCATAAGCTTCTTTTGTGTGGCATGCTTTTTACGGGCTTGATTTTTAATAGGGTTTTATCTGCTTATAGAACGTTTCATTATATTAAGTAACAGCGCTTGCCAAGCTTTATTTGGCATATAGTTTAAATCATTCGAAAGCTTTATAAGTGCCGGCGGCTTTATAATTTAGATATAAAAACGCGGTAATGTATTAAAAACGAACGTATAAATCATAAATGAGGCTCGTAGAGGTTAGAAATAAAGATCGCGCCATAGAAGTTAAAAAGCAAACGCAACAGATAGTATTAAAAAACAATACGAACAAACAAGTATTATAAAAAAATTTCAATCCGTATCATTTTTCACTCAATATAAGTCAAATTTAATGCAGAGTTTTGAGATTTTGTAATGATGGAGGGCTAGATTTAAAATTTGTATTTGCAGAAGGTTCTAAAATTCTAAAAGGCTATAGAATTTTAAATTTATCAAGCAATATTTATTGGCTAAAAAAGCGATAAGCCAAAGATGCCGGAATAGAATTTAAATTGAAAATTGTATGGAAAGTTATGGAATTTTAACAAAGCCTGCAGCGACCTACTTTCCCCGTCCGAGTAACGGATAGTATCATCAGCCAGGACGAGCTTAGCTTCTTGGTTCGAGATGGAGCAAGGCGTTTCCTCGTCTGTATAGCCACAGGCAGTGTTAAATAAGGGATTGCTTTTATTGTTTGAAGTAAGATCGCGAATACGTTACGAGCTTTAGCCCCGTAGCATATGAGCTTTACTCGTTCCTGCCTGTTCGCCTTATATCAAAAATACTTCGTAATCTAATTTGGATTAATTTGTAGATTACGGATATCTTTTATAATCTCTTATTTAACACTGCGTTCATCGTTAAAGTCAGATCTTGTTTTATAAAAACGGAGTTTGTTTTAGGATTGATGCCTTAAGTATAAATTTGATTATTCATCTTTGCTTTTAAATTTAATACCCAAGGCCATTTTACAAAGTATTTTTACTTTTAGACAAGGCGCGTGAGCTAGGATAAGGGAGCGAACATATAAGTTCGTGACCGCAATCCGAAGCGAAACTTGGCGCAGTATAAAATAAAAATACTAAGTAAAATTTTATCCTTAACAAGGAAGTAATGCTTAAAAGATAAGCAAACGAGCTATTAGTACCGGTCAGCTAAAGGACTTTCATCCATTACACATCCGGCCTATCAAACTAGTAGTCTACTAGAGCTCTTAAAAGAAGATTCATCTTGGAGTCGGCTTCGAGCTTAGATGCTTTCAGCTCTTATCGCATCCCGACTTAGCTACCCGGCGGTGCTCTTGGCAGAACAACCGGTACACCAGTGGTCGGTTCAACCCGGTCCTCTCGTACTAGGGTCAACTCTCCTC
>NZ_CALKZP010000058.1 GCF_938002845.1 uncultured Campylobacter sp.
CCGCTCTTTAAGCTAGCTAAGCTTGCAGCTCTGGTTTCTGCGAAGGATTTGGTATCGTCTTTTACCCTTCTTTTACCGCTAAATCTAAGATCTAACGCTCTTCCGTTTGCATCTACCATACCGTAGGTCTCATACTCTATGGTAGCTCCTTGTTGGACTCTTGTTTGTAGATGAGAAGGATCAGGAAGTAGTAATTGTCCGCTTCCTTGCTTATCTATCAGATGGATCGTGCTGGTATCTCCTACATCGGTATTGCCACTAACGTAAGCGGTGATCTTGCCTCTCATATTGCTTAGATCAGTATTAGCCGTAGGATCGGTAAGCTTAATCATCGAATCGCCGTCTTTAACGGTAGGAGGCATAAAGATATTGATATCGTCAAATCCTCCAATATTCTTGGCGGTGATCGAATTAGGAGCTGCCGGATTGGTAGTATCTTTACCTACATTTAGAGTGCTTCCAGCTCCGCCGGTGATATCTCCGATATTATTGCCGCCGGTTAAATTTACAGTAGAGTTGTTGCCGCCGTCGATATCTAAGCCGTTAAAATCCGTAGGGGTAGAAGGATCTTCGTTAACTACATTTATTACAGGATTTGGGATATTTCCGTATTTCTTGATCTCTCCACCGTCGAATTTGCCGTCATTGGAAATTTTTCTTGAAGTAAGCTTGCTTCCTTGAATCAAGATAGATTGATCGTCGCTGCTCTTAATTAAGCCTTTTAGCATTATATCGTAGGTGGTAGAGTTTTTAAGCGTAAACTCACGGGTTGTTTGCTTAGCCTTTTCGGTAAAATTCGTAAAGGTATTGCCAGCATTGTGGATAAGATAATACTCCTTACCCTCCTCGATATTCAAAGAGCCGTAGCTATCGTTACTTGGATCGTAATCTATTCCGTTTAGTTGGAATTTAGCGTTATTGATATCGGTGTTGCCGGCAGTGGTTAAATTTAAAGCTGCAGTTGCGGCGCTACCGTTAGCGTTTGAAATTCCATTAAAGTTTAATACGTTTAGATTTGCTATATCGCCTGCGGTTTTTTGAGTAGAGGCGTTATATACGTTTAGGCTATTGTTAGCTCCGCTTGTATTAGATAGACCATATATTGTTCCTCCTACGCTTCCGCTATGGAAATTTACGCTGTTACCACTACCGCTGCTTGCATCCGCTGCGTAGACGTTACCATCAACTCTAGCGGTACCTTTTAAATTTACGCTGTTATTGGTTGCAGAGCCGCTAGCTTTTGCTCCTTTTACGTCGCCGGTAACCTTACCGTCATTTAGAGTTATGGTGTTGGCATCTGCATTACCATTTGCTGCTTCACCGCCGTAAGCGTTTCCGTTAATGGTGGTATCGTTTGTAGTTACGGTATTATCATGAACGTTTCCGTTTAGGGAGTAGCCTGCGCTTATGTTTCCGTTTACTACAGCACCTTTTGAGCTATCTTCAAAGCTTAGCTCGTTGTGGTGAACCTCTTGGGTTCCGCTATCGCCGTAACCTGCATTTACGTTACCGAAATTTGTTCCGCCCTTAACTATGGTTTTATTGTTATAGACGGTATTTGGAGTTACGCTATCTTTGACATCTGCTCTACCCGAGCTTATATTCTTACCGTTTAGATCTCCTGCGCTTTGAGATACGTTTACGGTGTTATTTTTATTGCCGAATAGCTTATGAGCACCTGCTTGGGCATCATTGCTAGCTTGGTTCTTGGTTAGCTCGCCGCTATCGAAACCGTTATCTATCCAAGCATCGGTGATGGTGCCCTTTCTATATACAAGCTCTTTATCTGCGTTTTGTTTACGGAAGGTTTCGCCGTCATATTGGTAGTGGTCTTTATCGGTAATGGTATAGACCTGATCTTTTTGGGTGCTTCTATCAGTAAAATTTATAGTACCGTTATCCTTGCTGATTAACTTATAGTCTTTGTTATCATCAAGGTTGTTGGTATTTACGTTAACATTCGTCTGGCTAAGATCGGTAATAGTACTTCCGGTAAGCTT
This sequence comes from uncultured Campylobacter sp., assembly GCF_938002845.1. Taxonomy (GTDB): domain Bacteria; phylum Campylobacterota; class Campylobacteria; order Campylobacterales; family Campylobacteraceae; genus Campylobacter_B. The sequence goes on from NZ_CALKZP010000058.1 coordinate 2,001, forward strand.
AAGTGCGGGATCGTTTCCGTTGTAGTTGTTAGGGAGATTAAAATCGATCTTCTTAAAGCCTGCGATGTTTTCTGCTTCTATACTACCAGGGGTCATAGAGCCGTCATCTTTACCTATCTTTAAAGTATCGTCATCATCGCCGGTAATGGTTCCTATATTATTACCCTCTACTAGAGTAACGGTTGCTTTTATAGGTTTAGCAGGATCGGTATTTACCGTATTTATATCAAGTCCGTTAAAGTTCTTGTTTTCGCCTGCTTTACCTACGTTGATTATAGTACCTGCGGTAAGATCCGGATCATATTTTAAAACCTCTTCGCTATCGAAGTTTTTATCTGATGAGATATTGCGTTTGGTATCCTTTACACCTTGGATAAATATGGAGTGGTTATCCGTGCTCTTTAACATACCCTTTAAAGAGATCTCATAGGTAGAAGCATCGGTGATATTAAATACGTTTGTCTGCTGCTTGGCTTTCTCTTTGAAATTTGAGTAATCGCCTCCGTTTTTAATTAGATAATACTCCTTACCATCCTCTATATTAAGTGAGCCGTAGCTATCATTGCTTGGATCGTAATCTATTCCGTTTAGTTGGAATTTAGCGTTATTGATATCGGTGTTGCCGGCAGTGGTTAAATTTAAAGCTGCAGTTGCGGCGCTACCGTTAGCGTTTGAAATTCCATTAAAGTTTAATACGTTTAGATTTGCTATATCGCCTGCGGTTTTTTGAGTAGAGGCGTTATATACGTTTAGGCTATTGTTAGCTCCGCTTGTATTAGATAGACCATATATTGTTCCTCCTACGCTTCCGCTATGGAAATTTACGCTGTTACCACTACCGCTGCTTGCATCCGCTGCGTAGACGTTACCATCAACTCTAGCGGTACCTTTTAAATTTACGCTGTTATTGGTTGCAGAGCCGCTAGCTTTTGCTCCTTTTACGTCGCCGGTAACTTTGCCGCTATCGACATTTACGGTGTTATTGGTTGCGCTACCTGCCGTCGCCTCTGCGCCCAGTGCGCTGCCCGCTACCTGTGCGCCTCCCTCTATTGTCACGGTGTTTTGCGAGGTACCGGTGCGACCGTGTCCGCCCCAAACGTTCTTTTTAGCTTCGCCGCCATTTAATTTTACGGTATTTTTATCGGCAGCTTTTTGTGAGCTCAATCCGCCGTAGACTTCATGATTTGCAGTAGTATTCGTTAAATTTACGATATTTTCTTCTGCATTATTGCTTATGCTATATCCGCCGTAAATTTCTTTCGTCACGGCGCTATCGTTTAAATGCACCTCATTTAATTTAGCGGCTCCGCTTGAAGACTGACCGCCGATAACGGAATTTATTTTTGAGTTATTTTGCGCCGTTACGATATTTTTTGCGGCATCTCCGCTATTAGCTTGGCCTCCGCTTACGATGCCGTCCGCTTTAGCGCCGTCTAAGGTTACTTTATTGTCGTGGACACTGCCGCCGCTCGTATTAACGCCGCCGCCATTGACTTGATTTTTGGCATGAGTGCGGGTTAAATTTACGGTATTATTAAACGAATTTACGCCTCTTCCGCCGAAAATCGTACCGCCTACTTCGCCGTCTTCTATATCTACGATATTTCTTGAAGCATCGTTAGTAGTGGATGTGCCACCGTAAATTTCACCTGTTACGACGTTATTCCCCCTAAGTTTGACGTGGTTATCTTCCGCTTTGCCACCTGCTGCATTACCGCCGTAAATATTCTCGCCGACTTTGGAGCTAGTCAAAAATACCCTACTGCCGGTTACAGCGCCGTTAGAGCTTTCTCCGCCAGTAACTCTCTTTTTAAAAGTCGTGCCGGTAGAGGTTACTTTATTATTTGAAGCGCCGGTTTTGCTCTTGCCGCCTATGGCCTGTTGACCGATCTCGCCGCCGGTCAGATCTAAATAACTATTAGTAACCGTTCCGCTGCGGCTCTCTCCGCCGATCAGTCTTCCGCCTATTTTTGCATTGCCATTAATTTTTGCGTAGTTATTTGCGACATCTTTGTTGTTGCTTCTTCCGCCGATGGCGTCGCCGGTTATTTGGCCACCGGTTAACTCCAAATAGCTATTATTGACCTTACCGTCGTAGCTAAGTCCGCCGTATACGCCATCATCGTTGCTTGAGTTCGCACCCGTGACCTTGCCGCCGCTCATATTCACATGAGCTCCATCTATGTCGCCGTAATATGTAAAAGCTCCATAAATCGCTTTATCTACAGTACCGTCGCTGATGGTAACATAATCGCCCTGGCTATTGGAAGCAAGATTATGAGCGTCGTTTCTATAATAACTTCCGTATGCGTAATTAGTTACATGGCCGCCCTCGATAGTAGAGTGGTTGGCGATAGTTTTACTAACCATATATGCGCCGTTGATATTTCCAACCTCGCCTTTTTTCAACCAACCGTGGTTATTTTTAGCCGTTGCCTTACCGCCGCCTCCGGTAATACCACCGCCTGTACCGTTGGCAACTAAAACATCGGTAACTTTAGCGCCGTTATTATCTATAGTTACGACATTGTTTTGCAAAATAGCGGCGCTATTTTCTGCAGCTATTACTCCATTTACGTTTACTAAATTTACAACACCGGTAATATTTACTTTATTGCCGTCTGCGCCGCCGTTTTCTACCGCAGCGCCCGCGACTCTACCGACGATAATAGGCGTACCGCTGATATTTACTTCGTTATTATTTGCTTGATTTGTACCGGTCGCTCTACCGCCCATTAGCGATGTGCTGTTAAAATTATTGAAATTCTTGTAGTATATCTTAGTAGCGCCGCTAACATTTACGATATTGTGTATGGCGTCTCCGCTATTGCTCGCTCTACCGTACCATGTACCGTTGCCGCCGAGTACGACATAATGCACTTCTGCGCTATCTAAATTTACTTTATTGTTTTGTGCGCCTTTTCCTTCGCCGCCCACAAGTATTGCCACCGTAGCGCCATTATTGACATTAAGTATATTGTTATTTGCCGAAGTAACTTGCTCATATAAAAAACCCTGTCCCAAATTGGTACCATCGCCGTTACCTCCACCATAGATCGTACGATTCCAAGTGCTTACGCCACCCGAGGCAACGCCTCTTATTGTTACGATATTATTATCGTTTTGTCCGTGAGCATTTGCTTTACTTTCAAAGCCGCCCGAGTAATTTTCGCCGGATGATTTATATAATTGACTTGGAGTACCGTCGCTTTTAGTTACCGTTATGATCCCATTACCAGCTAAAGCTTGCGAAGGAGCAATGGCTAAGCACGCCGCCAAACTTAAACCGGAAATAATCGGTATCTTACTATCTTTCATAATCCATAATCCTTTGTAAAAAATAAAAACTATCCATTATACTATAAAAATACCTATTTACAATAAATTTAATAAAATTTCTAACGAAAGGTAGCTTAACGCGAAAAAATGGGTATCGCGATGTAACGTTTTCGATAATAAAGTAAAATTTCAGCTTATTTTTGTTATCGAAGCTTAAACGAAAAATTACGATTACAAAATGACTAAATTTTAAAATTCCGACCTTAAAATTTAGTCAGCGGGATTCCCAATAAGCGTCGCTGCGAGAAAAGCGCTAGAATAAAAAGGCAGCAGTTTCTGATATCGAGAAATAGGGTAGGACATAGATTTTATAAAATTTGGATTTGTAGAATTTAAAGTGAAGTAATATACAAGAGGAATTAAAATTTGAAGTAATTCTAGGTTAGAAGCACATACTTCTGCGGTATGTTGTTAGCAAAGAGATTAAAATTTTAAAGCAAGTTCCAGGCGAAGCGGTAAAAGCGATAAAGTAGCGGCGTGGAAGGTTAAATCTTAAAAATTCTAAGTGAAAACAAAAGCAAAAAAGTAAAATTCTAAGAATTTCAAGCGAAAAATCTGGGCTTTTAGCGGTGTTTTGAAATAGCAGAGGGCTTTCAGAGATGCTTGAAATAACAGAGAGCTTCCGGCAGCTTTTAATGCCTGCAGGAAGCCCTTTTTATAGTTTATGTATCTTTTGTGCTCGAAAGCTCGAAATTTCGCTTATCAGAAAGTTCAAAATCCCAAAAACTTCTGCTGGCTTACTCGCAATGTTCCGCTAATGCTTTGTCCTGGGCTCGCCGCGGTTAAATTTTAACGCTTTCGCGTTACTCGCCGCTAAGCTTGGTGGACCAAGCTTAGCGGATTACAAGACCTTGCGGAATTCCGCGTCTGATAACCCAAACTAGGGTTTTCTTGCCCTTGTAATCTTTGATGTATCGATCGAAGTCGTCTGAGCTTTTGACATCGTTTTGACCGACTTGGATGATTACATCGCCTACCTCAAAGCCGTAATCATCGGCTTTTGAGCCATCTTTGACGCTTAAGACGAGGGCGCCCGAGACATCGTCGTCGAGGTTATATTTGCGGCGCAAGCTGTCATTTAACGTCCTTAGCTTTAGCCCCTCTATCGCGCTTTGTGAGTTTTCGCCGGCTGAGCCTAAGGTGGTGGAGTCGGATTTCATCGCGTCTAGCTTGATAGTCGTGCTCTTGCTTTTGCCGTCGCGCTCAAATTCTACATCCACTGAGCTTCCTGGAGCCATTGAGCCGATTAAATTTTTTAGCTCGTTGGCGTTTTTGATAGATTTGCCGTTTATTTTGGTAATCAAATCGCCGCGCTTGATGCCTGCTTTATCGGCAGGCATGTCTTTTTCGACGCTTGAGATTAGTGCACCCTCTTTGCTTTCATAGAGCTCTTTTTGGTCTTTAGACATATCTGAGATCGTAACGCCTATAAAGCCACGCTCGATCTTGCCGTTTGTGATGAGCTTTTCAGCGATCTCTTTTACCATATTTGAAGGGATCGCAAAGCCTACGCCGTTATTTCCGCCGCCGCGACTTAAAATAGCGGAATTTATTCCCAAAAGCGCGCCGCGACTATCCACTAGCGCGCCGCCTGAGTTGCCCGGGTTAATCGAAGCGTCGGTTTGGATGAAATTTTCGTATTGATTTAGCCCGATGTTGTTTTTATTTAGCGCTGAGATTATGCCTTGAGTGATGGTGCCGCCCACGCCGAACGGATTTCCGATAGCAAAGACGATATCGCCCTCCATGGCCTTGGACGAGTCGGCAAATTTAACCGCAGAGAGATTTTTTTCGTCGATTTTGATGATCGCAAGGTCGGTTTTGGGGTCGGTGCCGATTACCTTGGCTTTATACTCTTTATCGCCTTCTAGTAGTGTAACTACGATTTCGTCGGCATTTTCTATTACGTGATTATTTGTGACAATATAGCCGTCTTCGGAGATGATGACACCAGAGCCTAGCGAGCTTCCCTCACGCTCCTGCTGCTGCGGAATGTCAAAGTCGAAAAATTGCTTAAAAAACGGATCGTCAAACATCTGTGACATCGGGCTGTTGCCTGCTTTGATCTTGGTTTTAGTTGCAATATTGACGACGGATTTTTTCACGTCCGCAACGGAGCTGTGATATGAGAGCACGACATCTTGATTAAAGCCCGGATTTACGCGCTCATAATTGCTTGGAGCTTCTTTAATGTCGATACTGGCGCCAAAAAGCGCACCTGCCAAAGCTATCGATAGGACAATCGATTTTTTCATTTTTATATCCTTTGTGATAATAAAATTTTGGCGGAATTATAAATTTTGTCCGCTAATATATTCCTAACGCAAAATTAAAATTTATAAATGAAATTTAGCAAACTTGATTGACACTCACTAAAGTTTTATGATATAATCTACATAAATTTTAAGATTTTAAGGATTAAAATGGCAAGCACAAGCAGTTTATACGAAACCTTAGGCGTGGATAAATCAGCAAGCGCTGAGGAGATTAAAAAAGCCTACCGCAGGCTAGCTCGCAAGTATCACCCGGATATCAATAAAGAACCAGGAGCTGAGGATAAATTTAAAGAGATCAACGCCGCGTATGAAATTTTAAGCGACGAGAAAAAGCGGGCGCAGTATGACCGCCACGGCGACGAGATGTTCGGCGGACAGAATTTCCACGATTTCGCGCAGGGTTCGGCAAACATGGGCGATCTAAACGACATCCTAAACAGCATTTTCGGCGGCTCCTTCGGCGCAAAAAGCGCAGGCTCGCGCGGTGGATTTAGTTTCAGCTCTTTTGGTGGCGGCGAAGGTTTTAGTGGCTTTAGCGGCAGTAGTTTCGGTAGCGGCTTTGGCGGCGCGCAGAGCCTAGATACGCACAGCTCGATTGAAATTCCTTTTGAAACCGCGATACAAGGTGGCGAGATGAGCGTGCGCGTAAGTGGCGAGACGGTTAAATTTAAAGTACCCGCGGGCATCAATGCGGGCGAGAAGCTGCGCATCAGGGGAAAAGGACAAAAATCAGGCGCTCAAAGCGGCGATCTAATTTTAGAGATAAAAATCGCGCCAAGCGCCGAGTATAGCCGCGAAGGCGACGATCTTTTCAAAAAGATTGACGTGCCTTTGAAAACGGCGATGTTTGGCGGAAAGGTAGAAATTTCGACGCCAAGCAAAAGCGCAACGATAAAGATCGCAAAAAATACCAAAAACGGGCAGAAATACCGCTTAAAAGGCTATGGCGTGCAAAACCGCAAGAGTAAAATTTTAGGTGATCTATACGCGGTGGTAAATGTCGTTTTGCCCGATGTCGATTCGCTGGGCGAGGACGTCAAAGCCGCGCTGCAAAAGCTATAAGGAGGCATCAAAATGCATGATTACGATGAGCCGGTTTATCTCATATCGATAGTCTCGAAGGTCTTGGATATTCATCCCCAAACAATACGTCAATACGAGCGCGAAGGGCTCGTGAGCCCGGGTCGCACCGAGGGCAATATGCGACTATATTCGGCGCACGATATGGACCGCATACGCATGATTTTAAACCTTACAAAGGAGCTTGGCGTCAATCTTGCGGGCGTGGACGTGATCTTTCACTTGCAAGAAAGGATCGCTGAGTATGAGCGCGAGATCGAGGAGCTACGGGCTAGAATTTTAGAGCTTGGCGGAGAGACAGACTAAGGTCTGCAAGATAAAGATTTTAAAGCTCAGCAAAAAACGAATCCCGGTGCTATAAGCTGAAATTTTAATGCTATCAAAAAGCAAGATCGCCTCGCAAGTGTAGATTCAAGCGATAAATTTTGATTTTCAGAGCGGATTTATGGACGCGTCAAATTTAAAGTTGCGCTAAACAAACCCGGGCGAATTCTCTTGCGATTAAATTTAAAAGCCGTCTTATATAATTTAGCTTTAAAATTTAAAATTCCAAGCCGTGTTAGGCTTTAAAATTTTGTCGCGAACCTCTAAATTTAGCGATAAAGTGCGACATAATTTCTCTATTTTTAAGCGGGATTTTAGTAAAATCACATTATAAAATTTACCCGTAAATTTATATGAAAAGATAAAATTTCATCGATTATCGCCTCCGGTAAATGGTCGCGGATATGTAAAATTTACAATAAATTTAGCGCTAAATTTTACGTATAATCTTACAAAAAAGGGAGTTAATGGAGCTTGTTATAGAGCTATTTCTTGCGATCACGGCGCTTGCGATAGTGCTAAATATCGTCTTTAAAATTTTTGAAATTCCCACCATCATCGGCTATATCGTCGCGGGCGTGTGCTTTTCGCAGATCTATAGCTTAAGCAGTGTCGAAAACGCCCATATGTCTGAGCTGGCGGAATTTGGCATCGTCTTTTTGATGTTTACCATCGGGCTTGAGTTTAGCTTCCATCACCTGATGAGTATGAAAAAGGACGTGTTTTTTAATGGCATACTCCAAGTACTCGGCACCGGTATTATTCTAGCGCTCATCATCGATCAAGCTTTCGGCGGAAACATAAAAACGGTGATGATTATCGGGCTTGCGCTCGCGCTTAGCTCTACGGCGATCGTGCTAAAAACGCTCAACGAAACAGGCGAAATCAACCAAAACTACGGGCGCAAGGTGCTTGGCATCCTGCTATTTCAAGATCTCGCCGTCATTCCTATTTTGCTGATGATTGACATATTCGGCTCGACCGACAATACCCCCGTGAACTATCTAATCTTAAAAACCGCCGTAAGCGCCGCCATAGTGGTAGTGATCCTTTTCGTGCTCGGTAAATTCGCCTTCAACCGCTTCCTCTACTACGTCGTAAGGACAAATTCTAAAGAAATTTTCATCGCAACCATCCTTTTTACCGTCGTGGGGGCTAGCTTTTTGGCGCATGTTTTTGGTTTTTCGTACACGCTGGGCGCGTTCATCGCGGGCATGCTCATCGCAGAAACTGAGTATAAACACGAGATAGAGGCTGATCTGACGCCGTTTCGAGACATACTGCTGGGGCTTTTTTTCATCACGATTGGCATGCAGATAAATTTTGAAGTCATCGTCTCGCACTATGGGCTGATCCTGCTCGCTATTATCGTTATAATGGCGCTTAAAACGGTTGTGATTTATGCGATCTTATTTCTCTCTACTGGTAAAAGAATAGCGCTAAAAGCGGCGCTGTCGCTATGCCAGATAGGTGAGTTTGCGCTTGCGATCTTTTCGCTGTTGATGAGCCGCGATATGCTAAGTAAGGAAAACGGGCAAATTTTAATTACAGTCGTAACCGCGACGATGATTTTAACGCCGTTTATTCTTAAAAATTTAAATAAAATCGCCAACCGTTTCGAGTCTAAAGTTGAAAAGCTCGAGGATGAGGAGCATAAAACTCAAATCCCGCCGATGAAAAATCATATCATTGTAGCAGGCTATGGCAGGATAGGGCAAGAAGTTGTGCTACGCCTTAAAGATCAGGGGCTGCTATACGTGGTCGCTGAGAGCGATTTAGAGCTTGTGGATCTAGGCAAATCGCGCGGAGAGAACATATACTTTGTAAATATAATGCAAAAAACTGCGATCGACGAGCTGCATGCGCGCGATGCGTCGGTCATCATCCTAACGATCGCAAATCAGCAAAAGCTCGACATCGTCGCTAAGATGCTAAACGGCTCTAATTTAAAAGCAAATATCATAGTGATGCATACGGGCGCCGATCCACAAAGCGAGCTGCAGAGCGAATACGGCGAAAATTTTATCTTCGTAAAAAAGGAGAGAGTAGTAGCAAATGCGCTTTTACAAGAGGCGCTGAAATGCAAGCTAACGCAGTAGCCTTGAGCGTTTAAGATCAAATTTAAACGCATTTGCTATGCCTAAAATCTCCACGCTTCTTTATTCTTACTTCTACACTCAGCTAATTTAAAGTGTTTTAATAAACGCAGATAAATAGATATATTTAAATGGCGGGCTTGTGAATTTAAAGGTGCAAAGTGCTGCTTTGGATTGATTTAAATTCTAAATTTAAGCTGTCATTCCACAGCAAAAGGATACTCCGACAAGGAGCTGATGAAAGAGATTTGCGCGATAAAGTTATTTAAAAATTCGTTTAAATTTTACTAATTTCACTCTTTTATCTCTTTATAAACGCTTAAGTTGCGTGCTAGGCAAACGATGGTCGTTATAAACAATATCGGAGCTATCGGCAAATACAGATACCCAAGAATTAGAGCCATATTATCGTAACTTCGTCCTTGAGAAAAGAGCAATTCCGAGAGTGGGAGATACAAAACTAGCGTCACAATCGCAAAATTTTCTATCGCGAAAATCGTATTGCTTTTTTTGGGATTTTCTACGAAAAGTTTACTGTATTTGCGTTTTGAAAAGAAAAATATAATCGTGCAAACGGCGCTAACTATAAACGCCCAGTGTAATTCGTACGAATTTGGTAAAAATAAAATCAAAAAAACCGTTGTCGCAAAACTCGCGAAAGTAAATCTGATCAAACGGTGAAGTTGATATTTTTGCTTTAAATTTTTTGCAATTCGTGCTAGAGCTTTGCCGTACTCTAGTGCCTCCTCTTTTCTTTGGATAGATTCTGTTTCAAGGCTCGCGTCATTAAATTTTTGCTCAAATTTAGCGGCTTCATCTTGGGTAGCTTGCGCCTCGCCGTTTGTTTTGTTAAAATTTTGCTCGCTGGAAATTTTATCAGCGACCGCTCCGCCGATTTTTGTCTGCGATTTTGGTGCCGATAGATACACGGTCTCATCGGCGTCAAATTCCGGATTTGCGTTATATGTTATTATCGCCACCAAAATAGCGATAAAAATAGCGGGTATAATCTGACGTGTATCCCAGTCTATGTGATATTTTATCTGTAAATAAAATCCGATTAAAGCATAAAGGACGTAAAATATCGCAGCCACATGTATCCATATAAGCATAAAGGCCTTATCTGCATCACTAAATAAAAGCAGGGCATATTTTTTATACTTCAGCCTATTTAGGCAGACGAGTATATTTATCGCAGATAGCGCGAGCATCCATAAAAACGACATTATGGGCGCATCATGTACAAACGTAAGAAACACGATGATATAAATCAGGAAGGTCAAAAGTGTCCCAAAAAACAGATATCTACAAAAGCGAAATCTATCGTAGCTTTTTAAAATTTCTTGCGGAATTTGGCTGATGTCCGCGGGGATTTTGTCTTTTTGCGTTTGCATTTTACCGCCTTTCCTGGTTATTTTAGCTCAAATTTTGCTTTTTTACTCCGTAGCGTTTTAAATTTAATGAAGCGAGATTTTTTTGACTTGCTTCTTTTTTAGCGGACAAGCGATCCCGATTTTGCATTAAATTTTTAAAAATGAATACTTACCGGCTCTTGCAATTTTATCGATAAAATTTTTGGCAGGCTAAATTTACGCTTCATTTCTAGCTAAATTTAGCTTCAAAATTTATCCTGCTTCATTCATAAAATAAGGCAACTAAGCTAAAGCTCATCCGTTTTATCCACCCGCACGAACGCCCAGTGCATAAAATCTTGCTTTGGCTCGTATTTGCCGTTGTTGAAATACTCCGCCAGCAGTGCTTCCTCCGTGTCGTTTAGCTCGCCGCCGAGCATCCAGCGCGTCTTTTGCACAAACTCCTCCGCACTTTTCGCTCCGCCGCCGTGACACCAGGCTTTAATATAGCTGAGGCTCGGCAGATAGCCCATTTGAAACAGGATGTTTAAAAGATAGACGAAGCCTGGCTTTTGCTCCACTTCGCGCCCTATCGCGTCCAAAATATCCCCGTCCACGAAGCTGCCGCCCACCTTAAACGTAATATAAAGCGCCTTTTTGGTCTTTGAAAGGAGCTTTTTAAGCGCGGCTTTTAGATCGTCCACCTCAAGGCAGCGTGAGGCAAAAACCACGTCGCATGCGGGCACGTCAGACCAGTCGTCCTCGAAGGCTTTTTGCGCAAATTTCGCGTTTTTCGCACCGTAAATTTGAGCATTCTCGCGGGCAAACTCTAGCATCTTTGGCGAAAAATCATAGCCGTAAATTTGATCTACCTTTTCTGCCGCCAGCACGCTTAACGCGCCTGCGCCGCATGCAAAATCAAGTAGCGTGGAGACGCCAGTAAAATCGACCTTGTCTATAAACTCGCGCGCGTAGGCGCTTTTCATCACGCCTTCGTTGAAGCTAGGCGCCTTTTTGTCCCAATGCTCGGCCTGCTTTTTACCGAATGAGCTTTTTGCTTTTTGCGCCTTATAGAGCGCGTCAAAGTCGATTTCATCGTAGTTTGAAGCTAAAATCATAACTATCCTTTCTAAAATTTAGCGGGCAGACCGCACCGATTTTCGTTAAATTTTGGCGCAAATTTATGCGCCGCATTCAAGCTACTTAGAATTTTAAACCGTCAAGAAAAAGCAGCAATACATGCTCGCTTTTATATATTTTATCCGCTTGCGATACTTTAAATTTTCGCTGAACGACCGTAGCTAAATTTTCAAAAGCCTGTTTATAAATCAAAATTTTTAACCTGCCACCCGCGCTTGTTCGCTCCGCATTTAAATCGCTGCTTGGATTTATTGTAAAGCCTCCAATCTAGCCGCTATCACCTTTTGCATCGCTTGATTTTTCTTGTTCTTGGCTAAAATTTGCAGCCTCCTTTTGCCGATGCGTTTGTCGGCAGCCTTTAGGATATTCGCAAGCCCCCATCCACCCTCATCGAAGTGCTTTGCAAACAGCTCCTCTTTGGGCGTGTCGATATATTCGCGGATAAGCTCGCCGATGTCGCTTATGTCGTTACCATACGGATAAATTTTCGTTAGAGCGCCCCCTGCTAGGCTTTTTACGCCGCCGCTTTTTAGCGCGAAATCCTTCGGATAGTCAAAAATAATCTCGCCCGCAAGCGTGATAAAATATCGCGACAAATCCGTGCTGCCGCGCCTGCTTTGCATCCTATAGACCGTGCAGTGGAGCTTAAAATCAATGCTTTCATCTACGCGTTCGTAAAGTTGTTTTGCAAGCTTACTCCAACGTTTCATTTTGCCCCCTTATCTATTTATTGCCTCTTGCAGTTTCGCACGTAGCTTTTGCTGCCCTTTACGGCAATCGCGCTTGAAAGCTGCGCGCCTTTTCTATCTTTTTGCAAATTCGCTTTATAAAATTCTGCCGCGCTAAACGGTCTCCCAAAATCTCGGCTCCGTCTTGATCGCACCTCGGTTTTTCTCGCGTAAAATTTGCAAAAATTCTTTAAAGCTAGGCTCAAAAATCGAAGCGGCGGGTGCAAATTTATACTCGCTCGCGCCGTCTTGCTCGGGCTTGTTCGCGCTGCCGCATTCAAGCTCGCTCGCGCCGCCTGCAAAGCGGATCCGCCAAATCCTAGCATGATTTATCCGTATTTTTGTGACTTCAAGCGCTAAAATTTGCTCAAATTTATACCTCGCCGCGAGCTTCTGTCTGTCAAAAACATAGATGAAATTCTGATCGAACCAAAGGCTCTCGCACGAGATAAAAAACCGTTCTAGCCAAAAGAAAAACGGCCGCACGGAAAGCCTTTTTATCGCGCTTGCTTCGCTTATCCCATCTATCGCGGCAAGCTCGCGCGGGCTAAGCTTGCGAGGGTTGCGCCGAATGAGCGTCCAAATAATCCCGCCCAGAAGCAAGACGCTAAAAATTACGATTAAAATTTGAATTAAAATTTCAGCCATTTAAAATTTTAAGCCCTTTTATAAATGCAAATTTCGCCTCCGTATCGCCCCAAAACGAACTCCTGCCGAAATCCGCCTCCGCGCCGTTTGCAAGCTCCTCGTAAAGCTTATAAAATCGCCCTTTGTAGGTGCAATCGCTTAGGCAGACGTTGAAAAACGCCTCCGCCGCGTTCTTGCCGCCGAAATAATATACAAAGTAGATCGGGTACAGATCGAAGGCGCTTAGATTTTTATTAAATTTAGCCCCGCGCTGCATCATAAACTCCACCGCCTTTTGCTTGTCCGCAAACAGCTCAAAAATAGGCAGTGCGTAGTCTTTGATAGCCGCGCTAATCTCGCGAACGCTGGGCTCAAAGCTAGCGCCCGCGAACTGCCAGTCGCGAAACTGCCTGCGCGGCGTGAGATAGCTCAGATACGATACGAAAACAAGGTCGGTCGAGTAGGGCAGCTCCTCTTGCATCAGCTTTTTTAGGCGCTTGCAGTAGATCGCGACTTGCGGCAGGATGCTCACGCTGCCGGAGTAATTGCGCATGCTAGAGCTGAAATAAATTTCAAACGAAATATCTTTGTTGCTTGCGAGCTTCGTTAGTTTTTGCCCCTTTTGCGTGGGCTTGAAGTCCGCAAAATTTGCCGCGATCTCATCGCAGCCGTTTAAAAATATCTCCCGCGGAGTCATGATTTTCCTTTTAAATTTATCGTTTTGTTCGCTAGCAATTCGGTTTGCTGCTTACATTGCCGCGGCCGCGATTCGCAGTTTGGCGTTTTATCGGCGCGCCGTTTTGCCGCCGAGAAGTTATTCTATGCGCGCAATTTTACCCTAGTTCGGCTAAATTTAACGGCGCTACGCACCCGTAAAATTTATAATCTATCCTCGTATCTTTCGTAGTTTATGCCGTATATTTTATCGATATTTTCGGTGTTTATGAGCTGCTCGCTGCGCCCGAAAGCTAAAATTTCGCCGTCTTTTATAAACAGCGTCAAACTTGAAACGAACTTCGCATGCCGCGGATAGTGCGTCGTCTGCACGAAGGTGTAGCCCTCGTCGCCTAGAGCTTTTATCATCTCGAGCAGCTTGATCTGATTGCCGAAGTCCAGACCATTTGTCGGCTCGTCCATAAAGATCACTTTCGCGCCCTGAATCAGCGTGCGCGCGATGTACGCCAGCTGCCGCCGCTTGAAATTTCGCCTTTTAAGATTCTGTCTTTATGCGGATTGCGCTTAGAATTTTATATCGTCGCGTTTTTGAAATTTGCATCGCTGCAAATAAAATTTTATCTAGGTTTAAAATTTGATGCCGTGTTGTTGCGCTGCGTAAAATTTCAATAACGCGCTAAATTTTAAGTAGCACGTAAAATCAAGCATTGCGCTAATTCAAGTTACGCGCCGAATTTAGCTTGCACGGCAAATTAAGCGCGCCGCCTAATAAAAGCGGTATAAAATTCACTTGCGCGATAAAGCCCGTCTTTCGGCGCTTAGGCGTATAAAATTCTACCCAGGCGGATCATGTTTGAGCCGCATTTGATCGCGAGCTCAAAATCATCGCTCATCCCCATCGAGCAGATCCGCGCGCCGTGCGGCACGAGCGCGTCGAAGATCTCGCGGCTTGCCTCGAAGCTTCGCGCGATCTGCGCGGGCTCGCTCACATGCGCTCCGATGCTCATCACGCCGATTAAATTTAGATTTTTGCACTCCTGCTTGATGCGTAAAAACTCCTCCACCGCGCGGTTTTTATCGAGTCCCGTTTTGGAGCTCTCGCCCGCGGCGTTGATCTCCAGCAGCGTATCTAGCGGATAAGTTAGCCGCTTATTTACGGCAAGCGCGAGCTCGCAACTGTTGCAGCTCTGCCACAGCGTCGGGCGTAGAGCGATGAGCTGATTGATTTTGTTGCTTTGCAGCGTGCCGATGAAGTGCCACTTTAGCGGCAGTTCGCGCAATGCCTCGCTTTTGCGCTTTAGCTCCTGCACTCTGTTTTCGCCGAATACGATCTGTCCTTGCGAATACAGCTCGCGCACCTCATCCGTGCCTACGTTTTTACTCACCGCGACTAGCTGCACTTCGCCCGCACCTGCTTTTGCAGCCTCAATGCGCTTTAAAATTTCATCCAGTCTCATTTGTAAAATCCCAAAATTCTAGCGAAATCATTCAGCACCGTAAATATCATCAAAAGCGCCAAAATTCCCATTCCTACGTAACTGGCGCCCACGAATACCCGCTTTGGTACGGGGCGGCGGAAGATGAGCTCAAAGAGATTAAACGCGATGTGCCCGCCGTCGAGCGCTGGGATCGGAAAGAGGTTGATAAGCCCTAAATTTACCGATATTAGCGCCACGAGCGCGAGCAGGACCGCCGCGCCGTAATCGACCGCCTTTGAGGTGATATCCGTAATAGCGACGATGCCGCCCATCTCCTTGGGCGAAACGACGCCGCTGGCGAGCTTCTCAAGACCTATCAAGATGAGCTTTGACGCTTCCGCCGTCTGATCCCACGCGAAGCTAAGCGAGCTTGCGCCCTTGTGATATAGTGTCACGGTCGCGTTGTAATCGGGCGAAATGCCGATGAGCGGAACTCTAATGCTCTCGCGCCAGATGGTTTTTTTCTCGCCGAGCTTCGGCGTGAGCTGCAGGCTCAGCCGCTCGCCGCCGCGCATGATCTCTAGGCTTAGAGGTGCTGCGGTTACTTGTTTTGAGATGTCATCCCACTCGCGGATCTGCTTGCCGTCGATCGATAAAATTTCATCATTTAGCATGAGACCCGCGCTTGCCGCGGCGGAATTTGGCGAAATTTTGCCGACCTTGGGCGCTAGCTTTTCGACGCCGATGTAGCCCAGCGCGATGTAGATCAAAAACGCAAGCAGCAGGTTAAAAAACGGCCCCGCGAAAAGTATGATTATGCGTGCGATCGGGCCTTTGGAGTTGTAGCTGTCGGGGTCCGTGCTTGCTGCGGCGGGATCCAAATCCTCCTGCCCCTTAAGGCTCACGTAGCCCCCCAGAGGGATCGCGCTGATGGCGTACTGCGTCGCGCCGATGCGCTTGGTAAAGACCTTCTCGCCGAAGCCCACGCTAAAGACGTTCACCCCCACGCCCAGCGCCCGCGCCGCCAAAAAATGTCCCAGCTCGTGGAAAAAGATGAGGAAGCTGATCGCCAGCACCGTGACCATAAAATTTATCGAGTAAAAATAAAATCCGACCGCCAGGATCGCGAGCGTTAAAATTATGCTTTTCAAATTTCAGACCTTTGTAAAAAATGGGCTAAGCTTACTATTATTTTGCAAATTTTAAGCTTAGATTGCCGTTTAAAGCCTTGGCTCGCTTTTTTAAACTTGGTTAGCTTTGAGCTTAGCCCGCCGCCGTTTCAGGCTATAAATTTGGCTAAATTAAGGGCGCGCGGGCGGATAGAGGACGTGAGGAATTTAAAATTTAAAAACGAAATTTTACCGCGAGATTTTGTGGAGTGTATTATAAAATTTTGCTACACGGGGCTTTGTGTTTTGAACTGCCGCTATGCTTTGAAATTTCATTATGTTTTGACAAGTCGTCATGCTCTAAAATTTTGTCGCTCTTTGGAATTCCATCGTGTTTTAAAATACTGCCGCGCCGCCCTGAAATTTTGCGCGGCGGTTTAAACGAAATTTTACGCCGTGAAATTTTGCGCAGCGGATTTTATCTTTCAAATTTTATAGGCTTAGCACGCCGCCGTGCGTGCATAGATCAAGCATCTATAGAATTTTATCGGTAAAATTTGAACGTGAAATTTTAAAATTCCGTGTCGTCGTTATAAGTGGAATTTTATGCCGAAATTCTATCGCTAAAACCCACTAAGCGCGGGTTCTAACGCTTTGCGATGAGGTTTTGTAGCTTCACAATACATTGTTTTAGTTTGATAAAAAATTCTGATTCTTCAAATGAATGTAAAATCAAGCTTAGTTTAAATTTTTCATCTATTAAATTTGGACTAAAGCCCTTTAATCCGCTTTCGCAAGTGGATCTAAACATTTTGCGTATTAGTCGTTTTATTTTGCCTTGCGTCGGCGCGGCGCTGCGATCGCCTAAAATTTCTATTTTCTTTATCTTATAACTGATTTCATTTATTCCATCTACGGTTTTGTTGGAAATTTGCTTTAGTACTATATTTGCGTGGTATTCGTAATAACCGTGATTGTAGCAGGTAAGCGTAAAAAGATCATTGCTACCGTCCGAGCCCACTTTTATAAGAAAAATCTCGTTTAGCTCCTTTGAGATACACCACAGATGATCTATCTCATCTCGGCTTAAGCTAGCTAGGCCGTGTTGATTTCTAAATGGATTTATGATTTGCTCCAGGTTATCCTCAAAGCGGTATCCATCAATCAAAAATCCACCTACATAATCAATGTTGTAGTTTAAGGCGTCTATTAGCAAAACATTTTCGTTTTCGGCGTTAAGGGCGTCTTGTAAAATTTTAAAAATATCGCCTTGACTGAGCTTGCCGCTACTTCTCGGTTCTAGCGCATAGAGTTTATGGATACGTCGCTTCTGTCCATTTATCATCCTAAAATCGCCGAACCAAGCGCCGTAAGTAATGACTGTATCAAACATTTTGCCTTGATAATACAATCTGTACGCGTTAAAATCTAAATTGCAATGATCCCAAAAGCCGCTAAAGCTCCCGTAGTTTATGAGCCATGCGCCAAGCTCTCTATCTATGCGCCAGCTTAATTCTATAGAAATCTCAGGATAACATCTGAATGGCAATCGTTTTTTAGAAATTTTATTTCTAATATCTTTTTGAACTTTATGGAGATTATACTTTCTTGCATTTTCTTCGCCGATTTTTTCTTCAACTACGAAAGCCATATCTAGTCTAAATTCTAAAATTTAACTCTTTTTCGTAGCCTTAGCATACGCCGTGACGTATTCAAAGCCCGAATATAGCGTCAGTACAACTGCGATCCAGAGTAGGGCGTTTGCATAGGGCCATTGCATCGTTAGCCAGCCGATAGCAATCATCTGAAAGACCGTCTTTACCTTGCCCGCCATCGACGCGGCGACCTCTACGCCGTCGCCCGCCATCGCCACGCGAAGGCCCGTGATAAAAAACTCGCGGATTAGGATTAAGTAGATCGCCCAAGCACTGGCGCGCCCGATAAACATAAGCCCCAAAAAGCCCGCAAGAGTTAGCATCTTATCGGCGAGTGGATCGATGATGGTGCCAAGTCTCGTTTTTTGGTTCCAAGAGCGCGCGATGTATCCGTCGAAAAAGTCCGTAACGGAGGCGATGACGAAGACGAGTGCGGCAAAATAATCGATCCAGCTTACATGCACTGAGCCCACCATGCCGCCATTCGCATGGCCTGCTAGTAGGATCAGCCAGAAAAACAGCGGCGCCAGCGCAACGCGAAAGCTCGCTAAAATATTGGGTAAATTTAGCATTATTTAAAGGTCGTTCCGCCGTCGACGATGAAGGTGTGCCCCGTCACCCAGCTAGCCTTGCTCGAGCATAGAAATAAACATGCTCCCGCCAGATCCTGTGGCTGTCCCATGCGTCCTAGCGGGCTAAGTTCGGCGGTTTTATCTCGCACCTCTTCGTAGTTCGTAAAGGCTCGTAGCGCGTCCGTCTCGATCGGTCCGCCGCTTACTACGTTTACGCGGATGTTTTTCTCGCCGAGTTCGGTTGCGGCGTAGCGTGCCATCGCTTCGACGGCGGCTTTTGCCGTGCCGTGACCCGCGTAGTTTTCGATATAGACTAAATTTCCCGTGGAGCTAAGCGAGATGATCGAGCCGCCGCCTACCGCCTCCATGCGCTTTGCCGCTTCTTGCGCGCCCACGACGAAGGCATTTACCGTCGCGGTGAAGATATTATTGATGCCGCGCGGCTTTAGCCTCATAAATTTAGTGTATCCGCCCGCGACCGCGCGACCCGAGATGATGGCGTTTGAGATGAAAAAATCCACTCGCGCAAAATCCTCGTCGATCTTGGCAAAGAGCTCCTTGTAGGTCTCGGGCTCTAAGATATTGAGCGCATAAGCGCGCGCCTTGATGCCGTAAGTCTTCTCAAGATCGGCTGCTTGCGAAGTCGCCAGCTCCTCGTTGGAATTATACGTAAAAGCGATATTTGCCCCTGCAGCTGCGAATTCCAAAACTATCGCCCTGCCTATGCCTCTCGTGCCGCCGCTGATAACTAGCGTTTTTCCTTTAAATTCGTTCGTCAATTAAAATCCTTTGATAGTGTATTGTTTCATTACATTTTCTATTTTTTTGAGGTTTTCCGCGCTCGGCTCGCAAAGCGGCAAGCGGTACTCTAAACTCGGCGTCAGACCCGCGATATACATCGCCGCTTTGATCGGGATCGGATTGCTCTCGCAGAATAAAATTTTATTGATCGCGTAGAGATCGTCGTTGATCTGCTTGGCCTTTAAAAACTCATTTTGCAGCGCAAATTTCGTTAGTCTCGCCGTGTAATCGGGAAGTAAATTTGCCGTAACGGAGATCACGCCCTTGCCGCCGTTACTTAGGATCGGATAGTTGATCGCATCCTCACCGCTAAGCACGCTAAGGCGCGGCTCGTGCGCGAGCAGATCGACGCATTTATCGATGCTGCCGCTGGCTTCTTTGACGCCGTAGATGTTCTCGCAGTCGTTAAAAAGCTTGATGATCGTATCTGCGGCTATGTCGCAGCCGGTGCGACCGGGGACATTGTAGAGCAGCACGGGTAGATCTACCGAGCTCGCGATCGCCTTATAGTGCAGATACAGCCCCTTTTGGGTGGGTTTGTTGTAGTAGGGCGCTACGGATAAAATTCCGTCCGCGCCGTGAGCCTGCGCAAACTGCGCGAGCCCGATCGCTTCGTGAGTTGCGTTGCTGCCCGCGCCCGCTAGCACCTTGACGTCCGTGCCCTTGCACGCATCTACGGCGATCTCGATACAGACGCGGTGCTCGTCGTGCGTCAGCGTCGCGCTCTCGCCCGTGGTACCGACGGGCACGACCGCGCTTATGCCGTTTGCGATCTGTCTTTTGATGAGCTTGGAGTAGGTCTGCTCGTCCAGTTTGCCCTCTTTAAAAGGCGTGATCAGCGCCGTCATAGAGCCGATTATGATATTTTTATTCATCGTTTTCCTTTCGTAAGATAATGCTCGTGGAGCTTTTAAGGCTTAGATAGGTTTTCATCGCTTTTTTAACCGCGTTTTTATCTAGGCTTTTGATCTCGCGCTCCAGCCTAAATAGCGCGTCCAGATCGCCGCGGACGATGTAGCTGCCGTACATCTGCGCTACCTTACTAGCGCTGTCGAGGGAGTAGATCAGATCGCTGCTTAGGGTGTTTTTGATCTTTAGCATATCGTCGTCACTTATTTTAGCTTTTTTGGCTTTTTCGATCAGCGCCAAAATTTCATCTCTCAGCGCCTCGCCGCTTACGCCTTGGTTGCAAACGGCAAAGACTATGAATAAATTCTCATCCTTAGCGCTCATATCGTAGATATTGATCTGATTGGCGAGCTTTTTCTCATCGACCAGCACGCGCTGTAAAAGCGAGCTCTTGCCCCCGCTAAGATATATATCCATCGCTTTGATCGCCGCGGCGTCAGGATGGTTAAACGGCGGAATTTTAAAAGCGACTGCAACGATTTGCGCCTCGCTGTTTTTGTAAATAATGCTAAGCTTCTCGCCGTCCTGCGCTGGCTCGGTGCAGTGAAGGCGCGGAATTTCGCTTTTGTTTTTTACGGGCGCGAAGTATTTTTTTGCCGCATCAAACGCCGCCTTTTCGCCGATGTCGCCGGTGATAAGCAGCACGGCGTTTTGCGGCTGATAAAATTTAGCGTGAAATTCCTTGATATCTTTGATACTCCAGTTTTCGATGTCCTTGCGAAAGCCGATCGGCGTCCAGTGGTATGGATGATACAAAAACGCGGCGTTGTATAGCCTGAAAAATAGGTATCCGAACGGATCGTTATCGGTGCGCCACAGCCGCTCCTCGAGCACGACCTTGCGCTCGGGCTGAAATTCTTTGTCTTTGAGGCTTAAGTTTTGCATGATGTCGGCGTAAAGATCCAAGCAGACCTCTAAATTTGCGCTCGCGCACTTGATGAAGTAGTGCGTGTAATCAAAGCCCGTGCTTGCGTTGTTCACGCCGCCAAATCCCTTTACGATCGCGTCGAACTCGCCCGCCTTGCGATTTTTCGTGGATTTAAAATTTAGATGCTCCAGCATGTGGGCGATGCCGCTTTTGCCCATCACCTCGTCGCGCGAGCCGACGTTGTAAAACACGTCCACGCTGATGACGCCGCTGCCTTTATTCATCGGGATGTGATAAATTTGAAGCCCGTTTTGCAGCGTGATTTTCTTAAATTTCGGAAACATTAATCTTTTTTCGCCTTTCGTTTTTTGCTTGAGTTTTGCTCTGCGTCTTGGGTGCCGCTCGCTTCTTTGGCCTCTTTAAGCTCTTTGGTATCTTTAGCCTCGGCATTTTTAGTTTTGGCGCTGCTTTGTTTTACGTTTTTAGCTTTTAAGCTTTTGCTTTCTGCGCTACTTTTTGGCGCGGCTTTAGTTTTAGAATTTTTGCTTTCTATGTCGTTTTTTGACGCGGCTTTGGTCGCGGTTTTATTTTTCGGCGCGGTTTTTGTTTTTGCGGTTTTGCTCGTCGTGCCGCTTTGTTTTGCGTTTTTGACCTCTAAATTCTCGCTCTTTGCATTGCTTTTCGAGAGATTTTTTGCTTCGTCGCCCTTTTGCTGCGAGGCGTTGTTATCCTGCACGACGTCTTTCCGCGAGGCGTCATCATACTGCGCAGTATCTTTTTGTGTGGCGTCTTTTTGCGTAGCGTCCTTTGAAATTTTACCGCGTTTGGAGGTTACGCCGCTTTTTGAAATTTGACTTTGTTTTTGATTCGCGCCGCTTTTGGAGGTAGTTTTTGAAATTTTATCCTGCTTCTCATCGGCGCCGCCTTGCTTTGCGCTTTTAGTCTCTAAATTCTTGCTCTTTGCGCTGTTTCGTTTTGTATTTTTAACCTCGGAATTTTCGCTCTCCGCACCGCTTTGCTCGATTGATCTTTGATCCGTCGCGGTATCTGCGCTTACCAAGGCGTTTAAATTTGCCGAAGTGCCGGAATTTTCATC
Organism: uncultured Campylobacter sp.; assembly: GCF_938002845.1. Taxonomy (GTDB): domain Bacteria; phylum Campylobacterota; class Campylobacteria; order Campylobacterales; family Campylobacteraceae; genus Campylobacter_B. Next base: position 24,066 of record NZ_CALKZP010000058.1, read on the forward strand.
CGCCTCGGAGCTTGAGTTTGTTTGAACGCTCAAAATTTCATCTGTTTGAGCGGCGGAAATTTCACCCATTTGAGTGCTTAAAATTTTGCTTTCGCCGTCGTTTGAAATTTCGCTCGTTTCCTCGCCTTTGCTCGCACTCGAAATTTTATCCGTTCTGGCATCCGCCTCTTTGTCTTCGCAAGCGCGCAAATCTGCGCCGTTGCCGAGATTTTCGGTCTGATCGACTCTGGTGCCGTATCCTTCGCCCGCGCGATCTTTTAAATTTACCCCGACCGCCTCGCTTACGTTATTAAAGCCGTCTGCGCGCAAAAGCTTCGCCAGCCCCTCGTTGATCGATTTTGCGACGAACGGGCCTTTGAAGATAAAGGCGGTAAAAATTTGAACCAGGCTCGCGCCCGATTTGATGCGCTCGTAGGCCTCTTGCGCGCTGTCTATGCCGCCGCAGCTGATTAGGATCGTGCGGCCGAAGAGCTCGCGAGCGACCTGTGCGAAAAGCTTTCGCGATTTTTCGGTGATTAGCCTGCCGCTTAGGCCGCCGAAGTCCCTAGCGTTGGGGCTTAGCGAATAATCGACGCTCGTGTTGTTTATAATAATGCCGCTTGCGCCGCTTTGCACCGCGCACTCGCACAGCGCGATCGCCTGATCCGCGCTCATATCGGGCGCCAGCTTTAAGACGAGCGGCCTGTTCGTGATCTTTTTCATCGCTCCGATCAGCTCGCTTATGAAGCTGTTTTCTTGCAAAGCGCGCAGATTCGGGGTGTTCGGCGAGCTTACGTTGATGATAAAAAAATCGCACAGCCCGTTAAATTTACGGCCCAAGGCTTCGTAATCGCTTAGCGCGTCCTCGTTCGAAGTGGCCTTATTTTTGCCGATATTTGCGGCGATCGGGATTTTAAAAGGATAAATTTTTCGCACGCGACGCTCGATAACATCGGCGCCCTCGTTGTTAAAGCCCATCGCGTTTTGAATACTTTCCTCCGTTACGAGGCGAAAAAGTCGCGGCTTTTCGTTGCCACTTTGAGGACGCGGCGTAAAGGTGCCAAAATCGATGTGTCCGAAGCCAAGAGCAGCCAGCGGCGCGATCATCGTGGCATTTTTGTCGAAGCCACCCGCGATACCTACGGGGTTATCAAAGCTGAGATTCCATATATTTTGAGTTAAAATTTCATCTTTATAAACGCCGAATTTTGCCAAAGCTTCAAGCCCGCCCGGAGTCGCATAAAGTGCGCGAAGTCCGAATTCTGCGATCTTGTGAGCGGTTTCTGGATCAAATCGAAAAAAGATTTTTTTCAAGGTATCATAATTCATAATTTTTCCTCAAATTTTGCGTAATGGTAGCTAAAATTTAATTAAATATAGATAAGGATTTCGCGCTGAATTGCAATTTGCGGCGGTTAAATTTAGTTTTAGAATTACGCGAGAAATGCCGGTAAAATTTCTACGGCTTGCAATGAGCGGTTTAAATTTACGCAGAAGTTCAAAGATGTGCGGTGTAAATTTTATAAATTTAGCGAGCGGCGATACATATCAAAATGCGCAGTGTCTGCAATGCAGCTCGCGGTGCAGGGGTCGTACGCGATTTTATCCTGCGCCGATCTGCGCTCAATCCCGCTGAAGCTAAATTTTAAAATTTAAAGCGTTTTGAGCGTGCCGCTTGAGCTTTTAGCGCGCGTCTTTGCCGCCGAAAGCAGCAATCATCGTACCTAGAGGAATGATCGTAACGCCCAAAATAATCGCTAGCGGGTTTAGCAAGGACAGCTTGGCAAGCAGGTAGATCGCCGCCACGAGCGCCGCGTAGGAGAGAATTTTAAACGGAGAGAAAAACGCCCCCGCAAAATTACTCTGAACCTCGCTCCGCTCGCACTCATCATCCCAATCATTGACGCTACCGTCCGCGCCTTCGAAGTCATCCTTTGATCCATCGCGCGCGGTGCCAATCCTGCCCCCAAAATCGCTCGTACCGTCGCTCGGCTCGCTGCTATCTACATCGCCGCCACGATTACCGCTATCTGTGCCGTCGCCCGGGTCGCCGCGATCTGCGCCGTCGTCCTGGTCGCCGCTAGCTCCGCTTTTCAAGTCGTCGTAATGCTCGCCTATGTCGCCTTGCGAACTATCGCTAGCTTCGTCGTTTATGCCGCCGTGTGAGTTGCCGCAAGTCACGCTGCCATTCATATTAAATTTATCGGCGGCGTGCCCTAAAGCGGTCGCGTCGCAAGCGGAGGTTTTGTCGTCGCTCTTCGTAGAATTTACGTTGCACTCGCCAGCGGAAGCTCTGCCGTACTCGGCGTCTAAATTTGAGCTGCGAGTAAAATTTATATCAGCGGCAGAGTTTGCGGCACACTCAGCGGCGGTTTCGTCGTGCAGGGCGTAGTTGTCATCGTTTTCGACGCAGCTATCGCCGCTCGTGAAATTTACGGCGCTTTCGGAATTTTGAGTGTTTAAAATTTCGGCGCCTGAATTTGCGCCGCTAAAATTCTCGCTCTTTAAAATTTCGCCGCCGCAAGTTTTGCCGTATGAAATTTTATCGTCGCCGCTCGCACCGCCTTGGTTTTCGCCGCCAAAGCTTGCGGAATTCGTATCGTTTGCGGAAGTTTCGCCGCTTATGAAACCTGCGGAATTTTTAGAGCTTTGCTGCAAAATTTCATCGTATTTGCCGGCTCTTAGCTCATCTTCTATCTTGTTGCGGTAAGCGCGAAACGAAAAATATACCGCGCCGAATGCGCCCAAAAATCCGGCCTCCAAGCTGAGAAGCCACGCTAGCGCCCGCACGCCGAAAGAGCCCGTGCCGAAAAATCCGCCGCCGCAAAGCGCTAGCCCAAGCAGGACAAACGCCGCGTTTAGCGCGCAATATATGAGCAAAAATCGCCTATTCAATCCCGCTCATCCCATTCATCGTCGTCGTCGAAATTTTTCGGATCCGCCTTGTATTTCGGATCGTTTTCAAGCTCTTTTAGACTCGAATTTAGCGCCTTGCAGGCGCGGTAAACGTTCAAAAACGCCGCCGCGATGCCGATAGCGATGCCAAGCCAGAGCAAAAGGAGCGAGCCCGTGAGGTGCCGCAGTCCAAGCCCGATCGCTACGCCGATGCCGATCGCTACGACGATGGAGATGCCCAGGCTGATGTCGCAGGCGCCCTTTACGATTTTGTTTAAATTTTTCGTTACTCTCATCTAAAATCCGTAAAATTTTAAAACGCAGCCCTTAAAGCGCCGCCATCGCTTCGTCCGCGGCGTTTAGCGCAAAGTCGATCTGCGCTTCGTTCATCGTAGAGCAGATAAAGCCCGTCTCAAACTGACTAGGCGCCAAAAATACGCCGCGCTTAATCATCTCGCCGTGAAATTTCGCAAAGCGCGCGGTGTATGCTCGCAGGGCGCCGTCATAGTCGCGCACCTCTTCGTCTGCAAAAAAGTAGCCGAACATCGAGCCTACGCAGGCGGTTTGCAGCGCGATGCCGCGGTGCTGCGCTATGGCGCAAAGCCCGTCCGTAAGTCTGCGGGCAAGCTCGCCGAGCCTTTCGTAAAGGCCGCTGCTAGCGTAAATTTTACTTAGGCTAGCGATGCCTGCAGCCATTGCGACGGGGTTTCCGCTTAGCGTGCCTGCTTGATATACCGCTCCTAGCGGGCTTATCATATCCATGATTTCGCGCTTGCCCGCAAACGCCGCCACGCTCATGCCGCCGCCGATGACCTTGCCGAATGTTACCAGATCGCCGCGGACGCCGTAGATGCCGTAGCTGCCTAGCTCGCTCGCGCGAAAGCCGCTCATTACCTCGTCGATTATCAGCACGATCTTTTTCTCATCGCACAGCGCGCGAAGCTCGGTTAAAAATTTGGGATCCGCCGGTACTAGGCCCATATTCCCCGCGATAGGCTCGATGATAATCGTGCCGATGTCGTTTTGTGCTAGGACGTCCTTTACGCTTTGTATGTCGTTGTATCTGGCTAGGTAGGTGTTTTTCGCGACATCCTGCGGCACGCCCGCGCTGCTTGCGTTACCGAAGGTGCTTGCGCCGCTGCCCGCTTTGACGAGCAGGCTGTCGCTGTGGCCGTGGTAGCAACCCTCAAATTTTAAAATTTTATCCCGTCCGCTAAAGGCGCGCGCAAGACGGATCGCGCTCATCGTGGCCTCCGTGCCGCTGCTGGTAAAGCGGATCTTATCTAGGAAATCAAAATTTTTTAGCACCAGCGAGGCAAGCTGCGTCTCAAGCGGACTGGATGCGCCGAAGCTTAGTCCCTTTTTGGCGGTTTGCACGACGGCGCGCTCAATGTCGGCATCGGCATGACCGAAGATGAGCGGACCCCAGCTCTGCACGAAGTCGAGATATTTTTTGCCCTCGACGTCGTAGATGTACGAGCCCTCGCCGCGATCCACCATAAAAGGCTCGCCACCTACGTTGCCGAATGCTCGCACAGGCGAATCTACGCCGCCTGGGATAAGTTTTTGTGCTGCTAAAAATTCGTCGTGATTATTCATTTTTTCTCCTTCTTTTTGGGCTGATTTATCGATTTTATATATTTGTAGATGATGATGATCTCGTTTTGCGTCAGGAAGTAGCTTGGCATCACGTCGCGCGAGCTGCTGACGCCGTCGGCGAGCTCCTGAAGCGATAGATTATTGATCGGCGGCGCGTTTAGGGCGCGCTCGTAGTAGGCGCCCGAGGTGCGGTTAAATTCTTTATACTTTACGATCAGCGAGCCCTCTCCCTTTTCGCCGTGGCACTTGTCGCAGCCGATGCCGCGGGGGTTTTTATACAGCATCGCGCCGTACTCCTCGTCGGTGATGAAGCTCTCGGCTTGTGCGCCGCGAGGTAGAAAAAATATGGTCGCGGTTAAAAATAGCGCTAAAAATATGAAATTTCGCATCTTCTCGTTTCGAATTTTTGGCGCAATAATATAAAAAATGTGCTTAAATTTCATAACGTCGCTATATTTTCGATCCCCTCAAAATAAAATACGTTTAACTCATCCTCTCTGCGGTAGAGGAATTTTAGTCCGTGCGCCTTGGCGATGTTATCGACGATGTAGAGCCCCAGGCCGAAGCTTTGCTTGGCGTTCGTGCCCTTGACGAAGGCCTCTTTGTAGTAGCTAAAGTCCTTCTGCAGCGGCTCGCCGAGCGTTATGAAGTCCATCGTCTCGGCATTTAGGCGGATTAAAATTTTACCGTCTGAGGCGTATTTTACGGCGTTGTCGATTAAATTTTTCACTGCGACGCAAAATAGCTTCAGATCGACGTTTAAGCTCAGGCCTAGCGGATTTTGCAGCGTGACGTAGCCGGGCTCGATCATCGCGATGCCGAGCGCTTCTTTTAAAATTTCATCCATTGAAAAAATTCCGCGTTCGATTAGCGCCGTGCCCGCAGTCGCGCGCTCGACCGCCGCAAATTCGTTGATTAGGCTCTCTAGCCGCTCAAAGACCGAGATGAGGCGCTCTTGATTTTTGCCGTGCTCGATCATCTCAACGGCGATGCGACCCTTTGTGATGGGGGTTTTGAGCTCGTGCATTATGTTTCGCAAAAACAGATGGCGCGATTCGTTAAGCTTATTTATCTGCGTGACCGCCTCATAAAATGCGTGCGAAACCTCGGAAATTTCGTCGTTTCCTACGCTTACGTCCTTGATCTGAAGATCGCCTTTAGCAAATTTATCGATCTGGCGCTTAAGCTTGCGAAGAGGGCGAATTTTGCGGATGATAAATATATACGCAAGCAGGATGATCGCCAAAATGACGCCGTAGATCGCTTTGAAAATATCGTAGCGGTAAGGCTGATAATCCTTGTCGTTTAAAAGCCGCGTCTCGCCAGCGTGAGTAATCTTTAGGTAGTGCTTACGTTTAAAAAGCAGGATATCAGCAGAGCCGATGTCTGCGGAGATGCTATCTAGAATTTCAGCGCCTTTGATGATCTCATCGCGCTTGGCTTCATCGCGGATGGTCGAAAACTCGAAATTCGCGACCTGCCGTTCGTATTCGACATCGCTGATGAGCTTGCTCATCTGATATAGGTTCGCGCGCGCGACGATGGAGTACTTGGAGTTTAGCTCGCGGGTGTAGTTTTGCTGATCGTAACCGATGAGCCAGAGTAGGGCGAGCGAAACGCCCACGGCAGCGAGCGCAAAGATGAACGTGATGGTATAAAAAATCGACGATCTTACTTTCATTAAATTTATATGATCCTTAAATTTTTAAAATTTCAAAGCTTTGAAGCCGCGGGCTTGCTTTGGCTTTGACACGCGAGCCAGCGGCTTACGCTCATTCGGCTTTAAATTTGCAGCGCGTCTTAAAGGCGCGGCGCGTAAATTTTAAAATTTCATCGCAAAGCGGGGCGCTTTTAAATTTAACATCCACGCTTCTTTAAATTTTAAAATTTTGCCTTTTCGCCGCTCTCGGCTCTGCTTTTTACAGCTCGTTTTTGCCCGCAGCGCCGAATTTCGCCGAAATTTACAATGATAAAATTCCACGCCCATTTAAAATCGCACGCCAAATTTATAACTATAAAATTTTATCGTAAAATTTTAACGCTTCAGTTGCGGCGCCTTAAATTTTAATAGTAAAATCGCGCGGACCGACTTGCGATTTCAGTTTCGCCGCACGAGCGCCTATTAAATTTAGAGCCGCGAGCATTTAAATTTCATCGCGCAAGCTCGTCTATAGTGCAAGTCCGCTCATTGTATTAGTTTATAACCTACGCCGCGGATAGCGTGGATGTAGCTTGGCGCCTTGGACGTTTCGCCAAGCTTCAAACGGATGCGGCCGATGATGACGTCGATGCTTTTGCTCGAGGATTCCTCGCTTATGGAGCTGCAGTTGTAGATGAGCTCCTCGCGGGTGATCGCGCCGCCTTCCTTTTTGATGAGATACGAAAGCACGTCGTATTCGGCGATGGTGAGCGATAGGGGCTGTCCTTTGAAGCTGATGACGTGGCGGAAATCATCCACTTCGAGATCTTTTTTTGGCTTTGCGGCGCGCTGAAGCGAGTTTATGTCGTAGCGCTCGATGTGACGTTTGATGCGCGCCAAAAGCTCTTGCGGATTATAAGGCTTTGGCAGATAATCGTCCGCGCCGAAATCAAAAGCGTTGATCTTATCGGTCAGATCGTGGCGGGCGCTTGATATTATGATTGGTATATCGGTGTTTTTGCGGATCTCTTTGCAGACCTCAAGCCCGTCCATTCCAGGAAGCGTGAGGTCTAAAATCACGAGGTTGAAATTTTCTAAATTTAGCTTGGAAAGCCCCAAAAACGGATCGTCCGCGACGGTGATATCAATATCGTATTGTTGCAGATATTCGCTTAAAATTTCGGCGAGCTCTAAATCATCCTCTATCATTAAAATTTTAGTCATAAAAAACCTTTGAAATTTTGCGCGGATTATAACAAAATATAGTTTATATATTTTAAAGCGGCAAATTTGGGCGAAATTTTATAAAAATGAGGTGCGGCGGGGTGAAATTTTGAAATTTTTTGAAACCGGGCGAAATTTCAAAAATCAGCCCCAAAAATATGGCGGAATTTTGAAATTTAAAGAAGCGAAATCTGAAAAATTGACGAATTTGGGCTAAATTCGGCTAAATTTTGCCGATTTTTGCGTTTTTTTCTTAAAAAACTATTGTATTTTTTGCGAAACTATTGTAGAATACCGCCGAAACCACTTTATTTTAAAGGATTAGCATGAAAAAAGCTGATTTTATCCAAGTAGTTGCCGAGAAGGCAGGTCTTTCTAAAAAAGATACCGTTAAGGTAGTAGATTCTGCACTTGAGGCTATCAAAGAGCTTTTGGTAAAAGGTGATGACATAAGCTTCATCGGCTTCGGATCTTTCGGCATCGCAGAGCGTGCGGCTCGCGAGGGTAAAGTTCCTGGCACAAACAGAACTTACAAATCTCCTGCTACTAAAGTAGTAAAATTTAAAGTTGGCAAACAGCTAAAAGAGGCTGTTGCAGCTGCAAAAGGCAAGAAGAAAAAATAATTTTCTTGCTCCAAGCCCCGTCTTCGGGGCTTTTCTCTTTTAAATTTATACAATCATAACTTTTTAAATGCCCGAGTGGTGAAATTGGTAGACGCACCAGACTCAAAATCTGGCGAGGGCGACCTCGTGTCGGTTCGATTCCGACCTCGGGCACCATAAAACTTCTTTAAATTTTATCCGTAATTTCAACCGCCTTTTGCAAATTTCAACTTGCTATAAAATTTTTTATACTATTATTACCGCGGTATTTCTTTAAAAGAGGCAATTATTTATGATACGTAAAATTCTTATCGCTAATCGCGGCGAGATCGCGGTTCGCATCATTAGGGCCTGCAGAGATCTGCATATTAAAAGCGTCGCGATCTATACCAAACCCGACGTCGATTGCTTACACGTAAAAATCGCCGATGAGGCCTACGAAGTAAGCGCGGACGCGCTAAAAGGCTATCTGGATGCCAAAAAGATCGTCGAAGTCGCCAAAGAGTGTGGCGCTGATGCGATACATCCTGGATACGGCTTTTTGAGCGAGAATTTTGACTTTGCAAGAGAGGTCGAGGACGCGGGGATCATCTTCATCGGTCCAAAGCCCGACGTTATCCGAAAAATGGGCAACAAAAACATTGCTCGCTATTTGATGCGCAAAAACGGCATTCCGATCGTGCCGGGTACCGAAAAGCTAAATCACGAGAGCATGGATACGATCAAAAAATATGCGCGCGAGATCGGCTATCCCGTGATCTTAAAGGCTAGCGGCGGCGGCGGCGGACGCGGTATCCGCGAGGTATGGGAGGAGAAGGATATGGAGAGCGCCTACGATTCGTGCACGAGAGAGGCGAAAACCTTTTTTAACAACGATGAAATTTTTATGGAAAAACTCGTCGTCAAGCCGCGCCACATCGAGTTTCAGATCATCGGCGACAATTACGGTAACATCATTCACCTTTGCGAGCGCGATTGCTCGATCCAGCGCCGTCACCAAAAGATCATCGAGATCGCGCCGTGCCCCTCGATAAGCGAGCATCTACGTAAGACGATGGGTACGACCGCAGTCGCTGCGGCGAAGGCGGTGAATTACACCAATGTCGGTACAGTGGAATTTTTGCTTGATGATTACAACAACTTTTACTTTATGGAGATGAATACCCGTATTCAGGTCGAGCACGGCATCACCGAGGAGGTCACGGGCGTCGATCTCGTCGTGCGCCAGATCCGCATCGCAAACGGCGAAATTTTAGAGCTTGAGCAAAGCGACATTAAGCCGCACGGCTACGCGATCGAGGCGCGTATCACCTCCGAAAACGTCTGGAAAAATTTCACCCCGGTTCCCGGCACCGTTAGCGATTATTATCCTGCACTAGGCCCTTCCGTGCGCGTCGATAGCCACATCTATAAGGGCTATAAAATTCCGCCGTTTTACGACTCGCTTCTAGCCAAGCTAATCATCAAAACCACCGACTACGACCTGGCTGTCAATAAACTAGAGCGTGCGCTAAAGGAGTTTCGTATCGAGGGAGTGCGCACGATTATTCCGTTTTTGCTTAGCATAAGCAAGTCTCGCGAATTCCGACTCGGCTTTTTCGACACGAGCTACGTAGAGAAAAATTTAGACAAAATTTTAGAAAACACCATCGACGATATGCAGCCGAATAAAAACGAAGCGATCGCCGCCATCATCGCTGCGATGCGCAAATCGGCGCGGATTTAGGAAAGAGTTATGGATTTTTTAGATAGCCTAAAAGATATAAAAAAGGACATGCTTAAGGACAAGGCGGCAAACTCAGCGCCCAAAAAGCCTAAAAAGCCGAATCCAAATCGCGACGAGTTTAAAGATATTTTTAAAGATGACGATTTGAGCTTGCAAAGCGGGGGCGTCCTAGACGGCGACGCGGAGGAATTCGACGCAGCCAAAGAGAGCATCGTCGCACGCGAAAAGCGCCTCAAAGACGAGTTTTTAAAATACGTGGACGCGGCAAATATCAAAAAGCTGAATGACTGAAATTCCATTTTGCACGCTGGATTTTGCCTGCCCCTATCTGGATGGCAGAGCAGCGCGCAGCGAGTATCTCTACATAAAAGACTGCGACTTTGAATATAATTCAAGCTTAGTGCAGCACGGCTACCGTCGCTTCGGCAGGTATTTTCAAAAGCCCATTTGCGCGGCCTGTGCAGAGTGCAAAAGCCTACGCATCGATGCCGCAAATTTTAAATTTAGCAGATCGCACCGTCGCGTCTATAAAAATAATCGCACGACTGCCTATGTATGGCAATCTCATCCGCTTTTAAACGATGCGCGTTTGGAGCTTTTCGCGCTCTATCACGACTACATGCATCTAAAAAAGGGCTGGCCTGTGCAAGAGATCGATTTTGAGCGATATGACGAAATTTACGTCCAAGGCCACGGCGACTTCGGCAAAGAAATTTCTTACTACGGCGAGGACGGGCGGCTTATCTGCGTCGATCTCATCGATATCGTGGATGATGGCATCAGCTCAGTGTATTGCTACTACGATCCGTATCTGCCGCATCTAAGTCTCGGCAAATTTTCGCTTTTAAAACAGATCGAGTTCGCCCAAGAGCTGGGGCTACGATGGATCTATCTGGGCTACGCGGTGAAGCAGTGCCCGAGCCTAGCGTATAAATTTAGCTACGAGCCGTATGAAATTTTAAACTCATACGTAGAGCTTGACGCCCCCGCCGTGTGGGAAGGCGCGTAAAGAGGTAGGTTCTGCGCGCGGGGGCCCAGAAGCAGCCTAGACAGACATACGCGCTGTGCGGTGCGTAGAAGGATAAGCTCCGCTCGCCCTTGCAGCCTATAAATACGGCGCGCGGTAGAGGTCGTGCCGCCGCGTAGAATTCGGTCGCGCGCAGATATGACGCAGTATGTAAAAGCGCGCCTAAGCGCCAAATCTTACGCTGAAATTTAGCTCCGCTCGACCTGCGAAATATCCGCGGTGATGAAATTTAAGGAGATAAAATTTAAAAGTAGAGCAGATAGATTTGCAAATTTTACGGCAGGCTCGGCATTTGCGTGTCGCAAGATGGCACACGCGGCTTTTGAGCGTACTTGGCTCCTGAGTGAGCGCGAAAAAGGGCGATCGGTTTCGTAATATAACTCTTACGCTGCCGCAATTAGCCTTGGCGCTGCGACCGGCTTCGGCATTGACCTAATTTCGGTATCGCGATCGGCTATAGCGTCGCAACCGACGCCGCTACGTAAGCGGCGAAGCGCAAAAAGATGGCTTATAAAGCACGATACAGCATATATTTTGTAAAATTTAAGCAAACTGCGAAGCCGCAATAAGACGGCCGGTTACGGCAAATTTATCAGCTCCACCTTGTTTTCCAGCGTTTTTGGGATCAATAAAACCTTGCCGTCGCTTGAGATATCCGCAGGTCTTTGCATCGCGCCGAGGTTTATTTTGCGTATCTGTCCGTTTGCATCGATACGCCAAATTTTACCGCTTAAAAGGTCCTCGCCCCAGTCGCTAATTAAAATTTCGCCGTTTTTTCCGCGCGCTATGCCGTAGAAAACCCCCTTCATATCGGCAAAGATCGAAATTTCGCGAGATTTCAGATCCATGCTTAGTACGCGCCCCGGGACCTTTCCGCTAAGATCGAAGGTGGTGATCAGAAGTTTGTCGCCCTTGAGCAAAAGCGCGCCCGCATTGCCGAGCGAGGGGTCGATGCGTGCGAACTCATCGTAGCTTTTTGCGTTTAAATTTATGCTGTAAATCACGCTGCGCGCATTATCGCTTGCGAGCAAAACCTCGCTACCGAGCGCTACGACGTCGTTTAAGGCCTGCGCTCCCTCGATTTTTAGATTAAAAACCTCCTGACCTTTGCTAAAGCCTCTGATCGCATCCAGATCGCACACGTAGAGCACGTCGCCGATCTGCGCCATTCCGCCAGGATTTACCAGATCGTCTATAAAATTGGTCTCAACGACGTTGGAATTTTTCACGATCCTGCTTATAAAGCCGCTTCTGCCTAGCGAATCTTCGTTTTTGCCGCGATTTGCGATGTAAAAAGCGTCCTCAGTGATTAGCGAACCCTCGGGCGCACTGAATCCATCGAGCTCCAAGCCGAAAAGCGCGCCCGCCAAGGCGCACGAAAGTAGAACTTTTTTCATAATCTCTCCTTGATCTCGCCAAAATTTTAAGAATTTTAAAATTTTAAGGGAAGCGACGAGTGCCGGGTTAAAATTTTAAAATTCGCAGCGAGCTTTAAGATGAGCGAAATTTAAACCCGCAGAGCAAATAAAAGTGTAATTTTAATTAAACAAGGTGGCTTAATCGGCAAAATTCTAGCGGGTTGGAGGGCCTTGCTTCGCGCGTCGCTTTTAATTTGATGCGTCGAAGCCGAAGTGAGTGGGTTTTGTGCGCGCTTTAGTTTGCGCCATCGCTCGCGAAATTACGCCGTGAAATTAGACAGCATCTCGCGCGTAATTTCAAGCACCGTTGCATATGTAATTCATTTGCGGCTGTGTTCGTTTTGAAATTTAATTCTGCGAGTGGATATTTTTTGCAAACTGTGGGCGTGATTTTTATGCGCAGATGAAAGCGTTACGTTTAAAGACGCCTCCGCTTTAAAATTTGATTTAATTTAAACAAAGCGCGATTAAAATGCGATTTAAATTTTATGCGCTGCGGGTGTAAAATTTCGGTCGCGAAAAGAGAACCTGCTGCAAAAAATTATTTAAAATTTACAGTGTACAAAACGCCCTTTGAAATTTAAAAATTTTAAAACGAGTCTATATGCTCTTTAAAAATTTAATACGTGAAATTTAAACTTTGAATAGAACGCGCCATCCTATCCTTACTGCGCCTTTAAAAATTTAATATGCTAAATTTTAAACGCTGGACTCAAATCCCGCCGCCATAACTACTTTAAAAATTTAAAGCGTAAAATTTAAACCCCAGCTTTAGAATCGGGCGCGGACAATAAAATTGGCTTTTAAGATTTAAAGCACAAAATAAAATCGCTCTATCGTACGGTCGTGGCAGTGGCTTTAAATTTTAATATGCAAAATTTTAAATCAAGTGTCGCGCGTACGACTAATCGCAGCCGTTTGCTTGGATTTTAAATCGTAAAATTTAAATTGCAGAAATTAATGCGCGCGCCGAAGCGGGAGCTGAAAATCCAAAGCGCTCTGGCTGACTTAGATACTAAAATCCTCGCCGAGGTAGAATTTACGGACATTTGGATCGCTGGCTATCTCTTTTGCGGTGCCGCCGGCGAACAGCTCGCCGTCTTTGATGACGTAGGCACGGTCGCAGATCGCAAGCGTCTCGCGGACGTTGTGATCGGTGATGAGCACGCCGATGCCGAGCTTTTTTAGGTCTCGCACGATGCTTTGTATGTCGCTAACCGCGATCGGATCGACGCCCGCGAACGGCTCGTCCAAAAGCAGAAATTTCGGCGTTATCATTAGACTTCGCGCAATCTCGCAGCGCCTGCGCTCGCCGCCGCTTAGGCTCACGCCTTTGCGCAATCTGATCGGCTCGATGTTGAGCAGATTTAGCATCTCATCGACCTTACGTGAGGCTTCGGCTTTATTTTTATAGGTAATCTCTGCAGCGAGCATTAAATTTTCCTCAACGCTGAGCTCCTTAAAGATGCTGCTTTCTTGTGGCAGGTAGCCGATGCCGAGCTTAGCGCGCTTATGAAGCGGAACATTTGCGATGCTATTTTCATTAAGCAAGATATCGCCGCCGCTAGCGCTTATCAGCCCGCAGATCATATAAAACGTCGTGGTTTTGCCTGCGCCGTTGGGTCCTAGCAGCCCTACGATCTCGCCGTTGTAAACTTCCAGCGAGATGCCCTTGATGATCGGCGTGCCTTTTATTGTTTTTTTAAGACCCCTGACTTCCAGTTTATGCATAGCTTACCTCGTATTTTCGCCCTTGCGCGTGCGGTGTGATCCTCACTACGCAAAAATCAAGCTCATATTTTTTAAGTAAATTTATCAAATTTTCATCCGCCCATTCGATCAGATGAAGTCCCCCTTCAAATAAATTTTCAAATAGCCCGTTTTTTAAAATCCCCTCACAGCCGCCGTTATAGATGTCGTAATGATAAATTTCGCCATAGTTTTGCATGATCGAAAATGTCGGCGAGCTCACGTGCTCGTCTAATCCGTGCGCCCGCACGATCGCGCGCACAAGCGTCGTTTTGCCGCTGGCGAGATCCCCGATTAATAAAATTATGCCGCTTTTTGGCAGAGCCTGCACGAGGCGTGAAATTTCATCCTCGCCGCAGAGTAGTTCAAAGCTCTTGGACATACTTTGCCTGCTCGCTTTTGGGCGTATTTTTCGCGCTAGGAAAGGCTAGGACTTTAAAGCTTTGTTTTCTATCCAAAAAGCTTATCGTGATTATGTCGCCGATTTTAAGCTCTTTGGCGGGCTTTGCTACCGCGCCGTTTACGGCTACGACGCCGCTTTTGCACATATCTTCGCTGATGGCGCGCCGCTTGGTGATATTGACTGCGTTTAAAAATTTATCGATTCTCATAGGCGTGAGTTTAGCGATATTTGCCTTAAAAGCAACTATTAAACTATTTTTGGTAGAATTTCGCCAAATTTTACGTAAAGGATTTGAGATGGCAAAAAAAGATGTAAAAAAGGTCGTTTTGGCGTATTCGGGAGGACTAGATACTAGTATTATTTTAAAGTGGCTCGGCGATACTTACGGCTGCGATGTGGTGACTTTCACCGCAGATATCGGTCAGAACGAGGATTTGGAGCCGATCAAAAACAAAGCTGTGAAACTGGGCATCAAAAAGGAAAATATCTTCGTAGAGGATTTGCGCGAGGAATTCGTGCGCGATTACGTATTTCCGATGTTTCGCGCAAATGCCGTCTATGAGGGCGAGTATCTTTTAGGCACGTCGATCGCGCGCCCGTTGATCGCTAAAAAACTAGTCGAGATCGCGAAAAAAACAGGTGCGGATGCCGTAAGCCACGGCGCGACCGGTAAGGGTAACGACCAAGTCCGCTTCGAGCTTGGCGCATACGCGCTAAATCCCGATATTAAGGTGATTGCGCCGTGGAGGTTGTGGGATCTGAACTCTCGCGAGAAATTGCTTGCCTATGCTAAGAAAAACGGCATCGACATCGCTTCAAAGCCAGGCAAATCGCCGTATTCGATGGATGCGAATATCCTTCACATCTCCTACGAGGGCTTGGTGCTGGAAGATCCCGCCCATGCGCCTGAAGAGGATATGTGGCGATGGACCGTAAGCCCTAAAAATGCGCCCGATAAGAGCGAGATCATCGAGATCGAATACAAGCAGGGCGATCCCGTAAAGCTAAACGGCAAGGCGCTTAAACCGCACGAGATGCTAGCAGCGCTTAACGAGCTTGGCGCTAAAAACGGCATCGGCAGGCTCGATCTAGTAGAAAATCGCTACGTCGGCATGAAGAGCCGCGGCTGCTACGAAACTCCGGGCGGCACGATCATGCTAAAGGCTCACCGCGCGATCGAGAGCATCACGCTAGATCGCGGTGCGGCGCATCTAAAAGACGATCTGATGCCGCGCTACGCCGAGCTCATCTACAACGGCTTTTGGTTCAGCCCGGAGCGCTTGCTGCTTCAAGAGCTGATAAACAAATCCCAAGAGCATGTAAACGGCAAGGTTAAGCTAGAGCTTTATAAGGGCAACGTGACCGTGCTAGGCAGAGAAAGCAAGAGCGATAGCTTGTTTAATACCGATTTTGTGACGTTTGAAGAGGACAAGGTTTTCAATCAAAAAGACGGCGACGGATTTATCAAGTTAAGCGCGCTAAGATTTATCATTGCAGGCAAGAACGGACGCAAGCTTTAGCTGAAAATTTTGCCTCATAGCGGCAAGGCGCGCAGGCAAATTTCGCAAAACGAAATTTTAAAATTTATCGGAAAAGCGCGAACGGCTGCCGGCGGGTTTCATGAAATTTCACTAAATTTCAGATCCGCCCGCGCCGCTTATAAAATTTTATAAATTTAAAGCTAAATTTAAAAGGATAATGGATGAAAGTATTATTGATCAAAGACGTTAAGGGGCTCGGAAAGGCGGGCGAGGTAAAGGAGGTCAAGGACGGCTACGGCAATAACTTCTTAATCGGCAAAGGCTACGCCAAAGCCGCTACGACTGAGGTTTTGCGTAAATTTGAAGCGGATAAGAAAAAGCAGGCCGAGCTTGAAAAATATGAGGTCGCAAGCTTGCAGAAACTAGCCGAGGAGCTAGCCAAGATCCGCGTAAAGATTGTAAAGCAGGCGGGCGAGAGCGGCGCGCTTTTCGGCTCGGTTACCAAAGATGAGATCGCAACCGCGCTAAAAGAGCAAAAGGGGATCGAAATCGATAAGAAAATTTTAGAGATCGAGGCTATCAAAACGACCGGGATCTACGACGTAAATGCTAAGCTAAAGCACGGCATAAGCGCTAAATTTGAGATAGAGGTGGCTAGTGTTTGAAGCAACTACCATTTTAGCCTACAAAGGCGCGAAGGCCTCTGTCATCGGCGGCGACGGGCAGGTTACGTTTGGAAACACCGTCTTAAAGGGCAATGCGACTAAAATTCGAAAGATCGGCAAAGAGGGTAATGTCCTAGCGGGCTTTGCGGGCAGTACTGCCGATGCGTTTAATCTTTTTGATATGTTTGAAAAGTGCTTAGATGGCGCAAAAGGCGATCTTCTAAGGGCGGTGATAGAATTTAGCAAGCAGTGGCGCAAGGATAAATATCTGCGAAAGCTCGAAGCGATGATGCTGGTGCTGGACCGCAAAAATATCTTTCTGCTTAGCGGCACGGGCGATGTGGTAGAGCCGGACGACGGCAAGATCGCGGCGATCGGTAGCGGCGGGAATTACGCTCTTAGCGCGGCGCGAGCTTTGGATAAATTTGCAAGCTTAGACGAAGAGGAACTTGTAAAGCAAAGCCTTAAAATCGCGGGCGAGATTTGCATTTACACAAACGAAAACATCAAAACATACGCAATTTGGGACGAAAAGAGATGATGACGCCAAAGCAGATCGTAGAGAAACTAGACGAATATATAATCGGACAAAATAGCGCCAAACGCACGATAGCGGTGGCTTTGCGAAATCGCTACCGCAGAATGGCGCTCGAAGATGAGATGAAAAACGAGGTGATGCCCAAAAACATCCTGATGATCGGATCTACCGGCGTGGGCAAGACCGAGATCGCGCGCAGGCTTTCGAAGATGTTCGGACTTCCTTTTATCAAGGTTGAGGCGAGCAAATATACTGAAGTGGGCTTCGTGGGACGCGACGTGGAGAGTATGGTGCGCGATCTGGCCGCCGCGTCGGTAAATTTAGTGCGCGGCGAGGAATTTGAAAAGAACAAAGACAAGATCGATGATTATATCAAGCGTAAAATTTTAGAAAAAGTCCTTCCGCCGCTTCCGCGCGGAGCGAGCGAGGAGAAGGTCGCCGATTACGAAAAAAGCTATGAAAAGATGGCAGCTAAGCTCGAGCGCGGCGATCTGGACGATCTTAGCATCGAGATCGAAGTAAGCGAAAACGCGCTTGAGTCAAATCCAAATTTGCCGCCCGAGATGGCGAATATGCAGGAAAGCTTCATCAAGGTAATCGGAATTTCGACGCGTAAAAGCAAAAAAGAGATGAAGGTAAAAGACGCCAAAGTTGCCCTCAAAAGCGAGGCTAGCGAGAAGGTCTTAGATATTGAGAGCATCAAGGCCGAAGCCGTTAGGCGCGCGCAAAACGAGGGCATCATCTTTATCGACGAGATCGATAAGGTGGCGGTCTCAAGCGGCAATAGCGGCAGGCAGGATCCGAGCAAAGAGGGGGTGCAGCGCGATCTGCTTCCGATCGTGGAGGGCAGTAGTGTAAGCACGAAATTCGGCAATATCGACACCGATCACATCCTTTTTATTGCCGCTGGCGCCTTTCATATCAGCAAGCCGAGTGATCTCATACCCGAGCTTCAGGGGCGCTTCCCGCTTCGCGTCGAGCTTGATAGCTTAGACGAGGCGGCGCTGTGCGAAATTTTAACGAAGCCAAAAAATTCGCTTCTTAAGCAGTACTCGGCGCTTTTAAAGACCGAAGGCGTGGAGCTGGAATTTAGCGAGGACGGGGTCAAAGCGATCGCGAAATTTGCGGCGAGCACGAACGAAAAGGTCGAGGATATCGGCGCTAGAAGGCTACATACGATAATGGAAAAGGTGCTTGAGGATATCAGCTTCGAAGCGGATAAGTTTAAAGGGCAAAAGATCGTCGTGGATGAGAAGCTCGTAAGCGAAAAGCTCGCAGGCATCGCAAGCGACGAGGATCTGGCGAAATACATTTTATAAGGCGGCGCGGTAGCTACTCTTAGAATTCTGCAGAGTCGCGGAATTTTACGGTTTTTAAATTTGCAAAGCAATTTAGAATTTTAAGTATGAAATTTAGCGAAATTTTAAAATGCGCAGAATTCGAAGTAGATAAAATTCTGCGCCTAGGGAGCGGAATTTACCGCTACCGTGCAGCTTGAAATTTTAAAATTTCACCTGTTTGTGTGGCGTGGGAATTTTAAAATTTCGACGCTTGTGCGGAGCTAGTTTGCACAAAACGAGATTTTAGAATTTACCCGCAAGGGCTTAGCGCTGCGGTTGCAAGATAAAATTTATAAATTTAAGGAAAATATGAAAAGCGGATTTGTAACGCTCATCGGGCGGACGAATGCGGGCAAGAGCTCGCTGTTAAACTATCTCTGCGGCGAGAAAATTTCGCTCGTCTCGCATAAAATCAACGCCACGCGCCGTAAGATTAGCGGCATCGCGATGAACGGCGCAGATCAGGTGATTTTCACGGACACGCCGGGGTTGCACGAAAGCGCCAAGCTGATGAACAAGCTGATGGTCGAAGTGGCACTCGGGGCGATTGAGGGCTGCGATTTGGTGCTGTTTTTGGCGCCGGTGCACGACGATACCGCGGAATACGAAAAATTTTTAAATTTAAACGCAGGCGCCAAACACATCGTGATTCTAACCAAAATAGACGAAGTAAACGACGAAAAGATCGTGCAAAAGCTGCTGCAATATCAAAAATTTGCCGATAAATTCGAAGCGATAGTCCCGGTTGGCATCAAAAAAAAGGTCTATAAAAAGCAGGTTTTGGACGAAATTTGTAAAATTTTGCCCGAGCACGAGTATTTTTACGATCCTGAAATTTTAAGTGCGACCAACGAGCGTGAAATTTATCGCGACTTCATACTCGAGGCGATTTTTGAGAGTATGAGCGACGAGATCCCTTATTGCAGCGACGTCGTAATGGAAAAAGTGGTGGAAAAACCAGGTCTGATCTCGGTATATGCGCGGATCATAACGGACACCAATTCTCACAAAGAGATGTTGATCGGCAAAAACGGCGAGGCGATAAAGCGGATCGGAATTCGAGCCAAAAAGTTAATTTCAAATTTTTCTAAGGTCAAAATTTACTTAAAATTAACAGTTTTTGTAAAAAAAAGCTGGAAAAATGACGAATTTATGGTAAAAACCGATTTTATCTATTGACATTTTATTTTATTTCTATTAGTATTAGCAACGTAGAAAATTTCATTTGGAAGTGGAGTGTTATGGCAAAGAATAGTAAAAATGCTAGTTCGATTGTTGCGATTAACAAAGTCACGCAAACCATATTCGGTCTAAGTGAGAATGAAGTTTTCGAGCACGACTTCTCAAAAGCAAATCGTGCGAAGGAAACTTACGTCTCATATATTCCGTATAAGGATATAATGACTGCGACGGTTGAGATAAGCAGATCGGTAGAGGACGCGGATCTTTTAGATGCGATCGTCGTTAAGGTGTATGAGGAGCTGGGGCTTGACACCGCTTTGGATTACAAAATCACCTATAGTGAGGTAATAGGCGCTGGCGGCGATGATAGAATTTTCAACGTCTTTGTCGTAGATAATGCCAAACTCACTTCAGAATTCGATGCGATCGCCGCTAGGACGAACTACATCGACTATGTGGCTATGGCTCCGTTTTTATACGAGGGCTTGTATAATAGAGGCGTCCTAACTCGCGACGGAATCGACTGCTTCATCTACTTGCAGCGCGACGATGCGTTTTTGGTAGTGTATCAAAACGGCGAATATTTTCAATCCCGCCAAGTAAGATATAACCTAAAATTCTTGCATGAAAAATATGTTGAGCTAGTCGGCAGTAGAGTCGATGAAGAGAGTTTTTATAGATTGCTTTCCAAGCAGGGAGTAAATTTAGAAAATCCGACCGAACGCGATTATATGATCCAAATTTTTGACGATATGTTTTACTACATCAACGACGTGTTGAACGGTATTGGTAAAATTTACAACGTCAATATCCAAAACGTCTATATCGGAACGGATATCGGTAAAATTCCTGCGATCGAGGTTTTTGTAGAAAATAATCTAAAGCTAAGATACAAAGATTTTAATTTTAACGTTGCAATCAACGCGAAAGATTATCCGCTCACTCAGCTAGATATTTTAATGTTCTTGGTGGGTCAAGATTATTTGGTTACTAAAGACGACGATCACAACTACTCGCCGTTTATGAGACCTCCGCCTTTGACTCAAAGATCAACCGGCAAGCTGATAGGCTATATGTTGCTAGGCTGCCTACTTGGCGCTGTGTATCCTGCGTATAACTTCGGCTACGGCTATTATAATAATATGGTAGCTAATGATAAAATCAACGAGTATGATGGATTAGAAAAACAAATGAGTCCCGCTAGAGACGAAAGTGCGCGTTTGGATAAAGAGACTAAAGAGGTAAATGCCCAGGCTGCTAAGAGTGGTAAGGAGCTTAACGATAGGCGCGAACTAATTAACGCTATCTCAGATAAGAAAAACAATTACGCCATGAAAGGCGTTTCTATTTTCGAGCTAACCAATATGGTTGTTAAAAATAAGGGCAATATGGTTAGGATCGGTGATGAGAATAGGACTCTAACTGTTCAGGTGCGCACCAAAAACGATAAGCAAATGACCGAACTTTTAGAGGATATCAGTAAAAAAGAGGTGTATGGCGTGGATACCAAAACAATCACACTACAAGAGGGTAATAAAACCGTATTTTACGATAGCAACATCAGTGTGGAGGTTAAATAATGAAAAAGAAAAGTTCATTAGATCAACTTGATCAATGGTTTGCCTCCAAGGGAAATAGTGCAAATAACTATTTTTACATAGCTTTGTTGTTTGTAGGTTTGGTAGCTTACTTTATTTTGAGTAACTATGCGGATCCGTATTTAGAAGAGAGCGAAACAAATTTAAGTACTGCCACGACTAAGCTTGAGGGCGCACAAAGAGAGTATAACGAGTTTTTTGGTGGTGATCCTAAAGCTTTCGTTGATAATAAGCGCAATATCCTCAATGGTGCTAAGACCAACCTTAACAATATCATTGAAGAGCGTGGGTATCTAGACGGTAAGCTAAAAGAAATTTCAAAGCTTACCTATAATGAAAAGAACTGGGCTAAGTTTATGGATAGCCTCTCAACGATCGCAGAGAATAACAATATTAAAATTTACGCTATTCACAGCGATAGAAGAGAGCCTAGCATCAAACAAATTTTTCAGCCTGAGGCTTTGCTGGATATAGATGTGAAATTTGAAGGAGCATTTTCGAATGTCCTTAGGTATATCAACCTAATCGAACAATCGGAGATGATCGTAGATGTAAATAAGATGGATATCAATGCCACTAAAAATGGCAAAATCGGTGGAAGCATTGGTATATCTATCTGGGGAGTAAATTACTAATGAAAAAGTTAATTTTATGCTCTTTGTTGCTTTCTGCTACTCTGTTTGCCGTAGATAATAATCAGACGGTAGCGCCTAGCAATGGTGCCTATAAGGCTAGATACGATGCTATATTTGATAATCTTAGCAAACCTAGAGTAGGTCTTAGCGATGAGCAGATAGCTTCTTTGCAAGATCCGTTTTATCCTAAAGAAGCCAATGCGCCTAGAGAAGCCAATCAGCAGGTAGATCTAGGTTATCAGCTAGTAGGTATTATGGGCGATAAGGTTAAGCTAAACGATAAGTGGTATGGTTTGGGCGAGTATGTAGGCTCATATAAGATCGTGCAAATAACGGGTAATAGCGTTATTATTACCAACGACGATGAAAATAAAGTCGAACTAACACTAAAACAAGGAAGTCAAAATGTCATTATTACATATAAGTAAAAAGCTTAGCATAGCTGCTATGCTTGCTTTGTCTGTTACGGCTACTAGTCTATATGCCGCTCCCGCAACTGCAGGTAACTGCGATAGGAAGGCACTAAATATTAAGATTAACGATACCGTTACGCTAAACGAGATGCTAACTCAGCTATCCGATATGTGCCGCTTTTCAGTGGTAGCAAAAGACGCTATCGCTCAAGAGGAGATGAGTAAGCCACTACAAGGCGTAAGCATCAAAGACCTTTCTTTACGCGAAGTTTTAGATCTACTCATAAAAGAGAATAATCTAAGCTATGAGTATTCTCATGGCATATTAAAAATTTCAGCGCTAGAGACTAGGACTTTTAAAGTGGATTACATCACCTCTATTAGAGAAGGCACTGCTGTTACTAAATCTTCTGTCGATTCCGCACCTACGAAAGTGGATGATAGTGACGATAAAGAAAATAAAGAAGATAATAAGATCACTACCAAAGAGAAATTTGATTTTTGGGAGAAGATTAGCGAGGAAATCACTTCTGTTTTAAATAACGGTACCGAAAAATACGTCGCAGTCGCTCCTATTATAAATCAAAATGCCGGTTTAGTAACCGTTACTGCTATGAAGTCTCAGATAGCTCGCGTCGATAGATATCTAAGCGGTATGCAAAAACGCCTTAGTCGTCAAGTCTTGCTAGATGTAAATATCATATCTGTCGAGCTAAATAACGAATACACTACCGGTATAGATTGGAGTAAATTCCAATTGGGATTTAATACCTATGTAGGTGGAGATCCGACTAAGCTTTCAGGCTATCATATAGATAACGGCAATAGAGGAAAGGCTAGCGATACTCACGGAACTTGGACGATAGGAGCTAATCTAAATTTCAATATCGACGGTTTGATTAACTTCCTAGAGACTAAAGGTAAAACCAAGATTATTTCAAGCCCTAAAGTAACTACGATGAATAATCAGCCTGCTATTATCTCTGTAGGTGATACCATTAACTACGTATTGAAATCTACTACTACAGGTGATTATCAAGGCGGAGATACTCAGTCGGATGATCAGTATTCGATCTTTGTAGGTATTCTTTTGAATATCTTGCCTGAAATTTCAGATGATAATAGGATTATGCTACGAATCAATCCATCTTTAAGTTCTCTTAAATATGCTGAAGATAATGTAAGGAGAGAGAATGGCAGAAGAGATATCGCACCTGATACCTTGCAAAAGAAACTCTCGAGTGTAGTTTGGGTAGATGATGGCGATACTGTAATTTTAGGCGGTTTAATCGGCGCAACTAAGTCCAAGAATAACACTAGGGTGCCTGTGCTAGCTGAAATTCCATTAATCGGAAATCTTTTCAAAAGTACTGCCGATGTTTTGAGCACGTCAGAGCTAATCTTCGTAGTAACTCCACATATCATCGATAATACCGGCGCGCCGCTTGCTACCTCTCTTAAAGAGCTAGGTTACTCAAAATCCATCTACGAAAATGAGTAATAGCTATACGGCGATCAAGGAGATTTTTATCGAGGATAACGAAGTCTCAGACTTCGTTAATCTCGATAAATCTACCCTTGCTTATCATAAAATTTTAAATGCTTTGCAAAAGCCGTTAAAACTTATACTTTTCTACGGCAAACCGGGTTGCGGCAAGACATTTTTG
Organism: uncultured Campylobacter sp.; assembly: GCF_938002845.1. Lineage (GTDB taxonomy): Bacteria > Campylobacterota > Campylobacteria > Campylobacterales > Campylobacteraceae > Campylobacter_B. Next base: position 47,846 of record NZ_CALKZP010000058.1, read on the forward strand.
CTTAATAAGATCAAGGTCGATCTTGAAAAAAAGGTAAGAGTCGTATTTGTGCCGCAGCCGTTTTTTGATGAGAAAGAATTTTTCTTAGAGCTTTATTCGCAGATTTTTCATTCAACTCCTAGCGAGCCAATTGATAATTATGAAAATTTTATGCGGGTTTACAGAGAGAGATTTGGAATTTCTACTAACGTAGGGGCGGTAGAGCAGGTCGTTATTTTGCTTGATGAGGCTCAGCTGTATCCTGGGAATTTAATAGAAAAAATTCGCCTTATGGCGGATACGAGATTATTTAAATTTTTATTTACGGTTCATAAGACTGACGAGGAAGACCGCCTCGCAAAGGATTATTTTAAAACTAGAATTTGGGAGAGCATTGAGCTCCCTAATTCAAATTTAGGCGAAGTCAAGCTATATATTGAAAAGAAGCTTGTGCTTCATGGCTTTCAACAATACTATTTTATGTTTAGCGACGATAATTTCGATTTGATTTTAAATTTAACGGACGGTAATATGAGGAATATCAACAAGCTTATGTATAAGATGTATGAGCTTTTTGAGTATTACGAGGTAAATAAACCTACGGAAATTAGTTTTTCGCAGATTAATAATAAAATCATAGAGATGGCAGCGATAGGCTCGGGGATAATAAATGCTTGAATTTTACGAAGTAAACGAACTTGAAAAAAAATGGGAAGAGTATAACAAAAACAGAAAGCAGTTTTCTTTCCTGAAATCTAAGCCGAATTTTGTATTGAGATTTGACAAGACGATTTTAGGGCTTTTAATTTTGATCTCGGTTGCGATCGGAGCGATATTTTGGCTGCTTAAAGATAGCGATAGCGTTAGCATGGCAAGCATCAATCAAAATATTGAGGATAAGGGCGGAGCTACAAATTCTGCTAATGATGCCGAGCAGCAGGCGGCAGATCTTGCAGTGCAAAATAATATCTCTAAAGAAGATTACAATATCAGCGCGCCGAAAGTTGCCCGCGCCTCTAAACATGAAAAGGAACGCCCAAGTTTAAATTTAAACGACGTAGGTGTGCTATCCAGCGAGGATTCCGGTGGATTTAAGATAACCAATAATTACGAAAATGGCGGAAACTATGGCGGGCAGGCTCAGGCGCAGAATTTCGGCGGTCAAAATTTTGGTGGACAGAATTTTGGCAATCAAAATGCTCCTACATTTAACGTACCTAATACCAATAACGCAGCTTTTGCAAATCAGCCGCCTAAAAACGAGGTTATAGATTTTGGGCGTGCTCCATTGCCGCCTAAATCAAATTTCTCGGGAGGTTCTACAAATACCGCAAGTAGCGCTCCGCTAAGTTCCAGAATTGAGATAAAAACTTCAAATTTAAGCGAAGATAAGCAGAGCTTGGAGAGTAAATTTTACGCAACGAATAAGATTGAGTATTCGCTATCGCTAGCCGAAGAAGCGTATAATAAGAAAGACTACGACAATGCGATCAAATGGGCTCTTACGTCAAATGAGCTTGATAAGGACAACGTCGCCAGCTGGATAATTTTTGCTAAAGCCAATTATAAAAAGGGTCGTAAAGAAGACGCGCTTTACGCTCTTGAGACTTTTAATGCAAAGGCGAAAAATAGCGAAATTTCTAACCTCATTTCAAAGATAAGAAGCGACAAACTATGAAAATTTTATATATTTTAGCTTTTGCGATCGCGTCGTTATTTGCAGTTAGCGCCGATGACGTGCGCAACTGGGATCAGATCGGTCAGTACAACCGTATCTGCCAAGAAAGCGTGCGAAATTTATTCATCGAAGAGCAGAGCGAGGCACTTGCAAATATGTATGCTAAAGCGTGCCTAAAGATGGATAAAGTAAATGAGCTCGTCGTGCCTACGGTGATGCTTTATAAGACGAAAGAGGCTCGCGAGAATGCTTCTCTTTATTCGACTATAATTTTTCAAAAAAAGATGCTTTATTTAGCACTTTGTGATGGCGTGGATATTAGTTATATCCGCACGCCCAAGATCAATTATATTTTGTCTGAAATTTTTGATAAATTTACGGAGAGAGCATACGTAAAAAAGAGTGATACGTATGTCTTTACCCTAGAAAACGGCGAGCGCGCCGAGCTTTTTATCAAAGAAGAGGAAGAGGTAAAAAAGATGGTAATTGCAATTTATGCTGGCGATAAGCTTAGCTCGATTAAAATTTATTGGTGATCGCGATGACAAAGATTGAAGAGCAGATTGTTGCGATTTTAATACGAAACAATATCCTTACTAGCACCGTTGTTCCGGAAATAAAGGACAAGATGGATATTGGCTTGACGCTAGGCGAGGTTTTAGTCGGAGATAACTATCTAAGCCAGGATGATTTTTGCTCGATTTTAGTTGAGCTGTACAAGCGTCGTCAGATAGCATTTGACGATATAAGCGAAAAATTTTCGATGGATCCGAAGGAATTTTTGCAAATTCTAGCCAAGAAAATGAACCTGTCGTATATGAATTTAGACGATATTGACATAGACTTCAGGCTATCGGAACGCACTCCTACCGCACAGCTTAAAAGATACGGCGTGATACCGGTTAAAGCGGATGATCTGAATATTTACGTTGCTTTTTCTGATCCGTTTAATCTTGAGTCGCAAGATAAAGCGCAGGCTATGTTTAGCAAACAGCTGCTTAAAATCGTAGTAGCCGATCCAAATCAGGTAAATAAATATCTATCTAAGCTTGAGCTTTCAGAGAGCATTAAAGGGCTCGTAGCGGAGATCCGCAAAGAGCTCGCTAATACCGGCGGTAGCGGAAGCAGCGATGATACCTCGGCGATTTTGAAGCTCATTGAGATGATAATTAGTCAGTCTATTAAGATGCGCGGTAGCGATATTCACATCGAGCCTACCGAGAATAACTGCGTCGTGCGTACCAGAATCGACGGAATGCTCGCTGAAATTTTTATCTTTGATAAGGATATCTATCCACCGCTAGTAAGCCGATTGAAGCTACTTTCAAATATGGATATCGCCGAGCGTCGCAAGCCGCAAGACGGCAGGTTTAGTATGAAAATTTCAGGTCGCGAATACGACTTTCGTATTTCGACACTGCCTATCATCAATGGCGAATCTACCGTTATGCGTATCCTCGATAAATCCAAGGTTATCATCAGCCTCGAAAAACTAGGCATGCACCCTGATAGCTTTAAGAAATTTAATAACGCTATGAAGGCTCCATATGGTATTATCTTGGTTACCGGACCTACGGGAAGCGGTAAGTCTACGACGCTATACGCGGCACTAAACGATATTAAAAATATCGACACTAAGGTTATTACCGTAGAAGATCCGGTCGAGTATCAAGTAAATTTAATCCAACAAGTCCAAGTTAACGAAAAAGCAGGTCTTACCTTTGCTTCGGCACTGCGCTCGATCTTAAGACAAGACCCTGACATCATAATGATCGGTGAGATTCGTGATCAAGAGACCCTTAGAATTGCGATCCAGGCTGCTCTTACGGGACACTTGGTTTTCTCGACACTACACACCAACGACGCCGTTAGCGCGATTCCGCGAATAGTGGATATGGGTATAGAGGCCTACCTCATAAGTGGTGCACTGATTGCGGTAGAGGCACAGCGTCTTGTGCGAAAGCTTTGCCCGCACTGCAAGCAGCCTACAAATCTGCCTAAATCGATGCTTGATCAGCTGAAGGAATTTTTGCCTGAAAAATACACATTTTTCAAGGCCGTAGGTTGCGATCAATGCGGTCAGACGGGCTATATGGGGCGTGAGATGATTAGTGAAATTTTACCTATTACCGATAAAATGCAGAGCTTGATCGCTAACGGCGGCTCAAAGGACGATATGAGGGCCTTGGCGAAGGAGGAGGGTTTTATAGATATGTTTGAAGATGGTGTTATACGTGCTGCGCGCGGAGTAACTAGTATAGAAGAAATTTATAGGGTGGCTAAACAATGAAAAAGCAATTAGAAGTTGAATATAACGCCAAGGGCGCAAGAAAGAAGATGTTTTTGCAAGCTAGCGATAAGGTGCAAGCAAACAACCTAATGAAGCAGCGCGTAGGCGGGACGATCGTAAAAAGAGGTGAAACCCAAGTCGTAGCGAATACGGGCGGCGATTTTAAGGCGCAGGTTTCGCGCATGCTAGGTGGTAGCGGAAGAGTTAGAACGCTGCCGTTAGTAGCGTCGATCCGTCAGCTTTCGGTTATGACAAATGCGGGAATTTCAATCCACGACTCGATCAAAGAGGTCGCAAGGGCGGCAGAGGATAAGACGCTAAAAGAAATTTTCAGCGCGATGAACGACGATCTTAACGCAGGTCTTAGCTTGACCGAATCTACGGAGAAATTTAGAGGACAGCTCGGTGATGTCGTCGTTGCGATGGTAAGTCTGGGCGAAGCAACCGGTAATATGGCAGAGTCTCTAGCCAAGCTTGCCGCTATGCTTCAAGAGCTTTGGGAAAACCAGCGTAAATTTAAAAAGGCGATGCGTTATCCTATGATCCTTATGATCGTTATGGCAATTGCGTTTTCGGTTTTGATGATGTATGTCGTGCCGAAATTCCGCGAGATTTTTGAGGATTTGGGCGCGGATTTGCCACTACCTACTAGAATTCTACTTGGTATCGAAAGCACTCTTAATAATTATGGAATTTTTGTTTTAGCGGGCATCATAGGCACTATCATAGCTCTTAGATGGGCATATCGCAATAACCCTGAGTTTAAAAAGGGCTTTGACAAGACGATTTTAAAGGTCTATCTATTCGGTAAGATCATATTTTTCTCGACGATGTCGCGATTTATGCTTATTTTTACAGAGCTTGTGCGAGCGGGTATTCCTATCGCAGATGCACTAGATACATCTGTTTTAATGGTGGATAATCATACTTTAAAGGAGAAGCTCTCTACCGTTAAAATCGCCGTGCAGCAGGGCGTGAGCCTAACAGAGGCGTTTAACAATACAGGGCTTTATGAGAGTATGCTTATTCAGATGATCAGCGCGGGCGAGCAGGCTGGTAACCTCGATAAGATGCTTGGCAACGTCACGGATTATTATAAAGAGAAATTTGATGATATCATCGATAATATCTCAAGCTACGTCGAGCCGATCATGCTATTTTTTATGGCGGGCATGGTTCTTCTTTTGGCTCTGGGTATCTTCATGCCTATGTGGGATTTGGGCAAAGCCGTCAAAAACTAACCCCTTTAATTCCGCGCCTGCGAGGGCGCGGAATTTTATCAAAGCATTAAAATTTCGTCTTTCAAATAAAATTTTAACCTTCGTTTGGCTAAAATACCGCTTTAAATTTAAGGATCAATCATAGTTAAAGAAATATATTTTATCGTCGTATCGGCTATCATAATATTTTTTGGGCTTGCTACTATTGCACCCGATTCCGCGCTTGTAGGTAGCGCAGGCAACGCCATCCGCTCATTTAATACCCAGCTATTCGGCTATTTTGCATACATCTATCCGCTATTTTTGCTCGCCTTAGCATACGTAGCCTATAAGCATTTTCGCGGTTTTGACTTTAGATTTTTTGAGTTTAGCATCGGAGCCATTTTGCTATTTTTTACCATTTTGATGGTGCAGTCGAGTCTCTTTGGCGCTAGCGGCGGAGCAGTCGGCAGCTTTGCAGTGGATGGGCTTAGGCGAATGATCGGAAGCGTCGGCGTGTGGATTTTTAATATTACGATTTTTGTGCTTTCGCTAGTGCTTATATTTGAAGATCGTTTTACCGATATCATCAAAAACTGCTTTATTGGCTCAAGAGATGAAAGCTCGCAGGATGAAATTGGGGACGATTTTGCTAGCGACGCAGATGCAGCACAAAGAGGCGGGCTTGCAAGGTATTCGTCTGTGCAAGGATTGAGAGGTGCGGAAAATTTTAGCGCTTTGGATAACTCTTTGAGCGCAGAGGACGGTTCGGCGAAACAGGGTAATTTTGCGGAGCAGGGCGCAAGCGAGCGCGGTTTTGAAGGCGGGCAAAATTTTCAAAATTTAAACGATACTCGCGAGCCTGAAAATGAGCAGAATTTTGGTGACGCGCAGGGTCTGCAGGCTTCCGCTGAACGCGAGCTTAAAATGCCGCAAAAAGGGAAGCCGAGTAGGCTAAAAAGGGTCGAGCGCCTAAGCGAGGTTGCCGAAAACAAAAGGCTTTTGGATCAGCTCGATAAGGGCAGGGTGGCTAAGCCCAAGGATTTTAAACTGCCGCCGCTTGATTTTTTAAATTTGCCGCCGAAAAAGAAAAGCAATATCGACGAGAGCGAGATCGATCGTAAAATTTACGACCTGCTCGATAAGCTGCGTAAATTTAAGATCGACGGCGACGTGGTGCGGACCTACTCGGGCCCGGTCGTTACGACCTTTGAGTTTCGCCCCGCCGCGCACATCAAAGTAAGTAAAATTCTAACGCTGCAAGACGATCTCGCGATGGCTCTTAGGGCGCAGACCATCCGTATTCAGGCGCCGGTTCCGGGCAAAGACGTCGTGGGTATCGAGATTCCGAATCAAAATATTGATACGATCTATCTGCGCGAAATTTTAGAAAGTGACGTGTTTAAAAGCGCCTCCAGTCCGCTTACGATCGTGCTTGGCAAGGACATCGTGGGGCAGCCCTTCGTTACCGATCTTAAGAAACTGCCGCACCTTCTCATCGCAGGCACCACGGGAAGCGGCAAGAGCGTGGGTATCAACGCCATGCTGCTTAGCCTTTTGTATCGCAACTCGCCCAAGAGTCTGCGCCTTATAATGATCGATCCGAAGATGCTCGAGTTTAGTATCTACAACGACATCCCGCACCTGCTAACGCCCGTCATCACGCAGCCTAAGCAGGCGATCATCGCGCTAAGCAATCTTGTTTCAGAGATGGAGCAGCGCTACTCGCTCATGGCGCAAAACAGGACGAAAAATATCGACAACTACAACGAAAAGATGCTGCGCGAGGGGGGCGAAATTTTGCCTTACATCGTCGTTATCATCGACGAACTCGCGGATCTGATGATGACGAGCGGCAAGGACGTAGAGCATTACATCGCGCGTCTGGCGCAGATGGCGCGCGCCAGCGGCATCCATCTCATCGTAGCGACGCAGCGCCCTAGTGTGGACGTCGTCACGGGGCTGATAAAGGCGAATTTGCCTAGCCGCATCAGCTTCCGCGTGGGCTCAAAGGTCGATAGCAAGGTGATTTTGGATCAGATGGGCGCGGACAGCTTGCTTGGGCGTGGCGATATGCTCTTTACGCCGCCTACCGCGCCAGGGCTCATCCGCCTGCACGCGCCGTTTACGACCGAGAATGAGATCAATAAGATCGCGGAATTTTTAAAGGCGCAAGAAAGCGTCGTTTATGACGAGCGATTTTTGATCGAGAACGAGGGCGCCAAGCAAGAAGGCGGTATAATCAATCCGCAAAATATCGTGCTTGACGAGCTTTACGACGAGGCGAAGGCGATAGTCTTGGAGGAGGAGAAAACCTCGATCAGCTACCTGCAGCGCCGCTTGCGTATCGGGTATAACCGCGCCGCGACGATCATCGAGCAGCTCGAACAGATGGGCGTTTTAAGCGAGATCAACGCTAAAGGTCAGCGCGATATAATCAAGTAAGCTTTAAAATTTCGATGAAATTTAAGCGGCGAAATTTTGAAATTTATTGGATTTATAGGTGCCAGAATTTTTAAAATTTAATCGATCTGCGTCGGTAAAATTTTTAAATTTATTGGATTTGAAGTGGTGGAATTTTAAAATTTTTTTGATCTGCATAGCGGATTTTAAATTTTAAAATTTGCGCGTTCCGCAGCTCGCGCTTGTGCCTCTGTGGCTATGACAAGGCGGACGGTTTATACGGGATGCGCGGATGCGATCGAAGCCTCTTGCAGCGCGGGAGGCGTTTTAAAAGTAGTGCTCGGTGGGTATGAACAGCGCGTTTTGCAGCTTGCGTTTACGGCGTGCGCGCTGTCTAAATTTTATAAGGCGCAAGTTAATGTGCGCTGTGCTCTTGGCGCTAAATTTGAACTGCGGAATTTTAAAACGCAAGTAAGCATAAATAGGGCAGGCTTTAAAATTTAAAAATTGAGCGCTAAAAATTTTGCGATTTTAAATTTTATAAATTTACAAAGGTCGGCAGAATTTAAAATTTCAAAATTTCGCTCCTTTTGGGCTTTAGAATTTTGAAATTTTAAATTTACCGCAGCGAACCTGAATTTTAAATCGCGCCTTGCCGGTATGAAGCATTCGAAGTTGCGCGAGCGGGAGAAGCTACCGGAGGTCTAGCTTGCGTCGAGCGAGTACATGAGTGAAAAGTTCGCCGCACGCTGAAGGGCTGGTAGCGAAGTATTGCGGTCGTTCGTAGCGGCTAATTTGCAGTGCGAGCACCCATGGCACACGCCAAAAACCGATGGATCGTGGACGGCACGACAAAGCTGTTTGGTGCGTGGTGTTTTGTGCCGGCATGTTTCGTAGTGCAGTTGCATTTGCGGTATAAACGTACTTTGCAGCGAAGTCATATTTTGCAGTGCGGCTGTATTGTAAGATGCGGCGCGTTTTACATCGCCCGCGCACTAAAAATTGATCGGCACGCGAGCGTGTTTGTGATGATGTTGCGGCTTAAAATTTTGCAGCTACCGCGCGCTACTCGTGTGCGATTTTGCATGGTCGCAGTTTGCGACCTTGTTATCGCGTGCCGAAAGTCGCCGCGATATGCCTGCCAGAGTAGAATGCACCCGTCTGTGTATTAAAAAATAGTGCGAGGTCCCGCTCTACGGTGCTGCAGCTCGTGTCAAAAGACTGTGCGATACGCGAGAGTAAAATGCACGCTTAAAAAGCGGCGTGGATTGCGCTTCGCGGCGCTCTATCCGCAGCGTGTGTCGAAAGTCGTCGCGGCGCGCTAGAACAAATAGAATGTGTGCAATGCACGTTTGCGGGATAACGCAAGATTATACTTGTTGTGGCGTGCTATCCCGTAGCGTGCGCCATAAAGCCGCCTATGTGTGAGAATAAAATTCGCGCCGCGCGTCAAAGACGCACGATCGTGCTGCGTGCCAAAAGACAATACGTGGTCGTGCCGTACACCAAAAGACGGTGCCACGATCGGCACCGTGCGGCACGGGCGCGATGCGAGGTTTGAGCCTTGCGCAGCAGACAAAGCGTGCACGGCGCACGTAAATGCGGATAAAATTTTAAAACGGAGAGACGATTGAGAACCGATAAATGGCTATATTACTTCACCTGCGCGCTCATTACGATCGGCATGATATTTTCGCTGTCGTTGAGCTCATATACGGTGCTTCTGCTGGGTGCTACGCCGCTGCATTTTTTTTATCGTCAGTGCGCGGTAGGGATCGCGTGCATCGCGGTGATGTGGATCGTCTCGCGCGCCGATCCCGATAAATGCCTAACGCCGGTGTGCATGTCGCTTTTTGCGATTATGGGGATTTTGATGCTTGCGATGGGCTTTTTGCCCAAATCCTTGGTCGCCGACGTAAACGGTGCGGCGCGCTGGATCAGGCTGCCGTTTTTTAACCTCGCGCCGGTGGAATTTTTCAAGGTGGGCTTCATCTACTTTTTGGCGTGGAGCTTCTCGCGCAAGCTCGATCACTCCAAAAAAAGCATCGGGCGCGAGATCGCGACGCTGCTTCCATACGTAGCGCTTTTCGGCTTTGTGGTGATCCTGGTCGCTATCGTGCAAAACGATCTGGGGCAGGTCGCGGTGCTGGGGCTTACGATGATTTTTATGTCGCTTTTCGCGGGCACTAGCTTCAAGCTCATCGGCTTTAGCTTTATGGGGATTTTGGGGCTTGCTTATGTTTTTATCGTCACGAGCGCGCACAGGGTCGATCGCGTGCGCTCGTGGTGGGGCGGCGTGCAGGATTTCGTGCTGTCGTTTATGTCGCCGGAGACTGCCGCCGGGCTGCGTATAGAGGACGCTAGCGCGCCGTATCAGGTCGGACACTCGCTAAATGCGATAAACAACGGCGAGTTTTTCGGGCAGGGACTTGGGCTGGGAAGCTTTAAGCTCGGCTATCTGAGCGAGGTGCATACCGACTTTGTGCTCGCAGGCATTGCCGAGGAGTGGGGATTTATCGGGATTTTGCTCATCGTGGCGCTATTTTATGCGATGCTCTTTCGCATCTTTCAGACCGCGAGTAAGTCGCCGAGTAACGTAAATTTCCTCTTTTGCCTGGGTATCGGCTTTATGTTTTTCTTTTCGTTCATTATCAACTCCTACGGCATCACGTCGATCTCGCCGGTTAAGGGTATCGCCGTGCCGTTTCTGAGCTACGGCGGCAGCCACCTGCTTGCGGCGTCGTTTGCGGTGGGGCTCGTTTTGATGGCGTCGAAAAGAGCTAAATTTTAAGGCTTTTGCGGGCTTTGGAGCGAGTGCGATTTAAATTTAGGCGTAAATTTAGAGCCGAATTTGCGCTTAAAATTCTACGCCGAAGCGCGCCGAGGCCCAAATTTAAGCGCGAAATTTTATAAATTTAAAGGAAAAGTATGGTTATAGCAATCAGCGGCGGCGGCACCGGCGGGCATCTGATAATCGCTAAAAATTTAGCCGCCCATCTTGCGAAGCAGGGCATCAGAGCGATCTTCATCGGCTCAAATCGCGGGCAGGATCGCGCGTGGTTTGAGGGCAACAAGCTTTTTGTGCGCACCTATTTTCTGCAAAGCTCGGGCGTCGTCGATAAAAAGGGCTTTGCCAAGCTAGCCTCGCTGCTAAATATCCTGCGCCTCTCGCTTGCGGCGCGTAAAATTTTAAAGCAAAACGGCGTGCGTGCGCTCATCAGCGTGGGCGGATACAGCTCTGCGCCCGCATCCATAGCGGCGATCCTTTCTCGCGTACCGTTTTTTATCCACGAGCAAAACGCCGTTTGCGGGAGGCTCAACCGCCTGCTAAGGCCCTTTGCGCGCGCGTTTTACAGCTCCTATGAAAAGCCCGCGTTTGCTTATCCGATCGCGGATATTTTTTTCGAGACGGCGCGGCCGCGCACGACGCTTAATACGGTCATCTTTTTGGGCGGCTCGCAGGGAGCAAGCTTTATCAACTCGCTTGCCGTGGAGCTTGCGCCTAAGCTTTTGGGCCTCGGCTACGGCGTTATCCATCAGTGCGGCGAGCGCGAGTTTGAGCGCATCTCGCAGATCTACGCACAGCAGGGTCTGGATGTACAGCTCGTGGGCTTTTGCAAAAATATGCACGAGCTCATCGCGAGCGCCGATCTTTGCGTCGGGCGCAGCGGCGCTAGTACGCTGTGGGAGCTCTGCGCAAATGGCCTGCCCACGATATTCGTACCGTTTCCATTCGCGGCGGCGGATCATCAGTTTTATAACGCGAAATTTCTTAAAGAGCGCGGACTTTGCGAAATCGTGCGTCAGCAGGACGCAAGCGGCGAGCGGATCTTGGGCTTGATTGAGAGCTTCGACGTGGCACGAGCGAGCAAAGGGCTGCTTGAACTTGCGGATCGAAACGGCGCGCAAGTGATAATCGACGACGTGATGAGTAAAATTTAAAAGGGCGCAGGCGCGCTTGCGTAAATTTGAGACGATCTCTTCGCGAGGTCGGTTTTAAATTTATTAAACTGATTAAATTTGACTTTTGCGTTTGCGTAAATTTTACGCGGCGCTTCGGTTTGAGTAAAAATTTTAAATTTGCATGCTTGCAGGTGACGGACGTTTTTTTTGATTTGCGCAAATTTAAGCGCGCAAACAAAGTGCGCAAAAGTGCATTGAGCCGTAAAATTATCTGCGCCTAAAGCTGATTATCGCATCGTCGTTTTCTTGTTGATATTTTTCAAATAGAGCCTGATATCTTTGCGATTTCGCCGGATCATTTGAATAAATTCCCACTAAAAAATAGCACGCCTCCGCAAATCGTAACTCACACGATCGCTCAAAGTATCGCGTACCCGCTTCTTTGTCATCGTCGTCAAAATACGCGACGTAACCGAACATAAAGCAGCCCTCGCCGTTACCGAGCTTGCATGCTTTTTTATACAGTTTTCTGCCCTCTTGCGAATCTCTATCCTCGTAGCCTGCGAGTCTCGTGCAGCTTTCGCCGCCGTTAAGCTCGTAGCAGCCTTTTTTAAGCAGATCTTTGGCGCCATCTTGCGAAATTTCGCCATTTAATAGCATCAGGCTCGAAAGTACGGCGCAGGCATCGCCGTCTCCGCCGTCGCAATCTTCGCGAAATCTTACGGGGTTTTTCATTTTTAAAGTGCCGTCTTTGGTGCGAATAGAAATTTCTTTAGGATTTTTGTCTGCGGCTTCGTTTGCTTGATTGATGGGAATTCGGGTTTCATTTAAAATTTCCGTGCGAGAAGATGCTTTTATCGCTATAAAGACCGCGACTATACATACGATGATGATCGGTCGGTTCTCGCTGTATAATCCGCAGTCGGGTTTAGATTTTATACACTTTGGACGTGCATAAATTTCCAAAACTTGATAGTATTCATATCAAGTTTATTTATTCTACTCTTGACAAGATTAGCACTCCATGATATAATCTGCCAAAATTTTCAAAAAGGACCGCATAATGGCAAAGAAAAAATTTAAGACCGAAGTGAATGATCTGCTAAATTTGATGATCCATTCGCTTTATTCGAACAAGGAGATTTTCCTGCGCGAGCTCATCTCAAACGCAAGCGACGCACTGGATAAATTAAACTATCTAAGCCTTACGAACGACGATTACAAGGCGCTTTCGTATGTGCCGCGCATCGATATAAAGATCGACAAAGAGGCCAAAACGCTAAGCATCGGCGACAACGGCATCGGCATGGACGAGGCCGAGCTCGAGAGCAATCTCGGCACTATCGCACGCAGCGGCACGAAGGGCTTTATGGCGAGCCTTAGCGGCGATGCGGCGAAGGACAGCAACCTCATCGGGCAGTTCGGCGTCGGGTTTTATTCGGCGTTTATGGTTGCAGATCGTATCGAGGTAATCAGCCGCAAGCCGCTCTCGCAGGACGCCTTTAAATGGAGCAGCGATGCCAGCAACTACATGGTCGAAAAGGCGGAGAAAGAGGACTTCGGCACGACGATAATCCTGCATATGAAAGATGAGGAGTTTTTGGACGAATATAGGCTCGAAGGCATCATCAAAAAATACTCCAACCACATTCCCTATCCGATCTTTATGGATAAAGAAGAATACGTACCCGCGCAAAAAGAGGGCGAGCAGGGGCATAGCGAGGTTAAAAACGTCCAGATCAACCGCGCGAGCGCGCTTTGGCAGCTGCCAAAAAGTAGCCTAAAGCCGAGCGATTATAATGAATTTTACAAGCAGATCAGCCACGATAGCGGCGATCCGCTGTTTTACATCCACACCAAGGCCGAGGGCACGCACGAATACACGACGCTTTTTTACGTGCCGAGCAGCGAGCCCTTCGATCTATACCGCGTCGATTATCAAAGCGGCGTGAAGCTCTACGTCAAGCGCGTTTTCATCACCGACGACGCCAAAGAGCTGCTGCCTAGCTACCTGCGTTTCGTGCGCGGCATAATGGACGTCGAGGATCTGCCGCTAAACGTAAGTCGCGAAATTTTGCAAGAAAATCGAATTCTAGCCTACGTCCGCGAACAGAGCGTCAAAAAAATTCTATCCGAGCTGCAGAAGCTTTTGCAAAGCGATCGCGAAAAATACATAAAATTTTACGAATTATTCGGCAAGGTTTTGAAAGAGGGACTTTACGGCTTCGGCGCAAACAAAGAGGAAATTTTAAAGCTCTGTCTTTTCAAATCAAACCTGCGAGACGGCCTTATCACACTTGGTGAGTATAAGGAAAAAATGGGCGCGGAGCAAAAAGAGATCTATTATATCGCGGGAAATAGCGCCGCGATGCTTAAAAGCTCGCCTCTGATAGAGAAATTTAACGCCGAGGGCACGGAGGTGCTGCTTTGCGACGATGAGATCGATACGATTGTGATGCCTGGCATTTTTGAGTTTGACAAAACGCCGGTTAAAAACGCGACTTCGATCAAGCAGGAGGCTTCGGAGGGCGATGCCGCGACGCCGCAAGCCAAAGAGATCGCTGCAAAGATCAAAGAAATTTTAGGCGAACGCGTCAAGGATGTTAAAATTTCATCGCGTCTAAGCGGCTCGCTTTCCTGCCTTATTTTTGACGAGAATGATCCCGATTTTGCGACGCAGCAGCTGCTTAAGCAGATGGGAGGCCGCAATCTGCCGCCGGTAAAGCCGATTTTGGAGATCAATGCGGATCACGAGATCATCAAAAAGCTGCAGGCCGATAGGCTGATGCTGCCGCAAGTAGCCGAGATAATCTACGATCTGGCGCGCCTTAGCGAGGGGCAGGAGCTGGAAAATCCGAGCGAGTTTATTAAAAACGTAAACGAGCTGATCGCAAAGGCTCTATAGATTATCTAAATTTAGAGCTTCGATCCGCTATCTAAATTCCGCGCGGCTACATAGGCTGTATAAATCTATGTAGCCGCGTTTTAAATTTAAAGAGAAATTTCAGCGGGCAAGCTTCGCCGCGCTTTCTAAATTTTAAAATTTAAAAGCGGCGGAATTTCACTCTTTGATTTCGGTAAAAATTTTATTTGGCGGCTCGGTTTGGCGTTTTGAAAATTTTGAGGTTTTGATCGCTTTTATTCGCGAGTCGAGGTTGGGGCGCAAGCCAAAAATATTCATAAAGGCGGGCGAGCCGTTCTTTGACATAATGCCCTCGAAAAACTCCTTCGCACCGCCCGCGTGCCCGTAAGCGCACTCTAAAATTTTAAGCGCCTCGGCGTCTGCTGCGGTCTCTTGCGAGCGCGAGAACTTGCTGTTTGCCGCAACCGAGACTTATAATGAAATTTTATCGTCGGAATATCAGCGAGACCGCGAGCGCGCTGCCTATGCTTTTGGCGCAGTCACGGTGCTTGAAGTGCGATAGCTCGTGCGGCGCGGTATGTATGAGGTCGGCAACAACCCCGACGGAGGCACCGCCTACAAGCTCATCCATACCGCAGTAGTGCCTCTAGCGGTCAAGACCGGTACCGCACAGGTCGTGGGCATCTCTCAGACCGCCAAAAAGCGAATGAAAGAGGTCGATATGGACTACTTCCACCGCTCGCACGCTTGGATGACTAGCTTCGGGCCGTACGACAAGCCGCAATACGCCGTAACCGTGCTCGTAGAACACGGCGGAGGAGGCGGAAGCGCGGCAGGTCCAGTGATAATGCAAATCTACGAAAAGCTCGCCCAGATGGGCTATATCGACGCCAACGCAACGACTAGCAAAGATACTGTAAAGAAAACGAAGTAGGGCGGAATTTAAAATTATAAAATTTTAGAATTATATCCGTCCTTCGCGGACTTGGAATTTTATCTAGTCTCCATGGTTTTGAAATTTTAAAATTTATCCCACCTCCGTGAGCCTGAAATTTTAAAATTTCGTGCAGGCTAGAGGTATAGAATTTATCTTGTATTTAGGATTTAGAATTTTAAAATTTCATACAACCCATGCTTTATCTGCTCTAAATTTTAAAATTTAACGCAGCTCGGTAACGTTAAATTTCAAAATTCTACCTAGCAATGGGCTTGAATTTTTGACGTGCTAATTTAAATGCACCATAAGAATAAGGCGGTAGAATACGCCAAAATATCTTTTTATAAAAATGGGGAAATTCTATGCGAGATTACGATAAAGAGCCGATAGTGATAAAAAATGACTATTTGTTAAAAAGCGAATTAGCTATAAGAATTTTCTTTTTAATATTGGCATCAATCTTCGCTATTAGATGTATTTTTCCTATAGAAAGCCTTTTTAATAATGCCCTTAGAAAGAGCGAGCTAGCGCTTTGCATATGTGTATTTTTTGGTTCAATTTTTAAAGATTTGGCAATGGTAAGAGGTATGCTGGCAAATAACTTACAAATTAGAATTTTTAATAAAAGAATTGAATGCGATTATGTAGACTTTGCCGGTAATTGTAAAATTTTAGAATTTGGAGTTGATGAAAAAACAAAAATTACATACTCATATATGCCTAGGTTTGGCGAAAAAATTGGTAATAAGCCTAATATGAAAATATCAGAAAAAATAGCTGATACTTTAGTCTATATACCGGCTATGCTAATAAATATGTCTTTTGTTTTAATATTTCAAATTCTAAAGCTTTTTAAAATAGAAAGATATTATATATTAGACAATGGCAGCATGACCATATCGATCAGACAAAATCAAGAGATTATTGATAAATTTGGAGATGTTGCTTTCGACAAAGAGAGTTTGACTTTGAGCCTGATAAACCATAGCTCTAAAATTTTTAATACGTAAGGAAAGAGATGCAAGAATATGGCTTAAAAATTTTTAATATAGATAAGGGATTATTTGTATTGACTATGTTGATGAGTATAAGGACCCTGCAGGCTTGTTCCGAGAAGCATTTAGAGCGGATATTTCTTTTCGGTGCTTTTAAGAGAGGCGCTTGCCGATAAGCCGAATATTAAGTAGCCTTACGAGGAATATAAAATCTCAAATAGGGCAAAAATAATATATCACTATGTCGAATGCATACTTTGGTTTGTAGTAAATGCTTCTATTTGGGTGAGTGTCATAATTACGATTATAGGCTTAGTAATGTCGAAATTTTAGATTAGAGGTATAAATATGATATAATTCATTTCGAAAATATTGATACAAGATTAAAATTTCGATTTAAATTCTATTTTAATGAAAGGAGATTTCGAATGAAACTCATCAAACTAAGTTTGGCTGCGGCGGTTTGCGCATGTGCGGTATCCTCGCTAAGCGCGGCGGATAGCGTAGCCGAGGCGATCACTAACGGTAAGTTTGGCGGAACGGTAAAGACCACTTACGCCAATAAAACCGTAGATAATAGAGGCGAAGCCGCTACGGGCGACAACGACTACGAGGCATTCGGCGTGGGTCTTGAGCTCGGATATGTCACCGATCCTCTTTACGGCTTTAGAATAGGGCTTACCGGGCAAGGCTGGTTGATGCCGTATCACGTAGGCTCAAGCAATAAGACCGCCTACGATAAGGAGTGGTATACTAAAGGTGCGGTATTATCTGAATTATACCTGGGATACGGCATAGGCAATACCGATATAAAGGCGGGTAGACAATATGTCGTAACTCCGCTCGTTGCGGGCAACTATACGAGGGCGTTTAAAGAGGCTTTCGAGGGCGTAGCGATATCCAATAAAGATATCCCCGATACTACATTGTGGGGCGGATGGTTTTATAAATTCCAAGGCAGGAGCAAAACCGCTATGGGCGCTCCGGCTGGCGAAGGAAAGGCTCCTTTATTTAAAGATAGGGTGATTCTGGGTAATATGACGGGTCCGGTCGCCGTAAAATTTGAAAATATCTTCTCCGCATACGTTCAAAATAAATCCTTGCCTTATACTACTTTGACCGGCGCTTACGCAGCGGTAACGGACGTAAAACCCGCTAACGCATTAAAAGACGGCGACGTTAGCCTGTATCTTGCCGAGGTGAACGTAAAAGTGCCGGTAGGTGAGGTTTTAAAGCTAGGATTTGATCTTAACTACAAAGGCTCGCGCGTGGACGGAGGGCTGGAGCCAAGAAGGCTTGACGGCGATATGTTTGGCGCAAGAGTCTCGGTTAGTGAGTTTTTCGGATTCGGTCTATCGTATGCCTATACGACCGTTAGCGACGACGATGCCGTTATTTTGGGCGTCGGTAACGGCCCTGGATCATACACCGCTCTGCCTATTAGAGGTCCGTTTGTCTTTACAGGATATGCGGGTATGGATACGCATAAGGTCGTGCTTGATTACAACTTCGGCGCTATTGGCCTAGATGGCTTCAAAACCGCACTACACTACGTAAAAGGTGATCAAGACAGAGTAGGCGGCACGAATAATATCAATGCTAGTGGGGCTGCGGGTCAAAGGATCGGCACCAGCATGGACGTAGAGGGCTGGGCGGTAACGGCAAACTACGCTCCTAAGGCCATTAAGGGGCTAAGCTTGGGCGTAACCTACACTGCGCTTGAAAGAAGCGACCACTACGCTAGCGGCGTAAATAGAAAGTTCGACGAGAACGAGATATGGTTGCAGGCTGCGTATAAATTTGATCTAAGCGGCAACTAAAGCTTTAAAGAGTGGAGTATTTCCGCTCTTTCTCATCCGTATTATTTTGCCTCGTATATGACGCAAAAAGAGCGTTAAACCCGAAAAATTTATTCTTTCCCATCATGCATTATCAAGCGGGCTCGCGCTTGATAAATGTTTCATCCTAGCTCCTTAAATTTAAACATGCTCTTAAATTTTAAATGAAACGGAGGTAAAATTTATCTCTAAAATTTCGCCGCAGAGCTTGACGTACCGAAATTTAAATAAAGCTTGGGCGTTGAAATTTTGACGAGGATTTTGTTCTGCGCGCTTTATAGGAATTTTAAATTTATAAAAATTTTAAAAATTTCCTTACAATTACAAGAAATATACCTTTCTAGCGTTTTAAATCTTTTGATACGAAAGTTACTTGAATATTTTCTTTCGGGACAAATTTATTTAAACTTGCACCGCCCCTATACTCTTCTAATGCGTCTTTTAAAATTTTAACTATCTCATCCCTTGATATACCATAAGTATGGGTTTTTATAGACTTTAATTCATATAAGATTTTAAAAGGGTTGTCCGTAATTTTTGTGCTAGTATTTTTATTGTTTATATCTCTTAAATCAAGCTCAATATCTTGATCATCATAGTGTAAAACCCAGATCCGTTCTCCGCTCCATCCGTCTCTATGATCTGGCAAATGTAAATTAACGACAGATATTAGCCAAACGTCTCTTTGCCTATCAATCACCCAGTAGAGTTGATCAATTAAATAATCCGAGTATTCTTCTTCATTATACTTGCGGCAGCATGTATTTATAATGTTTATAATATCATATTTCTCCAAGTCCTCTTTTGAAATATATTCCGCTACAAACGCCATCGCTTCCTCCTAAAATTTTAATTCGATTATACTCTCGATAATTTATGCTAGCCTTATGCTCTCATGAATGTATCGTGAGTATGAAATTTTTTAAGTTCGCACTATAGCAAGGCTCATATAGATGCAAATTGTAAGGGTTTTTGTGGATACTTTTCGTTTACGAGCTGGCGAGTAAGAGGCACATAAACTTAAGTTGCGAGCGGTTGGTTTAATATAGTCTGATAGATGAAATTTTAAATCGAGAATTCGGGTAAATTTTAAATCTAAAAACCGATAAATTTAATAAACACTTCACAAAAATTTCGTCAAAATTTCAAAAATCCCGTCAAGGTCTCAGCTAAACCTCGGCGGAATTTTAAAATTTAGAAATTCTAGGATTTCAAGCGGCGTTATTTCTTCGCGCTAGAAGCGTCCATAAAGGCCTGCTCTTCGGCGCTCGGTTTGTATTCGTCGCCGAAAAATTCCTTCTTTGCCTTGATCTTTTCCTGCATCATCTTCTTTTCGTAAATTTTATACGTCGGTCGCCAGTACTCCAGGTAGTTGCGAAGCCCGATGCCATGCCCTGCGCTTACGTGGCAGCTCGCGCATTTAAGCTCCTTATCTGTTCCCAAGAGCTTTTTATAGTGCGCGTGCATGCGCTGCGCCTGCTCGGAGGTGATCTTGCTGTCGATCACGGTGGCGTGGCAGCTTGTGCAGCCGTTGTCAAACACATAGTGCTCACGGTTTTCGCGCCTTTTATTCCAGTCGTATTTTTCAGGCTCGTCAAAGAAGTGCGAGTAGCCCTCTAACACGCCGTTTTTGGCCTTTTGATAGACGTATTTTACGATATTGTCGTGCGGCAGGTGGCAGTCGACGCATTTGGCTTTGACGCCCGTTTTGCCCTTGCCCGAGTGGACGTCGTCTTGATAGGCGATCACCATCGGATCCATCTCGTGGCAGACGTCGCAAAATTTATCGGTGCTTGTTTTCTCAAGCGCGTAATGCACCGGCACGACGACGAAAAACCCTATAATACCGCTTATTAAGATGATAAGCGCTAGTAATTTTTTAGAAATTCTCATGGTGTCACCCCCATCCATTGCGGCACTTCGTGCTCGTGGCATTCGGTACACATATTCGTAGATGCCTTGTGCTCGTTGTGGCATTCGTCGCAGTATAGCGTAGGACCGTCGTGGACGGAGTTATGCGGATTAGCCTTGAGCGCATCCATAAATTTAAGCCTCAAAGCAAGCTGCTTTTTGTCGCCGTGACAGCTGATACAGCCCTTGTCGCCGATGCTTTTAAATTTAGACGGATCGCTTCCTTGATTTACGTGGCAATCGACGCAGTCGAACGACAAATGCTCGTGATGAGGTTTGATTTTGTATTTTGCCCGAAGCTCATCTGAAACGACTATGTTCGTGGCGTTGGCGTCATTAGCGCTCGGCGCGCCGAACAAAGTCGCGATGATACAGCACAAAATTAATGCCGTAAAACTGAAATTTTTCATTTGCAACCTTTTAGAAAACTGCCTTGCGGGTCCGCTTTCGCTAACCCGGCAAGGCTTAAGAGAGCCTACGCTCCGACTAAATTAGGCGATCTGCTCGCCCGCGATCATTCCGAAAACTATGCAGTCTGTGATCGCTACGGTGCCTAAGCGGCTCGCGCCGTGAGTTCCGCCGGTGATCTCGCCTGCAGCCCAAAGGCCTGGGATCGGCTTATTGGTTTTAGATGATAAGACCTCGGCTTTGGTGTTGATCTTTAGACCGCCCATCGTGTGGTGAGGCTTCGGCGAGAGGCGGATGACGTAGAAAGGTCCTACTTCGTTGATCTCGCTAAGCGCGCTTTCTTGCTTGCCGAACTCATCTTTTTTAGCTTTAACGCCTTCGTTGTATTTTTTGACGCTCTCTTTTAAGGCATCTGCAGGTACGCCGTATTTTTTGGCGATATCGTCGAGCGTAGCGCATTCGCCTACTAGCTTGCCGCTTGCCATGCCCTTGGAAATAACCTCTTCACTTAGGTCTTTAAACGCCATTTTGGTATCGGCGAAGGTTATCGGATAGGCTTTCGGATCCTCGCGTAAAATTTTAAACTCCGCGTCCGCGCGGGTCTTGCGGTCTGCAAGCTCGTTCATAAAGCGCTTGCCGTTGCGAACGTCCACGGCGATACCGTATTTAAAGGTACCTTGCTGAGTTAGGATAGGAGCGGTACCGAAGCCCTTCTCATCTGGGCTCGCCCACGGACCGAACTGGATCCAATCGACCTGCACCGGATACGCGCCGATCTCAAAGGCTTTTAGTAGCACGCCCGCGGTAGCTCCCGCGTGATTTGTGCTATCGACGTCATCAGGGATGCGCGGGTCTTGAAGCTTGCGGAAAATTTTATCTCGGCAAAATCCGCCCGCTGCGAGCACTACGCCCTTGTTTGCCTTTAGCGTTTTTTTCGTGCCGCTCGTGTTTTCAAGATCGTCGCTATAAAGATTCGGATCAAATTTATACTCCTCGCGGATTACGACACCCGCTACGCGATCACCGTCCATTACGAAATCGTCAAATTTCGCGCGGCGGCGAAGCTCGCAGCCCTTATCTTTTAGCGCTTCAAATTTTTCAAGCATCGGCTGGATGTAGCCAGAGCCGCTATCGTTTGTAGTTAACATCGAGCGCGCGACGCTGTGTCCGCCGAAGTGCGCGCAGTGATCCATTTTAAACTGCACGCCGCTATCGACGAGGAATTTAAACGCGTCCAAGCCGCGGTCTGCTAGCGTGCTTAAAAGCTCAGGGTGGTTGATGCCAAGGCCCGCCTTTAGGCAGTCGTTCATAAATAGCTCTTTGCTGTCTTTAACGCCCGTTTTTTCCTGCACCGGGTTCATCGGTACGCTCATACCGCCGCCGTTGATGACGGAGTTTCCGCCGATACGACCCATCTTTTCTAGAATCAAGACTTTGTTGCCTTTCTCGGCTGCTTTTAAGCCCGCCGCAAGCCCCGCAAAGCCGCTACCGATGATGATTACATCCCACTCCTCGTCAAATTTGACGTCCTTTGCGTCCACAGCACTTGCTTGTGCATTTACCGCGCTAAGTGCGAGTGCACCGGCTCCTACCATACCCATTTTCAGTATGTCGCGTCTCTGCATATTTTCCCCTTTACTTAGAGATTTTTTAATCTTAAAGATTAATGTCGTAATTTTATATTAAATCTTTATGTAAGTCAAATGTTATTTAGTATATAATTTAATAGCTAAAGGCTATAAAATTTCAACCGAAGGGGCAAAAAATGAGCCTGCGACATATGGAATTTGCGGTAAAAATTTCGGAGCTTAAAAGCTTTACAAAAGCGGCGAACGAACTTGGAATAGCGCAGCCGTCGCTTTCAAAGAGCATTATGCTTTTAGAAAAGGAGCTCGGGATCGAAATTTTCGATAGAAAAAACGGCCTTGAGCTTACATACGCGGGCGAAATTTACATCGCCAGAGCGAAAAATATGCTTAGGCTCAATAAGGAGCTAAATAACGAAATCCGCGGGCTTTCGTCGATCAAGACGGGCAAGCTCGTAATCGGCGCAACCTCGACCAGCTTTAAATTTATCGAAAAGATCATCGCGATGTTTTACAGTAGGTTTTCCAAAGCCGACATCAGGGTCGTGCACGCTCACTCCGAACCCGCGCTCATCGAGATGCTAAAAAGCGGCGAGCTTGATATCGTCTATGCCGCGCACTTCGGCAAGCTTTCTGCGGAGGGGCTTGAGTGTGAGTTTATAAAAAAGCGCAGGCTGCTTCTAAGCGTCTGCTCCTCTCATCCGGCCGTTTCGCGAGCGAGTATAAATTCTACCGAGAAATACCCTAAAATCGCACTTAGCGAGTTCAAATCCGATAAATTTGCAATCAGCAGTAAAATTTTAAAAAGCGAATCGAACTTTAAAAAGATCTTTGAAAACGCGGGCTTTACGCCTCAAATTTTCTGCGACACCTCCTATCTGTACGTGGCTAACGCGATGGTCGCGGCGGGGCTTTGCGTGAGTTTCAGCTTCGCGCGGTATATTTTTGAGACGCAAAAGGACTACATCACGCTCTTTGACGTCGCGGATGAGTCGCTTTTGGACGTGTCGTTTTCGGTCGTGTATAAAAAACCCTCCAAGCTCGCAAAGGAATTTATAAAGATGATAAAAGCGGGCAAAAGCAGCGAGTAGGGCGCGCGGGTTCAAATTTAATAGCTTAATAGCGCGCCGCGAGGCGCTGCAGCCAAAAGGCTTTTAAAATTTCATCTTGCAATCTTGCTCTTTAAATTTAAGTTCTCAACCTACTCGGTCAAAATTTTATCTAAAATTTTATTTCGCGCTAGTCGGTTAAATTTTATCTTGCGCCACGCCAGGCTAAATTTTATCTCGCGGCGAGTTAGATTAAATTTCATCCGCTGCGGCTGCGTAAATTTACGGCGCGCTCTTTTATAAATTTTATCTGCAAGCGGGCAAAGAGCGCCTATTTAGTTTCTTCCGACCCTGGCTCCCTTGATTAGTTTTTCTTGCTCGCCGCCAAAACTTGCGCCAAGATCGCCGCTAGCGCGATATTTAGGCTGACGCAGAGCCCAAACAGCGCCACGGCTTTAGTGGAGCTAAAAGCGAGCGTAAAAAAAGAGATTATGCTGGTTAAAGACGCGAGCGTGATGCCAAAAATTTTATCGCTAAGCGCCATTTTATCATTGTTTGCAAAGATCATATAGTCTATCCCCACGGCTCCTGATAGGATCAGTGCAAAGATCGCAAAAATATTCACGCTCACGCCGAATGCGCTAAGTAGGGCAAGCACGGCTAAATTTGTCGCAAAAACGCAGATGACGATCAGCCACGCCGTCCGCGCGCCGAAAAACGCCCACAGCAGTGCGAGCGCGAGCGCGTATGCGGCGCATTTTAGATACAAGGCGTTGATTTTGATCTGCGAAAACGCCTCGCTTATGGCGCTTCGCATGTTTAGATGCAGCGCGCCCATCTGCGCGGCAAGCTCGCTTACGGCTGCTTTATCGCGCACGCCGCGCAAAAAAGCGATGTGCGGATCGATGCTCGGCATCGCGGCAAAAAGAACGGAGCTTCTCGCCTGCTCGTAGCTTAAAATAGGCGCATCTGCGATCTTAGCAAAGTTTGCGTCCACGAGCTCGCGGCTAAGCCCGAGACGCAAAAACGCGCTTCTATCGTAGTTTGCAAAGGCCTGCTTGATAAAGCTCTGCGTAGCGGGATCCAAAATCGGCGCGCCGGTGTATGAGTCCGCAAGACCGCGCGCCACGACCTCTTTGGCTACCGCGCTTGCATCGTTGCCCACGATCAGATCGAAGCTGGAGCCTCCGATGCTTGCGAGCTTTGCGCTCATCGCGATCAGGTTTTTATCCAGGCTCGCGTATTCGCTGACATCGTCCTTAAGCTCCATTTTAAAATACAAAAACGCAAGCAGTGCCGCGCAAACGATGGCGAGCGCTTTTAGGCTTAGGTTTATCTTGCAAAGAGCCTTCGCGTAGAGTTCAAGAGCTTTTGCAAAGAGCGGGGCGGGGCAAAATTCCGCTCCTTCAAGAAGCAGCGGCAGGGCGAAGTAGCTAAAGCAAAATGCCCCCGCAAGCGCGACTATGGCAAAGATCGCGATCTCTTTGAGCAGAAAAAACGGGCTGAATAAAAATACGAAGTAGCCTCCCGCGGTGATGAAAAACCCTAGAAGCAGGATGTTTCGCATGCTTTTTATCGAGCGAGCTTCGATACGGCGCGAGATGTTTGCGCCGAGCCAGTGCACCGCGTAATCCAGCATCAGCCCGATTAGGCTCGTCGAAACCACGGCGCTTAGGATGTGGATCGAGCCGCGGATCGCCATCGTAGCCGCTACGCCGCAGGCAAGCCCGAAAAATGCGGGCAGCAGCAAACAGAAGATCCGTGCGCGCGAAAATGCCGCCAGCAGCAGCGCCGCGCACAGGCTAAGCGATACGGCGCCCGCGACGGAGCTTTCACGCACGCCCGCACTTTTGCCCAAAGCGCTAAAAAGGGCGGTGCCGGAGATTAAAATTTCGCTTTTTTGCGCCTCGCGCACAAGAGCGCTAAGCGCGTCGTCGTTTGCTTTCAGAGTGAGTCTAGCCGTAGCGAGGTAGTGCGGCGCGCCGTCAATGATCGTAATAAAGCGGTTTTGTGCAGGATCGAGTCTGATCGCGCCGTGAGTGCCGAGGCGCGAGTGAAGGCTGAGCGAGAAAAAATCCTGCGAGAGGCTAAGCGGGCGAAATTTTGAGTAAAGCTCACGCGCGCTACGCTCAAAAAAGGCCTGCGGATCGCTTTTTAAAAGCTCCACGCTCGCATCATCGAGCATCGCGGGCGCAAAGCGCGCAAGCTCGCTCTGATACACGCTCGCGTCTTTGACCTCGTAAATTATGCTCTCAAAAAGCCCGCTTTTTTGCATATACGCAATGAATGCGTCAAAGCTCGCTTTCTCCGCGCTTGCGACGATGATTTGTCGCGCGATCTCGCGGTTGAAATCCTCGACGCTCTGTTTCTGCTCGCCCGAAATTTCGATGCCGCTTAGCTCGTAAAAATCGGAATTTACGCGGTTTAAATTTAACGCTATATAGGCGCAAAGCGCGATAAAAACCGCGCCGAATACCGTTAGGATCGCGCTCTTACTCATCTAAGCTCACGACGCCCGAAAATACGTTTTCGCTCACGTCGCCGTTAGCGCTGCTGATCCGCAGCACCCTGACGTAGGCGCCGCCCTCGATCACGATATTTTTAAAGATATTTTGCAGCATCCCCTTAGGGCTTAGTTCGGCGCGCCACGCATCTTTGCTGCCGCTTAGCGCGATCGAGAAATTTTTGCTAAGTCGCGCTATGTCCAGGCGCGAGATCGCCAAAAAGGTGTCCTTATCAAAAAGCGAGTCCGCGCTTTTGACCCACGCTTCGCCGCTACGCTCAAAAACGCCGTCCGCGCCGATTTTTAGCTCGCTTCGCACCGGCTCTAGCGTCGTCCAAAACAGCTCGCCGCCTTTGATTTTAAACTCGCCGCTGCTTCGCACGGGCTCGGCAAAGCCCTCGATACTGAGCGTTTCGCTAAATTTGCCGCCGATATTGTCGGTCTTAAGTGCCAGATCGCTCACTTCAAGCGCGCCCGCAAGCCCTAAAATCGCTAAAAATAAAGCTAAAATTTTCATCGTAGTCCTTTAAATTTTATGCTCGCTAAAATTTCACTGCTCGCTATCACTAGACAAAATTTCATTCGCCGCGGCGTTTTTATGGCGGTTTTGCTCGGGCACAGCTTTGCTTGCCGATGAAATTTTATCTGCCGCTGGAATTTTATCTGCCGCTGGAATTTTATCCGCCGCTGGAATTTTATCCGCGGGATTTTTCTTTGCTAAAATTTTATCCGCGCATGCCCTTAACTGAGGCGGTATCTCATACAGCGTCCTTTTGGAATCAAGCTCTACTGCGGCTTGCGACGTAGTAGCTTTGGCTAATAGCGCGCCTGATAGGCTTTTGATGCGGTAGGAAAATTTTATAATCGTGTCGCACTCGAGCAGCTCGATGCTCACCGTAACCTCGTCGTCAAAAAGTATCGGCGCGATAAATTTAAACTCCATTTTGATAATGGGATATATAAATCCATCATCTCTCATCTGCATATATGTGTAGCCCGCGTCGCGCCAAAACTCGCATCTAGCGTCCTCGCAGAGCTTTACGTAGTTGCCGTGCCACATCACGCCCATCGGATCGGCGTCGTAAAATCTGGCGCGAAATTTATACTCTCTCATTTTTCTCTCCGCTATGAAATTTTTCGTCTTGCGAGGCGGATTTTGCAGCGCTCAAATTTGAATTATCTAAATTTAGCGCGGTATCCGAGTCCGCCGTAATTTTTAAATTTGACGCAGCATTCGAACTTGCCGTGTCATTTAAATCCGCTGCGCCATTTAAATTTGACGCAGCGTTTGAACCCGTCTCGCCGAAATTTTGCGCGCCGTCGCGCTCCACATCGTTCGCGTCTTTTCCTTGTGCCCAAAAATCAAAGAAATTATACCATTGAGAAGGAAATTCTTTGACATAAAGCTCGAGCTGGTGTACGTAGCATTTAAGCGGCGGCGCGACCGATCGCGCCTTATCGCGGCTTTTTAGCGGCGCAGGTAGCGGCTGCAGCCGCAGCTCGTGGCCGCTGCGCCCCTCGTAGCACCATAGGCTAAATAGCGGCGCGTCCAAAATTTTGGCGAGCAGATAGCCGCCGATCGGGAAGTTCGCGCTGCGCCCTAAAAAATCCTCGCTTTGAAATTTATCCGAGCCCACCGGCATGCGATCGCCCATTACCGCGATGTGCTCGCCGTTTTGCAGCAGTTCTTTGATTTGCAGCATCTCGCCGATACCAAGCTCGCCGACATATAGAATTTTCACGCCGCCGCCCATTTTTTCGATAAATTTCATAAAATTTTCGCTGTGTTTGCGAAAGATCAGCACGTTGATTTTTATCCCCGCCGTGCTTGCCGAAAGGGCGCGCGCGATCTCGGTGTTGCCGAAGTGCGAAGTGATTAAAATTCTGCCCGTTCCGTCGCTCAAAAGCTCCTTCATACCGCTTTGCACGCGAATTTGATCCAGCGCGATCTTGGCGTTCCAAACCGCGATTTTTTCGCACAGGCTGAGGGAAAATTTATAAAAATTCGCGTAAATTTCGCGGGCCTTGGGCTCGCGATCAAGCGCGCGCCGCAAAAACTCCCTGATCGCGCGCCGTTCGTTTTTAAGCAGTGCAAAATAGATCGCCGAGATGCAAAGTGCGGTGCCTCGCATGCAAAAATCAGGCGTGTGAAGCGTGATGAAGCGGGCTAAATTTAAAAGCGCTGCGCTCGCCTTTTCGTTGTTTTCGCTCCAGTGTTTAGCCATCGCGCCCGTCCTTTGCGGCGGCATGTTGCGACGAGGCATTTACGAGCGAACTTTGCGCTGCGGCTTTGTCGCCGCATTTTTCGGTACCAGCTTTTTCGTTTGCGCCGCCGTCCATCTCCTCTTTCGCACCTTTGCAACTATCGCGCCGCGCGCCGCTGCAAAGGTTTTGCCCCGCTATCCCTTGCAAAATTTCGTCTGCGCTCTGCTCATCCCGCAAGCCGCACTTTTTAAATTTATCGCAAGCGCGCTTTAGCGCCCTTTTTGCAAGCCAAAGCGGAAGTCCGCAAAATAGCCTAGCGTGCATCAGCGAAATTCCGAAATTATCTCGAAACGGCGCGAAGTGGCTCACCCCGCCCGCTTCGTAGCGCACCGCCAGATCGAGCCATTTTATCTCTAGCCCCGCCCGCACGGCTAGGATTAAAATTTCGGCATCAAAGCCCATCCTGCGGCTTTTAGTGTGGGGAAGAAGCGGCACGATCCCCTTTAGCGGGTAAATTCTAAAGCCGCACATCGCATCTTTTATGCGGTGCGAGAGGGTATTTATCGCGCACCAAAAATTCATTATCTTGCGTCCATGCAGGCGGGATTTGGGTGCGCTTTCGTCATACGCGGGCGCGGCGCAGATCAGCGCGGCGGGCTGTCGCGCCGCAAGCGCCAAAAACTCCTCGCATCTGCTCACGTCGTGCTGAAAGTCCGCATCGATCTGAAATGCGTGCGTAAATCCAAGCTCCTTTGCCCACGCCAGCCCGTCGCACACGGCAGCGCCTTTGCCGCCGTTTTGCGCGCGGGCGTAAATTTGAGCCGCAAGCCCATTTAGCGCGCCTTTGCTCGCTTCGTCGCTGCCGTCGTCCACGATCAGCACGGGCGCGATGGGTGCCAGGGCGTGCACGAGCTCGGCGATGCGCGCGGGGTGGTTGAAGTAGGGCAGTAAAAACGCGGGCTTAAAGGCAGATTCTTCCACTGGCGCAGACCTTGTCGTTTGAAATTTCAAAGCGGAGTTTGCCGCTTGCCTCGGTGATTTTGATCGAAATTTCATCGCCCGGGCGGATGAAATTTTTAAATTTTAAATTTTCTATCTTTTGCGTGCCGTCCAGCTCGTAACCGAGGGCTTTCGCGCAGATCAATACGAAGCGAAGCTGCATAAACGCGGGCACTAGCGGAAATCGCGCAAAGTGTCCGTCGAAATAAAAGTCGCTTGCACGCACCTTTGCGCGAAACTCATTCTCTGCGTTACGCTTGAAAACCGGCACCTCGTAGCGCTGCAGGGCACTTAAAAACTCCTTTTTGCTTAGCTTGCCCTGCTCGTTAAAAGGCAGCTTACTCGCGATTTTGAAGTAGCGCAAAATCGCGCCGAATTCGGGCCTCAAAAAGGCCTTCAGCTCGTCCGTGACGCCCTTTTTACCGCCTGTGCGAAATGCCTGCTCGCCACGCTTGCTAAGCTTGATAAGAGCTACGGCGCGGTTGCGCTGCGAGTGCAGATCAATCCTGCATTCGCCGATAAATTCATGCGAGCGAAGCTTGGCTTCGAGCAGATCGAGGCTCACGCGGTTTTCGTTGATTTTGACGGTACGGTCGCCGCGCCCTAAAAGCGTGATCTCGTCTGCGCGCACATAGCCGAAATCGCGGCTTTCGAAGCGCTCGCACCAAGGCGAGCTGATCGTAAACTCGCCCGTTTGCGAAAAATTGTCGGCGGGCTGCTTTGCCCTAAATTTATCGCAAAGCTCGCTCTCTTGCGTAAATTTATCGTCGTGTTTTGTTGCGATGATCGGTGCGGGGCTGTTTTTCTGGCCGGCTGCGGTTTCATCATTAGGGCCTGCATTAAATTTAGACGCCTGCTCGCCCGAACGGCTTGTGTCTTGCCCGTCCGCATTTTGCTCGCCCGCACAGCGCGTTTTAGGCTCTGCCATAGAATTTTCGCCGCAAGAGCTTGCCGTAAGATCGGTAGGATCGAAAGGCTTGTTCTCGCGTTTTGCCGCGCCGCTATCAATATCCGTGCGGACCTGCACGCTTACGGGAGCAAATTTCTTAAGTCCCGCGCCCTCGTTGCAAGCGATCACGCCAGTTTCGCTGGAGCCGTAAATATCGATGATGCGGGCATTGCTAAGCGCGCGCAACCCATCTCGGATCGCAGGACTTAGCGGCGCACCTGCGCTAAAAATGGTGCCCAAAGGCGCTATATTTGCGGCGTCTGCGTACTCGCACAGCGCGCCGAGCACCGTGGGCGAGCTGATCAGCACGGCGCCCGCAAGATCGGCTGCGAGGATGATTTCAGGGTAGTTTAGACCGCCTTTTTGCGTGTGCGAGCCGCAAAGCAGCGGCACGAAGATGCTAAATGTGAGCCCGAACATATTTTGGTGTGAGACGCCCGATAAAAATCGATCGCTTGCGCGAAGACCGAATCTTTCTACCAAAAATTCCGCCTCTAAAACCATATCGCGCAGGCTTTTTTCGATATTTTTCGCCTCGCCCGTAGAGCCCGAAGTTTTAATATAAAATTTTTGTTCCGCGCGCAGTAGGTGCAAAGAGATAGCCTCTTGCTCGCAGGGCGCGTGATTTTGCGGCGCGTTTTTAGATGAAATTTTAAGCGGAGATTTTCCCGTGCCCGGAGGCGAAATTTTTTCTAAATCATGCGGGCTGCGTTCATTTGGGCTTTGTGCTGCGGCGAGATTTGGAATTTTCACGTCGCCGCCGAGATGAAATTCGCCGCTAAATTTGGGCTCTCGTAGCAATACGGGCGCAAAGCCCGCAATCAGCGCGCCGAAAAAAAACGCAATGAACTCCGCCGCGTCCTCGCCGTAAATTTCGATCATCGACGCGTTTTTTTGCTCTTGCGTCTGCGCTAGTTGCAGGATACGCGCGGTATCTGCGCCGCCGATAGAATTTTCCGCGCCTTTTAAATTTACGCTTGCCGCGCTGCTTTGGAGTTTGTCCGCGCCTTTTAAGTTTACCGCTTCGCTCCGCTTGCATCCTGTTTTTGCCAAATCGCGCGCAAGAGCCGCCGCAGCAAGGATTTCGCGCTCGTAAGGCTTCAAAGAATTAATCAAATTTTTTAACATAAAATTTCCTAAAAATCATCTCGCCGCCGATCAGCGCGCCGATGAGGACGTATGAGATCGCGCCGCAATAAACGCTCCAATAAATTTTATCTCGCGGTAGCAGCAGCGCCGCGCTAAGCACGCCGTTTAGCACGAAAAATCCGAGCCAAACCTCGGTTAGCTTGCGCGTGTAGACGCGGCCGTGCTCGTTGAGACCTGGCTGCTTCAAAAGCGCCAGGCGCGTGATCGCGGGCGTCGATCTTAGGCTGAACGCAAAAAGCGCCGCGAGCGAGAAATTTATTATGAGCGGATACAGATACGCGAGCGCTCCGCCGCCAAATATGGCGCACAGCGCAAAAAATGCCGCGCACGCGCCCTTAATAGCGCGATCTTTACTTTCAAAAACAGCTCGCGCTCCCCATAGCGCGCTCATCGCCGCGAGCAAGCAGACCCGCGCGCCGCCGTGCAAAAAATAGAGGCCGAAAGGGTAGAACACGCTTAAAATTATGGTAGCTGTTTTTAAAAATATCGTTCGTCGCAATCTCTGTAATCCTTAAATTTAGCCGCAAGGGCTTGGTTTTTTTACCGCGGCAGCTTTAGCTTCGTCACAGCGGTTTTTAGCTTTACCGCGGCTGGCTAGGCTTTTGCTGCTGCGATTTTGGTTTTGCCGTGGCGGTTTTTGGTTTTGCTGCTAGTAGCGCAATCGGCGCGATTTATGCCGCGCCGAGATACTTTAATTTAACCTCGGCGTCACGGTTTTGTGCGCCATGCTTTTAAAATTTTAATTCGGCCGCGCCTGCCGCCTTCAAATTCTAGCCGCATCTTAAAATTTAGCTGCGCTTTAATTTAGCTCGCGGCACTGCGCCCGCGATCAGATCCGCTAAATTAAATTCAGCCGAAATTTTAAAATTTTGAAATTTTATGAAAACGACGGTCGCAAAAGAAACAACATCTTTTAAAATTTCAAAATTTCATTCAAGCTCGCGGATAAAAATTTTAGCTCGTAAAGCGCTTTACATACTAGCCTAAAAGCGGCAGACAAGCGGGCTTTAAGCCGCGCCGCTAAGCGCTAAGCCCGTAAAAGCCGTTCACCGCACACCTTTGATAATATGTGCCGCACGTTATCAAACCGCCGCGCGCCGTCAAACAAACGACGCCGTATGTTTATCCGCTCGCCCGCTGCCCCGTGCCGCCGCAAAGTAAACTACCAAACCGCAACACCCGCGATCTTGCCGCGACGCACGGCAAAATTTAACTCTCGCCGCCCGTAGTCTCCACGCTCGCGCCCTGATCGAGCTTCGCTGCTACGGCATCCACGATGTCGCCAAGGGTTTGGATGTTTTTAAAATCATCGGGCATCAGCTTATAGCCCGTGTTTTTCTTGACGTAATCGACCAGATCGATCGCGTCGATGCTGTCGATCTGCAGATCCTCGTAAATTTTAGCCTCAGGCACGACCTTGCTCTCGTCGATCTCGAAAAGCTCCACAAGCGCCTTTTTTAAAATTTCAAAAATTTCATCTTTACTCATTTTTACTCCTATTTTCGGCGATGTATTGCGCCAAAGACGCGACGGATGAGAAAATTTGCTTTAAATTTTGGGTTTTTGAGTTAAGCACGATGCCGTATTTTTTCTGCACCAAAAGCCCTAGCTCCAGCGCATCGACCGAATCGAGCCCGAGCCCGTCGCCAAAAAGCGGTTCATCGTCATTTATGTCGCCGGGCGCTACGTCTTCGAGATTCAGCCCCGAAATGATCAGCTCCTTAAGTTCCAAAATTTCTTCGTTCACAGATTCTCCTTTTCATATAGATTTGATATTTTTTCGTAGAGTTTGCGCACTCGGATCGGGTTTGGGCGATCCGGCTCAAAGCCCGTTAGATCCAGCGCGCACAGCTCGTAGAGGCTGTACTTCATCCGAACCTCGGGCGTATCGTACCATACTTGTCCTTTTTTTAGGCTTTTAGGATCCATTTTTATCGCGACGCAATTCATATTTTTTGCGAAATTTATCGCGATGTAAAATGCCGCTTTGTGCATGGCGATGCGATCCGCGGTGCGCGTGCCCTCGGGGAAGATGATTAGGCTTTCTCCTTGCGCAAGGGCGCTGCGGCACGCATCTATCATCGCTTCCGAGCCGGTGTTTGGGATGTAGCCCGCGGCTGCGATGGCGGCGGAGAGGAAGGGATTTTTGCACAGACTTTCCTTGACTACGCAATTTGCGCGCCGCACGTGAGCTAAAAAGATCACCACGTCAAGCAAGCTAGGGTGGTTTGCGATGATGAGAGTACCGCTAGGCGGGAGTTTGCAGCGCCAGCTCACGCCGATGCTGCCGTAAAGTCGCGCTAGCAGCAAAAATATGCGCCACGAGATCATTATGAAATCGCGCACGAAATTTCGCACGACCTCTATGCGGTTTAGCCGCAGCAGCGCTACGGGGAGGAATAGTAGGTTGCCCATCATACACAGCGCGCCGAAGCTTGCGAAGCACAGCGCGATGCCGATCTGTTTAAGCTTGCGCCTTAGCGGATCTGTCTGCTTCATCGCGCGGCGCCTCTTTCGGCGGGGATTTTATGCCTCTCGATGAGGATTTTACAGCTTTCGGCGATGATTTTGTGGTTCTCGGCGGGGATTTGATGGCTCGTCATGCGCGCGATCTCGATAAAATTTCTACGGCTTGCCGCTCGCTGCATCGTAGCGAAATTTTTGCGGTTTTCTGCGCGCGATATTTCGGCTTGCGGCGTGTGCCGAAGTAATAGAGCTTTTATGGTCTGAGCGGAGGCGACCTCGGTGCCGTGTATGTGTCGAAGCAATAGAATTTCTGCGGCGCGCGGTAAACTGCGATTTTGTAGAATTCTCGCCGTTTGCCGTGCGCATTGCCTCGGTGAAATTTCCTCAGCTTGCCGCACGCTTCGTCGTGCGTGCCATTGCGATGGAATTTTTATCTTTTGCCGCGCGTATCGTTGCAGTAGAATTTCGGCGGTTTGCCACGCGCGCCATTGCGACGGAATTTTTGCGAAGCGCCATATACGCTGTTTTGGCGCTATTGTATGACGCATCGTCTGATTAAATTTATAGCTCGCGGCGCCGCAAAATTTAAAATTCATCGCAACGCCTTGTCGTGTACATCCTGTGTGAACGGCTACTCTATTCATCGCGCGGCTAAATTTAAACTCGCAGCCCAAGCTTTGCTCTGCTAAATTTATGAAATTTGCAGCTCGCTGCGCGTACCGTTTCGGCTCGCCGCATCTGTCTTTATAGCGGAATTTTACGGTGTCTTCCAGGCACTGCTGCGGTAAAATTTTTATAGCCCGCAGCTCGCACCGTTTAGGCGGATTTTTTTGAGTTCGTTGCGTATGCCTCGGCGGCGTATTTTCGCAGCGCGCCTCATTGCAACGCGATTTGGCGGCGCACAGCACGCGCCCTTTCGGCGTGTTTTTAAGATGCGCCGTTTGGGAGAGCTCGTGTTTGATAGTGCGGCTAAATTTAAAACCTTCATTATATCTGCGTTTGGCGGAGCGGCTAAATTTAAAGCTCGTCGTTCGCGCCTTTGCGGCTCCGCGTGGTCTGGGATTTTGATCAAATTTGCTCATCCCGCCGCGCTTGCTCATGCGATGAAATTTTACTATTTTAGCGCTCACGATCTTGCCTTAAAAAAGCTGCGATTTTGGCGGGATCTTTGACGTGCCAAAGATAGTCCAAAACCCCGTCGCTGCTGTGCCATTCGCGCTTGCCGGAGAGGATTTTAGCCAAAAATTCCACCGCGGTATCTAGCGGGATCTCGCCGCCCTCTTTAAAGCTTCGTAAAATTTCATTCTCGGCTCGCGGTTTTGGATTTTGTGTCTCTATGCTCTGTGTCGTCGCGTCCGCAATGTGCGGCGAAATTTCGATCTGCACGTCATCTCCGCGCTGAAGCACCAGAAGTAGGGCGCAGGCGAAGTCGCAGCGCTTCAGATAGTCGTTGTTTGCCTCCTCAAAATAGCAGAGCAGGGCGATTTTATCGTTATCCGACTTGCATTCGCCGTCCTCGCCTGCTTCGTTCGCGTCCTGCGCGGAGCCGAACTCCCCCGCGCTTTCTTTCAGCCTTGCAGCGGCGATTATTGCGCCGTTTTCGAGCGCGCACGCTGCTGAGATCGTCGAAATTTCGGCATGGTTTTGCGTAAAAATCGCATTTTGCGCCGCGATCGCGTTGAGTACGCTGACGCAGAAGCTCGAAGGCGAGACGCTTTCGTCCATCGAGCCGAGCAGGCTAAAACAGCGGTTGATCTCGCCCAGGCGCGAGCAAAAAACGAGCGGCATCCCTTCGCGCTGCGTCGCGGAGCTTTGCATCGCATGATCGCAGGTTTCCGAGCGTTCGTTCGTTTTGAAATTTTGCCTTGTCGAATTTAAAGAATTTTCATTTGTGAAATCTTGCTGCGCCGACGGGTTTTGTGCGGCGGCACGGCTTTTGCTTGCATCTAAATTTTGAGGTGCGAGATTTAAGGAGCTTTCCTCAGCTAAACTTTCCGGCGTATTTTGCGAAATTTCGCCTAAAAGCGAGATGCAAAGTTTTGCCCCGAGCCCCAAGCGGCGGCGCTGTAACGGCGGAATGTGCTCAAGAGCCGGCTGCTTCTTCTTCAAAGGCTCTAAGGTTAAAATTTCCTCTTTTAAGCGAGCGTGGGTAGAAATTTCTGAATTTTCTCCGGAGTTTTTTTGTAAAACCCCATTTTCGCACGCTGCAAAATTTGAGGGATTTATAGAATTCTGCTTGAAGCCTGGAATATTTGTAAAATCTTGCGTAGAATTTAACGCGAAATCATACGTAAAATTTTGATTTGCATCGCAAGCGAGATCGGAATCTCCGCCTAAGTTTACTTCGGAAATTCCGCTCGAGCAAGCGGCGAAATTTTTATAAAGCTCCGCCGGCTCGCCCGAAATTATCGCGCTTGCGTACGCTACGCCGAAGCTTAGTTTATTTTGCAATATAGCCTCTTAGCGTGACGCCGTTCATTATCGAGCCTACGCCGCATTCAAACTCTTTGTCGCTCACGAAAACGTTTTTATAATAGTAGCTCGTGATGTTGACGACCTTGTTGCCGCCCTCTTTTTTGGCGCGGTCTTGAAAGCTAAGCAGTGCCGATAAAAACGCGCGGTTGCATGCGGCTTGATCGGTCTTGTTGACGCTATTTGTTTTTTTGTTCGAGCTTAGCTGCTGCGTGATCTTTCTGCCTGCGGATTTGTTGCCGAAGTAGAATTTTATGTTCGGATCAAGCTTGGCTTTGGCGTCGGGCTCTGCGAGTGCCGCGGCGATCGGGAAGCGCACGATATCGTTCTTGGCATAAGCCGCATTAGCGACGAAAAGCGCCGCAACTGCGAAAAATAGAAATTTTTTCATTTTCTCTCCTTTAGTCGATAAATTTTTTAAAAATCAAAGAGGTGTTCACGCCGCCGAAAGCGAAGTTGTTATTCATAACGTAGTCCGTCTTTATCTCCTGCGGCTTCGTGAGGTACCTAAGTGGCGCGCACTGCGGATCGATATCTCGTAAATTTAGATTCGGATAGAATAGCCCCTCGTTCATCATCATCACCGAGATGAAGCTCTCTAGCGCTCCGCACGCGCCCAAAGTATGACCCAAATAGCCTTTATAAGAGCTCACTGGCGTTTGCGAGCCGAAAATTTCATGAGTCGCTATAGATTCTGCGACGTCGCCTTGTCTAGTCGCCGTAGCGTGGGCGTTTACGTGCCCGATGAGATCCGGCGAGATGGCGGCGTCTTTGAGCGCCAGCTGCATCGCCGCGCGCATAGTCTCGCTCTGCGGGCGGGTGATATGCGTGCCGTCGCAGGTCGTGCCGAAGCCCACTATCTCGGCGTAAATTTTAGCGCCGCGCGCAAGTGCGCTTCTGAGGCTTTCTAGCACGAATATGGCGCCGCCTTCGCCCAAAACCAGCCCGTCGCGCGCTATATCAAAAGGCGCGGGGCTGAGAGTAGGGGTGTCGTTTTTACAGCTTGTCGCGTAGAGCTTATCAAATACGAATGCCTGGCTTGGGTGCAGCTCGTCCGCGCCGCCTGCTAGCATCATATCCGCAAGGCCAAATTTTATCGCTTCGTAGGAGTAGCCGATCGCTTGAGACGCGCTCGTGCACGCAGAGCTCGTGGGGATGAGCCTACCTTTTAGTCCGTAGTAGATCGCGATATTTGCAGCGACGGTGTGAGGCATCATCTTTACGTATGAGTTGGCGTTGAAGGTGCTATCCTTGCCATGCAAAATATCTATGACTTCGCCAGTAGCCTTTGCATCACCGCTACAGCTACCCGCTGCGACGCCCATACGACCGTCCTTTATACGCTCATCTTCCAAAAGCCCCGCATCCGCCAGAGCTTCACCCGCGGCATCTACGCCAAACATCGCTACCTTACCCATCGAGCGGGTATCTTTGCGGCTCCAGTGCGCAGGCGGCGCATAGTTCGGTATCGGCGCGCCTAGCCTGGTGTTTAGCTCCTCGCCGAAGATATCCCATTCGCTCATATAAACTACGGCGCTTTTTTGCTGCGCCAAATTTTGCTTTATGCTCGCCCAGTTCCGCCCGAATGCACAGACATTGCCAAAACCCGTAATAACTACTCTATTTAACATAATCCACCGTCTATTTTAATAACCTCTTTTGTGATGTATGCGGAATTTTCGCTTAGCAAAAACTCCACCAAATGCGCCACCTCGCTCGGCTCGCCGATGCGGCCTAACGGGATTGCGCTTAAAATTTGCTCGCTTGCAGCTTCGTTTATGCTCTCGCTCATCGCCGTTTTGATGAGCCCGGGAGCCACGACGTTTACCGTGATCTTGCGGCTTGCAAGTTCTATCGCTAGCGATTTTGCCGCGGCGATTAAGCCTCCTTTGCTAGCGGCGTAGTTACTTTGACCGCGGTTGCCGGCAATTCCGCTAACCGAGCTCATCACGACGATACGCCCGCCCTTTTTGGCGCGGATCATAGGCATCAGCGCGGGCTTTAGGACGTTATAAAACCCGCCTAAATTCGTATCTATCACGCTTTGCCAATCCTCGCGCTCGAACCACACGAAGGAGTTATCCCGCGTGATGCCCGCGTTTAGCACGATGCCCCAGTATGCGCCGTTTGCCTCTATGTCTGCTTCGATCCGCTCCTGCGCCGCGGCAGTGTCTGCGACATCAAATTTTAAAATTTGAACTTCCGCCGCGCCCGCGTCCAAACAGCGTTTCGCTACGTCATTAAGCTTTGCTTCGTTGCGCCCGTTTAACGCCAAGCCGTAGCCCTTTTGCGCTAAATTTAACGCGCACGCCTCACCGATACCGCCGCTTGCTCCGGTAATTAAAATTCTCTTAGCCATTTATACTCTTTATCATTTCGTCGCTCGCGCGCATTACGCTTAGCGTGGCGCTTGCGATATGTTCGCCGCCGCAGCGGATCTCGCAGTCGAAGATATATAGCCCCTCGCCGTCGCTCACGCTCTGCCTCGCCGTCGTAATTACGCGCTCGCCCACCTTCAGGCTTGCGCGCGAAATATCGAGGTTTCGCACGCCCAGTAAAAACCCAAGCCTCGCCTCGCCGTCGTTTCGGTAGCCCGAATAGGCGCCTATGCACTGCGCCATTATCTCCATATACGCGTAGCTGCCGAGCTTACCGTTTTCGGTAAACGGCGAGTCCTCTTTAACGCTAAACGCGCAGCTCGCATACCCGTCGCTAACCTCTAAAATTTCATCCGCGAAGACCATATATCCGCTCTGCGGTAGGATGCTAGAGGCTTTCATACGCGTCCTATTATGGTTACGGCGTTGTCGCCGCCGAAAGCAAAATTTAGATTCATCGCGGTATCTACGCGCGCTTTTTTGGCTTCGCACGCGAGATTAAATTTAGACAGCGCAGCCTGAATTTCGCTCGTTTGCGAAGCTTGATCCGCAACGTCTTTTAAAATTTTATCGTCCGCGCCATGCAAATTATCTCCCGTGCCAAGCAAAGCTTTAGACGCAGCCAAAATTTCATCCGCGCTGCTTTTTGAAATTTCACCCTGCGCGTTTTGCAGAATTTCACCTCCCGAGCTGCATGAAATTTGATCGCTTTCGCTGTTTAAAATTTTATGGTTTTGCTCGCTGTGCCGTGCCTGCACGCCGCGAAAAATTTCAGCCTCCGAGCCGCCCAAAATTTTATCATTCGTAAAATTCGGCGGGATCACGCCCTGTTTGATCGCCTCGTAGCAGACGGCAAGCTCGATCGCCCCTGCTGCGCCAAGAGTGTGTCCGGTCGCCCATTTGGACGAGCTTGCGGGCGCTAAGGGTAGGGCGGTGCTCATAGCTAAGGCCTCCATCGCGTCGTTAGCCGCAGTGCCGGTGCCGTGCAGATTTACGTAGTCCACGCTTTGCAGCTGCGCCGATTTTAGCGCGGTTTTGATCGCCGTAATCTGCATGCGCGCGCCTGGATCGGGCTTGGTGATGTGGTAGGCGTCGGAGTTTGCGGCGTGAGCCAAAAGCGCAACGTCGCTTATGCGCTCACGCGAAAGCACGAATGCGCAGGCTCCCTCGCCCAGATTTGTGCCTGTCCGCGCCTCTGAAAACGGCTTGAGCGGATGCTCGCTTAAAATCTCAAGCGCGCTAAATCCCTGCAGCGTGAGCTCATCTAATGCGTCGGCGCCGCCGAATACGACCGCGTCGCAAAGTCCGCAAGAAATGAGGCGCGAGGCTTCGATGAGAGCTTTGTTTCCGCTGGTGCAAGCGCTTGAAACCCCGATCGCGATGGATTTTAGCCCGAAGCGTTCGCGGATAAAATTTGCGGGGTTTGCGTGGGAGTTGCGCTCAAAGCAGAAGTTTTTAAATTTATCGTTTGCGGCTTTTGAAATTTTGGCGAAATTTTCGCTGTTTGCAGTAGAAATTTCACTGCGCGGCGCGGAGTTTTCGCCGTCTTGCGAGATAAAATTTCCCGCGTCTTTACCGCAAGCGAAAAATTCCGCATAGTTTTCTTGCACGCCGGTATTGGTGGTCGCAAACACTACGCCTACGCGGTGCGCGCCGAATTTTTGCACGGCTTGCTCGATCTGTCTGTGCATGCCGAGGCAAGCGTAAAGCGCCAGAGCGTTCGTGCGCGTAGCGTAGGCGCGATCTTTGATCTGCGGCAGCGGCGTATCCACGCGTCCGAAGATGAAATTTTTGCCGCAGACGCTAAGCTTTCGCAGCGCGGATCTTTTCTCGCACAGCGCGCTAAAAAGCTCTGCGGCGCTGTTTGCGCCCGCGCAGATGAGACCAGGGCTACTTAGATACTGCGTCATATCGGCGCCCCTTTGCGTTTATGGCGAAATTCGGTTTATCCGCATTCTCAAGCAGGGCTAAAAATACTCGCTCGCTTTGCGAATCGGGCGGCAGGAAGCCGTCGTTGCGAAATTTCGCCTCGCCGCCTGCGATCGATAAAATTTTACGTGCGATCGGCGCGCCTAGCATATCGAGCCAGACGAGCTTGTAGCGGCTCTCCTCGCTGCTTGCGGGCGAAATTTTTGAGATTAGGGCTCTGCTTTTCACGCCGAGCTCGTTCGTTAGGATGAACTGCTTTTGGCTAAATTCCGCTATCCGCTCGGGCGCCTTGTGCGCGCATCCGCCTATAAAAAACGCGGCGCAAAGCAGAATGAAAGCCGTTTTAGAAATAGCGTAAAAACGATAAACAGGTCTCAAAAATTCTCCCTAAAAACTAGCGAAATCAAAATCTCGCCCTCCAAAATATAGCTCTTGTGTGACCACTCTCTGCCGCGCTCATCAAGCGCCAAAGCCTCTCCATCTGCGCCGCGCGCCAGCCCCACGCGAGCAAGCGCGTAAAAACCTAGGCTTCGCGCCTTAATCAGCGCCTCTTTGATCGTGTAAATTTTATAAAAAATGAGCGTCTTTTCGCTCTCGTCCGCCGCAGCCAAAAGCTCGCGCTCAAAGGCGTTGAAACAAAACTCGCTCGCCGCGGCAAAATTCCGCGGTTTTAAAATTTCAAGATCGAGCCCGAATTTTTGCCTCGCTAGAGCCACGGCGACGATCGTTTTGCCATCCGCGCTTTTGTGCGAGATGCAAAATTTACCGCGTTTTTTAAAGCGCGCCTTAAGCGCCCGTGAAACGCGAAACTCGCGCAGATGGGCTCTCGCGCGCGCCAGCTTTTTATCGCGCCTGCTCAAAAGCCGCCGCGGAGCGCACAGATCCTCGTCGGTGATTAAAATTTTTATCTCGCTCATAAAGCCCCGATTTTACTAAAATAGTCTTT
The DNA here is from genome assembly GCF_938002845.1 of uncultured Campylobacter sp. GTDB lineage: Bacteria > Campylobacterota > Campylobacteria > Campylobacterales > Campylobacteraceae > Campylobacter_B. The sequence continues at coordinate 88,881 of NZ_CALKZP010000058.1, forward strand.
ATAAAAATATAAAATAGCGCGGCGGCGTTGAAATTTCGTTTAAAATTTATTTGATGCGATTGGGCCCAAAGGTGTATTAAAACATAAAATTTATCGCGTTTGCGTCAAGGCTTCGGGCGCGGTAAAATTTTAAAATTTATCGCGCTTGCGATCTGCGCCGTGCGCTTTTTGGTTCGACATATTCTGCTTTGCGGCGTCGGTTGTGTTCGTTACGCTCGTCTTGTTCGTCGTATTTTGTGCGATCGTCGTGTTTGGTTAAATTTTTAGCGTGGCTGTATCAAGAGGCAGGCAGCGCAGGTTTTGAAAACATCGGCGCGGAATTTTAAATCGCGAGCAGTGCGTGTCGCAACAGACGCCGTAACATAACAGCGCAAAATTGGCCGCATTTGAATAAAACGGCATAAAATTTAAGCGCTCCTGAATACGGCAGCTTGAAATTTAATTAAAGCGGCACGAAATTTAATCGCACTTGGCTAACGCAATCGCATTAACTCCCGAGCTACGCCGTGCCACACTAAATTTGCCGCCAAGCCGCATTAAATTTTATGTAAAAATTTCGCTGCTAAGCTACGACAAATTTAGATTCAAATTTCGCTAGCGTGCCTATATGTGGTAATTTTTTACGAATTTTTCTATGCGCTCAAAGCCGCGTTTTAGATTTTCCATAGAGCACGCAAAGCTTACGCGGAAGTGCCCATCCATACCAAATCCGCTTCCTGGCACCGTGGCTACGAGCCCTTTATCTAACAGTTGCATGCAGAATTTCATACTATCAGGTTCTACCTGAGAGCAATCTATGAAGAAATAAAATGCGCCGTCAGGTTTTACAACACTAAGCCCTGGGATCGCGCCTATCGCGTCCGTGCCAAAATCGCGCCTGTGCTCGTATTCGCGCCTCATCTCCTCGATATAATCGTCCGCCTCGCCGCGCAGCACTGGCATAGCGCCTGCCTGGACGATGCTTGCTACGTTGCTGACACTTTGACTTTGTAAGTTTATCATCGCCTTATTTAGCTCATCGATCGCACAAGCGGTGTAGCCGAAGCGCCAGCCGGGCATCGCGCCGCATTTGCTTAGCCCGTTAATCGTCACGGTGCGCCCGAACATATCCTCACTGATGCTTGCTGCGGCTATGAAGCTCTTGCCGAAGACGATTTTTTCGTAAATTTCATCGGCAATTACTAAAATATCCGTGTCCTTTAGCACTTCCGCAAGCTCTTGCAGCTCCTGCCGCGAATATACGGCACCTGCGGGGTTACTCGGGTTGAAAAGGCACAGCACCTTCGTGCGCGGCGTGATCGCGGCTTTGAGCTGTAAGGCGGTGATTTTGTATCGGTTTTCCGCCTTGGTGTCTACGATGACGGGCTTGCTGCCGCAGAATTTTACAATTTCGGGGTAAGTGACCCAATAAGGCGCCGGTATTATGACCTCATCGCCTTCGTTTAAGATGCAGTTAAAGGCGTTAAATAGTGAGTGTTTGGCGCCTACGTTGGTGATGATCTGATCAGGCCTGTAGTTTAGGCCGTTGTCGCGCTTTAGCTTCTGCGCGATTAAATTTAAAATTTCAGGCGTGCCGGCAACCGGCGTATATTTTCCGCAGCCCTTAGCCATAGCCTCTATGACAGCCCTTTTGGCGACTTCTGCGGTATCGAAATCAGGCTCGCCTGCGCTTAGGATCACGACGTCTTGCCCCTGGGCTTTCATTTGTTTGGCTTTAGTGCTGATTGCGATCGTTAGGCTTTCACCGAGCTTGCTTACGCGACTTGAAAGTGTTAATTTCATTGATGCTCCTTGGATTGGTTTAGACAATTTAAAATTTGATTTTTGACGCTAAAAGCTCTGCCGCCGCTTGGGTCTTGGTCGTAGATATCGTCGATTTTATAATCGCCTCCGCTACGGACGAGTTTGTAGATTATCGTTTGCGTGCCGTAGGGGCAGGTCTGCGTCACTACGACAGTATCGCGCTGCCCTAGCTCAAAATCATATTTCGCGTCGTCGCAGACATCTTGACCGCCGATTATCGGATCGTAGTCCAAGCAGCCTACCTCACCTTCGCCAGCAGATGCTTCATCCTGCATAAGCGCAGATTTGAAAGAAGCCGATAAGACATTTTTGTGATCGCCGAAATAGGTATCCTTGATGTATAGACTTTTTACTAGGCTTATTCTGGCGTCGTCCGCGGAATTTTTCGCGCTATTAGCATCGCTGCCGCTTGCTGATAAAATCGCACAAATTATAAAAAATAGAGCTTTTTTCACTTTAACCCTCTTATTTTAATGATTTCAGATACTCTTCGTAGAATTTGTTTAGATCCTCATCCATTGCGGAGATATCTTTTCTGCCGTTGCAGATGCAATCTTCCAAAATTTCGATACGCTTGATGAGATATTTGATAAGCTCCTGGCTGATATCGGGAATTTTATTATGCGCCAAAGGATCGCTCTCGCAGCTTCCTAAAATTCTAGCGGGCACGCCCACGGCGGTGCAGTTTGGCGCGACATCCTTTACGACGACGGAATTTGCGCCGATTTTGGAATTTTCGCCGATGGTGATGTTGCCTAGCACTTTGGCTCCCGCGCCTACTACGACGCCGTTTTGCAGCGTCGGATGGCGCTTGCCGTGCTCTAAGCTCACGCCGCCGAGAGTGACGCCCTGATAGATCAGACAGTTATCGCCGATGATCGCCGTTTCTCCGATGACAAGCCCCGTGGCGTGGTCGAAAAACACGCCCGAGCCGATACGTGCGCCCGGGTTTATATCTACGGCGGTGATTATACGAGTAAGTCCGCTGATCGCGCGAGCTATAAGCTTAAAACCTCGCTCGTAGAAAAAGTGTGCGAAGCGGTAATTTATCAGCGCCCAGACGCCGGGATAGCAGAAAAATATCTCAAATACGCTGTTGCATGCGGGGTCTTGGCGCAAGGGCTCGGTGAAGTCCCGTTTTAAAATTTGCCAAAAACTCATTTGATCGTCTTTAGATAGCTGTTGTCGTTTAAAAACAGATATAGCTCGCCCAGGATATGCTTTTTCTCTTTTGCGTCTATGAGGTCAGATTTTTCAATCCGCTCGTTTAGGCTTTCGCGGATATCTACTACGTCGTAGTCCATATCCTCCAAGATGTCGATGACCGATTGCGATTCGATGAAATCCTTGATCTCAAAACCGCCGTCATCGCGTAAGATCACGGTTGCTTCGGTGGGGTGCGCAAAGAGGTTGTGGCTCATGCCAAGCACCTCCTGATAGGCTCCGACAAGAAAAAAGCCCAAAAAATACTCCTCTTTTTCAGGATCAAAATCGTGCAGAAAGAGCGGATTTTTTTGACTGTCGAATTCTATCTCTCCGTCGCTATCGCAGGTGATATCCCAGATCGACGCCGATAGCGTGGCGCGCTCGTCCAGCCTCTCTAGCGGCATGATTGGGAAGTGCTGCTTGATGCCCCAAAAATCGGGCAGGCTTTGAAAGATAGAGAAATTTACCAAATAGCGTTCTTGGGCGTTGCCTAGGGAGTTTAAGAAATTGCTATACTCTTGTTTGTTGCCTAAAATTCCATACGCCTTTCGCATTATTAGATGAACCAAAATTTCGCCGTTTGAGCGGTCGATCAGATCGACGTATCCTAGATCAAAAAGGGTAAGCACGCTCTCCATATGTGACATGGCATCGTGCAGATACTCTAACGCGTTGGACGGCTTTAGAGTTTTATACAGATCGTATAGCTCGGCGACTACCGGCGGATTATCCTTTTTTAGGGCGAGTTTTTCTTCGGCGTATTCTTGGGTAAAAAGCTCCAAAATCGGCGCTACGAGCACCGCATGGCTGGCGGCTACGTATCTGCCGCTCTCGATAAAAATATCGGGCTCAGCCTCTTTTTTATCCTGCGCGATCGATTTTAGCAAAAAAACCACGTCGTTGGCGTATTCTTTTAGCGTATAGTTGCGGCTGGAGCTTTCTTTGGCTTGGGAGTATTCGATAGCAAGCCCTCCGCCTAAATTTATAGATTTTAAATTTTTCGCGCCCATTTTGCGAAGCTCGGTATAGATGTTGCCCGCCTCGATGAGGGCCTTTTTGAGCGGATGGATCTCTGTAATCTGTGAGCCGATATGAAAATGAATCATCGTAAACTGCTCGATGAGGTCGTTTTTCTTGAGTAAGTTTATCGCCTCTATAAGCTCGGTCGAGGTAAGGCCGAATTTAGAATTTATCCCGCCGCTTTTCGCCCACATACCGCTTCCGGAGTTGTGCAGCCTGATGCGAAGCCCGATAAAAGGCTTTGGCGCGAATCGCTCCTTAGCCGTTTCGATGATGGTTTCAAGCTCGTTTAGCCCCTCGATCGTAAGCGTTACGTTATGCCCCATCTCTGCAGCGATGAAGCCGATATTTATAAGCTCCTTATCTTTAAAACCGTTTACGGTAATTGGCGCACCGTAGTTATTATACGCCATCGCTAGTAGCAGTTCGGGCTTGCTGCCGGCTTCGAGTCCGTATCCGTAAGGCTCGCCGATATCGACTAAATTTTTAACGAAGCCGGGGAATTGATTTACCTTAAGCGGATAGACGGCGTGGAATTTTCCCTTGTAATCAAACTCCTTAATGGCGCGGTTAAAATTTGAGTAAATTTCGACGATCTGCTTTTTGATGAGGTGCGGGAAGCGCAGCAGTATCGGGCCTCGCACGCCGTCTGCGCGGATCTCTTTTATGATATCCACCAAAGGCTGCTTGAAATCGGAGTTTAGGCATAGCTTGCCGCCGTCTATCGTGAAGTTGGAATTCCCCCAAATATTTAGTCCGTAATCGTTCATGCTCTATCCTTAAAAAACGCTTCGACCTCTTTAAATTTAATCGCAAAGGTGGTTTGATCATCTAAATTTTTACACCACACTTCGGCGCGATCAAACTCGTCCTGCCCGATGCAAAGGCAAAATTTCGCCTCCGCCCCGTCGGCTGCTTTTAAATGCTTGGCTAAGCTCTTGGGCTCGTATGAAATTTGAGTTTTACAAAACTTTCGCAGTTTTAACGCAAACGAAAACGCCGTGCTAACAAACGCCTCGTCCAGCGCGCCGATATAAATCCCCTCGCGCTCTTGAGGGGCTTCGCGCGTTTTTAAAATTTCGGCTATTCGCTCGATGCCGATCGCAAAGCCCACGCCCGCCGTCTTTCTGCCGCCTAAAAACTCCACGAGTCTGTCGTAGCGCCCGCCGCCGCCTACGGCGCTTTGCGCGCCAAGCTCGCTTGAGACGAACTCAAAGGCGGTTTTGCAGTAGTAATCAAGCCCGCGCACGAGTTTAGGATCGATCTCAAATTTTTGTCCGTTTTGGGTTAAAATTCTTTGCAGCTGCGCAAATTCCGCGGCGCAGGCGTCGTTTAAATTTTCCGTTATAAGAGGCGCGGCGGCTAAAATTTTCTGGCAGCTTTCGTTTTTGCAGTCCAGCACGCGGATCGGATTGGTGTCGATGCGCCTTTGGCAGTCCTCGCAGAGCCTATCTTTGCGCTCTTGTAAGAAATTTACGAGCTTGGTTTTATACGCAGGCATGCACTCCTCATCGCCTAAAGAGTTGATTTTAAGCGTTGCGGCGACATTTAGCTCGCGTAAAATTTGAGCTAGCATCAAGATCACGCTCGCATCCTCATAAACGCTATTTTCGCCGAAACACTCGACGCCGAATTGATGAAACTCGCGCAGACGCCCCTTTTGCGGGCGCTCGTAGCGAAACATCGAGCCTTGATAATAAAATTTATGCACGCCGCCGCTGCGGTCTAGCTTTTTTTCGATAAAGGCGCGCACGACGCCCGCGGTGCCTTCTGGGCGCAGACAGACGCTATCGCCGCTTTTGTCGCTAAACTCATACATCTCTTTGCCGACGATGTCGCTGCTCTCGCCTACGCTGCGGCGAAATAGCGCGGTCTGCTCGAGCTTGGGAGTTTCGATGAGGCAAAAGCCGTAATTGCGCGCCACGCGCTCGCACACGCTTAAAATTTGCGAGTAGATGCGCGCCTGCTCGCCTGAAATATCGTTCATACCGCGAAGTGCCTTGATCATCGATAAAATCCTTTGTTAAATTTTAAAATTTTCAAATTTTTGCGGCGATTATAGTTAAATTTTCCTAAATTTTAAGCCCTGCCGCTCGCAGCAACGTATCGGTTCTGCTTATTTTCATCACGCGCCGTTTCGGCTTAGGCGCCTATTTTAAACAGGCTAAGCTCGGCGGTAAAATTTCTACTTCGCCGCCTTGAAGCTCAAGAATTCCTCGTAGTGGCGGTCGATGATCTCTTTGATCTCGGCGTAATTCTGCGGCGAGTTTTCTATGTAAAAATAGGCGTTGTCGAAGTTTTTATCGCCGAATTTGCGCGCGACAAAATCGTCATAATCTTGCAAATACCAGCCGTGCGTTTTGGCAAATTTCGTGCGGTCCGTGGTGTAGTAGGCCTTCGCAAAGGCCTTGCCTGCGGTGTTTAGCTCGTCACTGCTCAGCACGCCGTCCATATCGTGAAAGAAAAATCCGCGGTAGTCAAAGCTCTCGTCCATCCGCGCAAAATCCGCCTCGAAATCCGTCGCAAACTCCTTGGAATAAAGCTTGCGCTCCATGCACCAGCGGAAGAAAAACGCGATGTGCGTCGCGCCATTTTCCTGCGGGATATCCGTCGGCGCAGTTTCCGCGCCCCAGTGCCATTTTGCCTTGTCGTAGGTTACGTAAGCCATTTTGCTCTCCTTTAGAAATCGGCGTATTTTACTAAATTTAGCTTTGCTTTAGCGTAAAGACGCGCTTGCCGCGGACAAATTTAGCTCTTTATTATCACAACTAAAAAGGATATAATGCCGCCTCTATTTCAAAGGAGAAAAATGAGCGAGAAAAATTTACAAATTTTAGGCTGGATAGGCACGTGCCTATCGGTCATTATGTATATTTCCTACATCCCGCAGATAATGGGCAACCTTGAAGGCAACAAGACGCCTTTTATCCAGCCTCTAGCCGCAGCGATAAACTGCACGATCTGGACTAGCTACGGCTTGCTAAAAGCTAAAAGAGACTACCCGCTAGCGGCTGCGAATTTGCCCGGCATCATCTTTGGACTTTTGGCGACGATAACGGCGTTTTAAAGGACAAAAACCGCTAAATTTACCGATACGGCGAAGTTAAATTTGGTATTTTTAACGCGAGTTTCGGCGGCTCAAATTTACAAATTTGACGTCAAATTTGAATGTAAATTTTCTGCACTGTTTTATAGCTACAAGTGCTAACGAAGTAAAAAGTTCTTTAATGGATCTTTCTTTGGAAGAGGAAGGGGGTTCTACTTACGGTCTGCTTGCAGCTACGAGCAAAGCGAAGTAGAGCGTCGCCCCTTCCTCTCCCAAGCCCTCTCTAACCCCACTGCACGTGAGCGGTTGCTGCACTGCGTGCAGGTTTATCTGGCGCTGTCGCGCCGAAAATGTAAATTTGACATTTTCAAGATACGGGTCTCGGTGGATAAAATTTTGAGGCTGAATTTTTAAATTTGAGCGCAAAAAGTTAAGGCGAAGTATCGCGAGATGGATTTAAGGGTTGCGACGTAAAAATTTAGCGAAGATAAGACACGTAGTCTATCGAGCTAAATTTTTACTAGCTCCATTAAAGACGCTCGCGAGACAAGCCGCCAAATTTTAAAGATCGCGAGGGTCGGCGATCTTGCCTGCGACCGCACTAGCCGCAGCTACGGCAGAGTTTGCCAGATACACCTCGCTCGTGCGATCTCCCATGCGGCCGACGAAGTTTCTGTTTGTCGTACTCACGCAGCGTTCACCCACGCCCAAAATTCCCATATATCCGCCCAGGCACGCGCCGCAGGTTGGGTTGCTCACGACCGCGCCAGCCTCGGCAAATATATCCATCAGCCCCTCTTTTTGCGCTTGAAGGGCGATCTTTTGCGTTGCAGGGGTGATGATGAGGCGGGTTTTGCGCGCTACTTTGCGGCCTTTTAGGATTTCAGCCGCGATGCGTAGATCCGAGAGCCTGCCGTTCGTGCAGCTACCGATAAAGGCCTGATCGATAGCGATATCGTCTCTGACGGCCTCGCGCACGCTCTTGCCGTTACTAGGCAGGAACGGATAGGCGATCACGGGATCGAGATTAGTGACGTCGATCTCTAAAATTTGCTCGTAGTTCGCGCCCTCGTCGGAGTAGTGCAGCTTCGGCTCGGCGCGTAAGCTTTTGCCTTTTAAAAACTCTTTCGTGGTTTCGTCGACTGCGATGATGCCGCTTTTTCCGCCCGCTTCGATCGCCATGTTGCACATGCTAAAACGCCCGTCCATATCGAGGCTCTCTATCGTCTCGCCCGTAAACTCCAGCGCCTTATACAGCGCGCCGTCCACGCCGATGCGGCGGATGATCTCTAGGATGAGGTCCTTGCCGTAGACGTGGCGGTCAAGTTTGCCGCGAAAGATTACTTTTATAGTCGGCGGCACCTTAAACCAGTTTTTGCCCGTTATCATCGCGTAGGCTAGATCGGTGCTACCCATGCCCGTGGCAAACGCTCCCAGCGCGCCGTGCGTACAGGTGTGGCTATCGGCGCCGATGATGACGTCGCCCGGCACTACGAGGCCTTTTTCCGGCAAAAGCGCGTGCTCGATGCCCATGTCCTTTTCGTCGAAATAGTTTTTCAAATCATGCTTATACGCAAAATCGCGGCTGATTTTGGCTTGGTTGGCGCTTAGGATGTCTTTGGCGGGGATGTAGTGGTCCATCACGACGCTAAAGCCGTCCGGATTGGCGAGCTTCGTCGCGCCGCTTCGCTCAAACTGCTTGATGGAGATCGGAGTCGTGATGTCGTTGCCGATGACCATATCGATGTCGCTCTCGATAATCTCACCCGCGAAAACCTCGCGCCCTACGTGCTCGCTGAAAATCTTTTCGGTGATGGTTTGTTTTGAGTTTTGCATAAATTTCCTTTTTGCGGATGCCGCTCGTTTTTAAAATTTAGCGATTTTAGCGAAAATTTATAAAATTTTTCATTATGTCGCAGCGATGGCGCCCAGTATTGACAATGCTTATCAAGACGTAGGATGTCTCCAAGCGTTTTTAGACTAAAATTTGCAGACATTTTTTAAAGGAGAATGGATGGAAAATTTGGTTATTTTGGAAAATAGCGCGAATTTTGACTCGCGAGACATCGACGAGATTCAGCTAAGCATAGGCTGGACGGAACAAAAATACGTCAATGCCGCGCCGCTTTGGAGCCACTACGATACGTTTCGAAATTTCGACTATGTCGCCATCGCCAAAATCGGCGAAAAAACTGTCGGCATTTTAGACGCATTTAGCGATAGAGACGGCTTTGCGACCACTTATCTTTACTCCGTTATGGTGCACAAAGATTATCAACAAAAAGGGATCGGCACGGCCCTGATGGAGGCGTTTAATAAAAAATTCGCTCATACCACGACGTGGGCCATCACGCCGATCGGCAAAAACAAAGGCGCAGTGTCGTTTTTAGAAAAATTCGGTTTTAACCAAAATATGGAAAATTTTACCGTTTGCTGGCGAAAACGCAAGAAAGGCGAGTGAAATTTTTTAGCATTGTCGAGATGCAGGTTTCGGCGAGTCAAATTTGAAGCCGAAATTTACTAATTTAACCAAATTTGACTTCAAATTTGAACGTAAAAAGTTAAGGCGAAGTATTTTTGCGTTTAGACGAGGCAGATTTAAATTTTACGACGGGAGCTACCTAGTCGGTAGTGACCGAGTAAAATTTAAATCCAACGACGTATAAACCAAAAAGACGAACCACTAAATTTTAAAATTTAACGCTAGCAGTCAGCATAAACTGCCTCGCATACCCCGGCTGTATCGGGATAATATTAGCCTGCGTGCCGGTCGATGAGGACGTATAATAGAGCTTATCGGTCAAATTTTTGACGTTAAACGAGAAATTCGTCTCGTAACCCGCGATCTTGGTGTCGTAGCTGATAAATGCGTCGTAAACGACCGCGTCGTCCATCTTAAAGCCCGTTCCCGCAGGCACGGCCGGTAGATTCGTCCTCATGTAGTAGGTGTACCATGAGCCAAAGTACCTCGCACCGCCGCCGATCCTTAGGCCTTTTGCGCCTAGGTGGCTAAAGTCGTAGTTGGCAAAGAGGCTGGCTTGGTGCTTAGGCGTGGCTTCTAGCGGTTTGCCCACTAGCACGGCAAACGCGCCGCTATCCTTGCGCACCTCGGTTTTAGTGTATGCGTAGCTAGCGCCTACGCTTAGCCCTTGCGTCACGCGGCCGTTAAAGTCAAACTCAAAGCCTCTCGAGCGCGCCTCGCCCACGGGAGCGCTAACGCTATTTACTGTGCGCATGATATTTTTCTTATCGATGTTAAAGACCGCCGCGCTAGCCGTTATGCTGTCGTTTTGAAATTTAGTTCCCAGCTCTATGTTTTTGCCTTCTTCAGGCTTTATGTCGCCGATGTCGTCGCCGCTGATCGCCATTTGCGGATTAAAGCTTTGCGCGTAGTTGGCGTAAACCGACCACTCGGGCGTTAGCAGGTATAAAAGCCCCGTCTGCCACGTAAATTTGCCGTCTTGCTGATCGGTTGTGTTTGGTCCGCTAGTCGTGCCGCGCGCGACTTGGTCGTAGTACTCGTATCTAACGCCTAAAGAATAGATCAAATTTTCGGTCAAATTTATACTATCTTGCGCGTAAAATCCGATCGTTCTTAGCTTTTGATACTGGATACCTGGCTCCCTTACCGTCGGCAACCCGACTCTGCCGTAGATTGGATTATAGATATTGATATTTAGGTGGGCGCCCGTGTCTCTTAGACCGCCCGGTCGGTAGCGGTAATACTCCTTTGCGTCGATACCAAAGAGCAAGTTGTGCTCTATCTCGCCCGTTTGCACATAACCGTTTAAATTTAACGACCCCGCATGCGTGCGGTGGATAAATCCGTCATACGCCTCGTTTCGTCTAGCTGCAACGCCCGTGTTTAAATTTACGTTCATTAGCCTGATGTGACCGTATTCGTGCTTTGAGCGGGAAAACGCGTAAGCGCCGCGCAGTAGCCAGTCCTCGCCGATATTTTTTTCAAAATTTACGTCCACCGTGTCGAGTCTGGTTTTTAGCCTGTTAAACGGCTCGTCAAGGCGTCTTTTCTTATCTATCGGCAGTAGTTTGCCCGTGCTTGGAATGAGATACATACCGCGGTCGATCGGATCGGTCGAGCGCGTGTGCGTATAGGCTAAATTTATGCGGTAATCATCGCCTTTATAAGAAAGAGAGGGCGCAAAGAGGACGTTTTTATATTCGCCAAACTCTCTCCAGTAGTCTTTTTGCATCACGTCGAATATAAATCTATACGCAAAGCCGCTATCAGCGATCGGTCCCGTGGTGTCAAAGCCCGCGTTCCAGTAGTTGCGGTTGCCGATACCGGCCCAAATTTCGTTTGAGAAGTCGTATTTTGGCTTTTTAGTGACCATATTTATGATGCCGCCGGGCTCTTGCGCGCCGTAGAGTAGGCTAGCCGGGCCTTTTAGCACCTCGACGCTTTCTACGGTTTTATTAAAGCTATGCATGACGCTAGCGGGTACGCCGTTTCGCATGATCGAGCCGTCGCGTCCGCCGCCAAATCCTCTCTTTATGATCGAGTCAAAGATACCGCCCGTGGTGTTTCCGTAGCTAACTCCGCTCACGTTTTGAAGGCTCTCGGCTAGGGTCTCTGGTTTTTTATCTTTTAGTTGCTGCTGGGTTACGATGTTTACCGTTTGCGGGATCTCTAAGATAGGCGTATTATTTTTGCCTACTTCGCTGGTTTTAGCGCGGTATCCATCATCCGCGCTCTCGCTAATTTCGACGCCTTGTAGCGCAACGTCGGCGGCGAAAATTTGGGTTAAAAGCAGCGACGAGGCCGCTAAACTTAGGCTAAATTTGTTCATTTATTTTTCTCCGTTTTAAAATACATTATCATTATATTATTCTTGCGCTTAAAATTCGGCCCGATTTTAGGCTATAATCTCGGCTATGAAATACGCAAATTTAAAACAAATACAATCTTTTCTAGGCAAATTTAAAAAAATAACCGCAATCAGACGCGCGGGCGATATGGCGATATTTATCGAATTTGACGGCGAGCTAGGGCTATTTTTCGACCTTAGCAAAGCCGACTCCGCGATCTACGCAAATCCTGATTTTCTAAACGTAAAAGAGTATAAAGCGCCCTTTGACGTCGCGCTTAAAAAGAGGTTCTGGGGGGCTAGAATTTTAAATTTGAGCGTGCCCGAGGGAAATAGAATTTTAAAGCTAGAGTGCGAATTTCAAGGTTCGTATAAGAGCCTAGCTTCGAGCCTGTTTTTGGAGTTTACGGGGCGATTTACCAACGCGATCATCACGGACGAAAAGGGCGTCATCGTCGAGGCTTTGCGCCATATAGATAATAATTTTCGCGTGATAAAACCCGGCCGCGAGCTGCTTGAGCTGCCGCCGGCTGCGATAAAAGAGCGAGAGACGCCGCCGATAACCGATTTTGCGCGCTATTTTAGCGAGGAATTTGAGCGCGTAAATAACGCAAAGCTAGAAAATCTGCGCGCCGTAAAATCGGCCGCGATAGAGCGAAAAATGCAAAATTTAAGCGAAATTTTATCGGGCCTTGAAAACGAAGCGGATCTAAATGCGCAGAGCGAAATTTTAAGCAAAAATGCAGGGCTGATCCTATCAAATTTACACGCGTTAAGAGACTATGAGCGCGAGGTAACGCTAAATGATTTCGAGCGAGGTGAGGTGAGGCTAGTGCTAGATGATAGCCCTAAAATCGCCGCAAACACGATGTTTGCCAAGGCAAAAAGGCTAAAGCAAAAGGCGGCCGGGCTAATCATTGAGCGGCAAAATTTGACCGAAAAACTGGAGTTTTTATCAAATTTAAAAACACTCGTAAATGAAGCAAAAAGCGCCGAAGAGCTAGAGATCCTAGCGCCTAAAAAAGCCCGCGCCGTAAAGCAAAAAGAGCAAAATCAAAACGTCGAGGATTTTTATATCGAAGGCTATAAAATCAGCATCGGACGCAACGAAAAGGGCAACGTCTGGCTGCTAAAAAACTCGAAAAAAGACGACGTCTGGATGCATCTAAAAGACCTACCGTCCGCGCACGTCATCATCAAAACCGCAAAAAGCGCTCCAAGCGAGGAAATTTTGAGATTCGCGGCGAAAATTTGCGTAAATTTTAGCGTCAAAGGCGGCGGGACGTACGAGGTTGATTTTACCAAACGTAACAACGTCAAAATTACGAGCGGCGCAAATGTAAACTATATTAATTTTAAGACGATATTAGTAACAAAGCACGACTAAAACAGGAGGCGAAAATGGCTGTAACACCCATTGGCAATACGATTTTTATCAATCAAAACGTAAATATGGTCTCAAACAAGGTCGCCGACGTCCAAAATAGATTTGACCTGCAAAATCTCGCCGCCGCGTCGCTAGCAAGCGACGAAAAACAAGAGGTCTCCGAGGTGCGACCGACCGAGGAAACCTACAAAATCGACCCCAAAAACGAGCACGAAAAGCAAAAGGGCAGGCAGGAGCAAGGCGAGCTCGCCTCGGAGCAAAAGGACGAAAACTCCGACTCTGACGGCGATGAAAATGCAGAGGAGCACATCGCGGCTAACGACTTCCCGCAGGCGTCGCCCGTATTTCAGCATCTCGATCTTAAAATTTAAGCTTTCTCGCTCAAATTTGACTGAATATGTTGATGCTCGGCGGTCAAATTTGGCTTTAAATTTGATCCGCTTTCGGCCTAAATTTAAGCTTTCATCTTTTTAATATCGCGAACGTAAAATTTAAAGCGTAATAAATTGGCTCGTTTCGGTCGTAAATTTAGCGTCTGAGGATAGCCGCCGCGGGAAAGCGGTGCATAGCAGCCAAATATGCCAAACGCGCCGAGCAAATTTTACTTGCTTTTAATTTGATAGATCATTTTGGGCGAGAGTAAAATTTGGCACAGGTTGTCAAATTTATGCCAAGTTTGCCGCCGCGCTCGATAAAATTTGGCAAAAATCGTCAAATTTGCCACCCCGTTTCAATCAAAAATAAATTATCAAATTTAACCGCCGTATAAAACAAGCCAGCAAACGCAAATTTGCCTCAAATTTCGGCGCTTTTAAGCGAAAATTTTATACAATTATTACTCAAAAAAGGAAAAATCATGAAAACGCGTATAATCACCGGCGTCGCGCTATTTGCGGCGGTTTTGGTCATCTTTTTTGTTGATAGCTATCTGTTAAATTTTGCCATTTTGGGCTTCGTGCTTTACACGGCCTTTAGCGAAGCGCAGAAGCTCTACGGCCTGCAGGGCGGCTCTCTTGCGCTTATAGCGGTTATTTTTTATCTGCTTACTCCATTTTCAAACCCCGTATTTATCGCTATTTTAGCGGTTTTGCTCGTTGTTAGTTTTCTCGCGCATTTTAAGAGCGAAAATCTAACGCCCGCACTGCCATTTTTGTATCCGATGACGCCGATTTTTCTCATCTGGATGCTTTATTCGCAGTACGGCGTGGGCTACTTGGCGTGGCTGATTTTAACGGTCGTGGCGTGCGATAGCGGGGCGTTTTTTGTTGGCAAATTTTGCGGTAAACACGCCTTTAGCGAGACCTCGCCGAACAAAACTTGGGAGGGCGTAGCAGGCGGTATCGCCGTGGCTACGGTCTTTGGCGCGGGCTTTGGCTGGGTGCTGACCGATAGCTTTTGGCATAGCCTCATCACGGCGTTTTTGGTTGCGGTTTTTGGCGTTTGGGGCGATCTTTTCGAGAGCTACTTAAAGCGCCGCGTGGGCGTCAAGGATAGTGGCACGCTACTGCCGGGCCACGGCGGGATGCTTGACCGCGTCGACGGCTATCTGTTTGGCGTCGCGGCGATGCTCTGGACGCTATCGTGGTAGTGCTGGGCTCGACGGGCTCGATCGGGACGAACACCCTAAATCTAGCCCGCAAATTCGGCCTTAGCGTCGAGGCGCTGAGTTGCGCGTCAAACTACGAGCTTTTAAACGAGCAAATCGCCGAATTTAAGCCCAAATTCGTCTGTATCGCCGAACCAAAATTTGCTAAATTGGTAAAACACAAACACGTTTTTGCCGGCGCGCAGGGCATCTGCGATATGCTAAAAGAGTGCGAGAGCGAGCGCGTCGTAAATTCTCTAGTGGGCTTTGCCGGGCTGGCTCCGAGCTTAGCCGCGCAAAAGCTAGGCAAAAAGCTAGCGCTTGCAAATAAAGAAAGCCTCGTCGCGGGCGGCAAATTTTTAGACAGGGGCGCGATAGATCCGATAGATAGCGAGCATTTTGGGTTAAAATTCTTGCTCGCAAACAAAACCCCTGTAGCTAGGCTCGTCATCACGGCCTCGGGCGGCGCCTTTTACAAAACCCCGATAAAAGCCCTAAAAGACGCCCGCGCCGCAGACGCGCTAAAGCACCCCAACTGGAGCATGGGCGCAAAGATCACGATCGACAGCGCGACGATGGCGAACAAGCTTTTTGAGGTGCTGGAGGCTTTTTGGCTTTACGGCGTGCGGGATATCGAGGCGCTTATCGAGCGCACGTCCACGGTGCACGCGATAGTGGAGTTTGCCGACGGCTCGACTACGGCGCACCTATCTAAAACCGATATGATTTTAGCCATCGCGCATGCGATTTTGGGCGAGGATGGGGCGCTAAATTTGAGCGCCGCCGATGTGCAAATCGTGCCGAATTTGGATCTAAAAACTCTAAAAAACATAAAATTCGGCGAAATAAATTTAAAAAAATATCCTATCTTTTCGCTAAAAGACCAAGCTTTGCAAAACCCCGATCTTGGCGTCGCTATCAACGCTGCAAACGAGGTCGCCGTGTATAAATTTTTGCGCGGCGAGTGCGGATTTTTAGATATCTCGCGAACGGTTTTAGCCGCAGCAAAGAGGTTTGAAAACGAGAAAATAGAGAGCGAGGGCAGGATCTTTGAAGTAGATTTAGAAGTGAGAGCGTGGGCGGAAAAGTCGCTGAAATAGCGGCTTGTCTTTTGAGCGTCTTTGAATGAGCTAGAAATTTGCTCCCTCGATGAACTAAATGTTCTATCTTCGGTCGAAAATTTCTTCGCAACATTCAAATCCATCTCAAAATACTTCGCCTTGATTTTTTACGCTCAAATTTGAAGTCAAATTTGGTTAAATTTTCAAAATTTTACCCACCGAGACCCGCATCTTAAAAACGTCAAATTTGAATCATATTTGCGACGCTTTGCGGTAGCAAAGCAGCGTCGCCACCCTTAACTTCGCTTCACTCGTTACGAGACGGCAACAAGTTGCCTCTACGAAGAAAAGCGTCGTAGGGGGAGGGGGCTCCTTTGCTTCGCTACGCTCGCAACTGCAAAGCAGAGCGCAATTCAAGCCCCTTCCCCCTTAACAAGAAAGATTAATTTGCACAAAAACTATAATTTAAAACGCTAAATTTAACCAAACCAAATTTAGCATTTTCAGGGTGTGGGTCTGGGCGCGTAAATTTAAAATTTGCTCAAAATATTTGCTTAAAACGACACATTTTCGTCGCCGTAATCGTCGCCGATATGTTATAATTTCACGAATTTTTAAATCGCGCCGGCTTTAAATTCGGTCGCAAAAAAAGACAAATGCTGCAAATTTCAAGAGTCAAAAAAATAAGTCGTAAAACAAAAAGAGGAAAATATGGAAAAATACGAAGGCTATAATCTTAGGTTTAAAGACGCTCTGGTTGGCGTTCAGTTTTTATTCGTCGCGTTTGGTGCGCTCGTGCTGGTACCGATCTTAACGGGGCTTGATACGTCCGTGGCGCTATTTACGGCGGGCATCGGCACGCTGCTGTTTCAGCTCGTCACGCGCAAAAACGTCCCGCCGATCTTTCTCGCGTCTAGTTTCGCATTCATCGCGCCGCTTAGCTTTGGCGTGAAAGAATGGGGCATCGCCGCGACGATGGGCGGAGTGATCGCGGCGGGGCTTTTTTACGTGGTTTTGAGCCTGCTTATTAGGCTCAAAGGCGAGGGGTTTTTGCATAAAATTTTACCGCCCGTGGTCGTGGGTCCCGTCATCATGACGATCGGCCTCATCCTCTCGCCCGCGGCCGTAAATATGGTCATGGGCAAGGGCAAAGAGGCGCTTTACACGCAGGGGCAGTCGCTTACCATCGCGCTCATCTCGCTCTCGGCGGTTATCGTCGTGATGATGTTTGGTCGCGGCATGCTGCGTCTCGTGCCGATACTTTGCGGCATCGCGGCGGGATACTGTGCGTCGCTGTTTGTCGGGATCGTGGATTTTACGCCGATTCTAAACGCGCCGTGGTTTGCGCTGCCGAATTTTACCGCGCCGGTTTTTAAACTCGAAGCCGTGATCTACATGGTGCCTATCGCGATTGCGCCCGCAATCGAACACATCGGCGATATGCTCGCGATCAGCAACGTCACGAAGGAAAATTTTCTCAAAAACCCGGGTCTTAAAAGCACGCTGCTAGGCGACGGTCTTGCGACGTCGCTAGCAGGCTGCTTCGGTGGGCCGCCGAACACCACCTACTCGGAGGTCACGGGCGCGGTCAGCATCACGAAGGCCTACAATCCAGCCATCATGACCTTTGCCGCGCTTGCGGCGATACTGCTAGCCTTCGTGGGCAAGCTTGGCGCCGCGCTCTCTACAATCCCCGCTCCCGTCATCGGCGGCATCATGCTGCTGC
>NZ_CALKZP010000059.1 GCF_938002845.1 uncultured Campylobacter sp.
CGCGCTCATCGTCGCTCCAGCTCTGCCGTAGCCGATCCTGCGGGTAGAGATAGCCGCGTCTGCGCCAGCCCGCGTCGTCATAAAAGCCGTTTGCCTCGATCCACGCATAAAGCGCCTCAAGTTCGCTTGGCACGCGCATGCCCTGCGGTAGCGCCTCGCGCAGCTGCGCTAACAATAAATTTTCCACTATCGCTCCTTTTTCTAAATTTGTCGTTCAAATTTTACTGCGTTTTGGCTAAATTTACGGATATTTTGTCTGATATTTGCGGCGTTTTGTACGCCCCGTTGCCGCAAGCGCAAATCAGGCTCTTAAAATTTGAACCTTTTGCTTGTGATGCACGAGTCGCGGAAATGAGTGTATTTTGACTACTGGAAATGCGTCAAATTTCACGATCTAATTTTCACTACTTTAAGGCCTCTTGGAAATTTTCTGTTTTAATTTATCGCGTTTATAATATGCTGGCGATACCGTCATCAAATTTGATTTTCACGTCGCTAAAATTTAAATTTGCAACTTTCGCCGCCACAAGCCCCGTGCGATCGGCTCCGTGATAGCAGTGCACGAGCACGGCGCCCTCCTTTTGGCGCTCGCGAATGGTGCGCAAGACGTCCGCGATCTGCGCGGGCTTTATCTCCCAGCTTTGAAGCGGCTTGTTCGCGAGCCAAAATTGATCTCCAAACGCCCTTTTGTCGCCGCCTCTGCTAAAATGACGCAGATTTACGATGCTTTTGATGCCAAGCTCGTGCAGCTTTGCGGCGTCGCTTCCGTCAAGCTGAGCGCTGCGAAATAGCCGCTCGTCCACGCGGTAGAAATTTTTAGCTTCGTCGATGAGGATTGCTTTTTGCGATGAGTTTGGATTTGTACCGCGCGCCGCAGTATCTGTGCTCTTAAATCGCGCGTGTTGAAATTTGGCGTCTTTTGCGTCCGCGAGATTTAGCTCCGCGCCGCTCGTTTTTCTAAAATTTATGGAATTCGCTTCTGTCGCAAGCTCTGCATTTACGCCGATTGCAAAGAAAAGCGCAGCTACTAACGCAAGGGTTTTAAATTTCAAATTTCATCCTTTAAATTTGGCTAAATTTTATGATTGTTGTAAAATTTGACACTCAGCGGTCAAAATACAAAATGGCAAGCGCGCCAAAAATTTAACGCAAAATTTGAGCGTCAAATCCGCCCAAATCGCCGCTAAATTTTGCCGCAAGCCCGCAAACTGCGCCGCAAAATCAAAATTTCGTTTCAAATTTCCCCGTTCCCACCCTCGGTATCGCTAGATCAGTACGCGGTAGTTACATTGCGTAGTTACATTGCCCCTGTAAATTTACTGAAAATAAATCGTAAAAGGGGTGCGCCCGTTTCCGCGAGCGCTACCATAAACCTGTTTCACAGGTGAGTTTCGTACTCGCCTCTTGCGATACTTACCCGAAATTTTATTTTTCGCGAAATCCTTTCAAATTTCGCCGCTAAATTTGACGCTTTAGTTGGTCAGCTCAGTCTGCCAGTTTGCGCCTTGCAGCGTCGTGTCAAGCTGTCTGATCTGCCTAGCTAGCTCATCTACTTGCTTTTGCAGCGCCGCGACGTCGACCGTGCTTAGGATTTTAATCTCGCTGCGCGAATAAACATCCACTTTTTGCGCAGAAGCTTGCGCGAAAGCCCGCAGCGCGCCCGCTTTTAGCGTAAGTACGTCGCGCTTGGCGATTAGCTCGGTTAGGCTCTTGCCGTCCGCTTTTGCGGTGCAGTTGGTTAAATTTATCCGAACTATCAGCTGCTCAAGCTCGCTCGTAAGCGCGTCTAGCTCGGCTAACAGCGCCTTTGGCTCCTCGCTAGGCTTCTCGCCCTCTTGCACCTTTGCGTTGTCCGCGAGCCTTGATTTTAGCTGCTCGATGCGTTTTTGTATGTCGGCGCGCAGTATCAGCGCCTCGGCTAGTTTCATTTTCGTCCTTTTTAAAATTTATTTGCCGCCGCCAAGCTGCCTATCCTGGCCGTAGTGCGGCGAATACGGGCCGTAAAGCAAGCATTTGTTGCAGTTCTGGCCCAGTAGTATCGCATCTGCGCTCGCAGAGAGCTTGTATCCCGCGTCAGAGACGGTATCGCCGATCTGCTTGATGACCGCGGAGATCAGCATGCCTACAAGATCGCTACTGCCTCTGCTTGAGTCGTCGCTGACCTGTGCCGAGCCCTCCCACAGCGTCGCGCCGCTTCGCAGATCCACGAGCTTGGCATTGACCGCCACGACGCTTACGCTATTTAGCAGCATATACGAAGTACCGTATTTGACGACATCCATGTATAGCACGGCGTCTGCGCCGAAAATCTGTCTTAGCTTGTGCGCAGAGACGTTTTGGATCTCGCTCGCCTCGTAAATTCCATTATTTTTGAAGGTCTCATGCACGAGCGCGGGCGAAAATACGTAATAGCCCGCCTCGCTTAGCGGATAGATCGCATGAGCGAGCACGGCGGGCCCTGCGTCCACTTCGGTAGTTTCGTTTGTCGGCATCAGCACCAAAATCGATCGCGGCTTAGCCTGCTGAAGCGCCGAGTAGTCATAAATTTCAGGCTCACTTAGAGCGCACGCATTAAAAAACAGCGCCACGAATACGCTAAAAATCGCTATTTGAGCTTTATTTTTCATTTTTTAGCCTTTTTATTCGTTTTGCCGCTCTGCTTCGCGGCAGCTTTGCCTTGCTTCGCAGAGACCGCTTTGGCGGCTTCGCGTCCGCTTGATCCTTGAGCTTTATCGGCGCCCGGCTTGGCCGCAGCCTCGGCTTTTTTAAGTGCGGCAGGGTTTGTAACGAAGGTCAAAAACGGCTTTGATTCAGGGAAAGACTGAGCTTCTTTTTCAAAGCTCTCTCTCGCCCTCGCGCCGTTACCCGCGCTTAGATACAAAAGCCCCAGATGCGAATAAAGCCCCGGCGGGACTTTGAGCCCCTTTTCGTATGCCTTTTGGATAGATTTTTCAAGCGCTTCGATCTGCTCGCCTACGTCGCCTTCCTGCTTCAGATACTGATAGGTCGAGTCCGTGTAGCTACCGTCCCAGTAATAAATTTGATTCCGGCTCCCGCCGCTGCAGCCGCAAAAGATCACGACCGCAGCAGCAAGAGCAAAAGCGCTGCTCGCTTTCAAATTTAATCCTTATCTTACTTTAAACGCGCCGTTTTCAAGGCCGTTTACAAGATTATTGACCGCTTCGATGATCGCTAGGCTTAGCACTTTGCCGTTTAGCGTCGAATCATAGCCCGCAGTGCCGCCGAAACCTAGCACTTCGCGGTTTGATAGCTCGTATTCGCCCGCGCCCTGAGTCGAAAAGACCACCTCGGAGGTTCTAACGTCAACGATGTTTAAATTTACTTTAGAATACGCAGTTTGGGTCTTTCCCTTGCCTAAAATTCCAAACAGCTGATGATCTCCGGTCGTCTTGCGGCCAAATTCAGTCACGTCGCCGGTGATAACGTATCTGGCGCCTTTTAAGTTTTGCGCGCTTTTGGAGATTGCGCTTTCTTCTTTGATGGCGCGCATATTCGTGCGATCAAGCACCGAGAAGCGTCCGGTTTGTTGTAAATTTGAAATAAGGATCGTCTGCGCTTGGTTGCCCAGTCTATCCTCGCCGTCCGAGAACACGCCGTTGTTGTAAGAGGACTGGTTGTTAAAGCGTCCTACCGACACGGCGATCCTCTCGCCCGAGTAATTGGTATTTAGACTCGCTACCGTAGGGGTTTGCACTACGCGAGAGCTTTCTTTCGCGCATCCGCTAAATAGCGCCAGCACCGAAGCCGCAATAACGGCAGCCGATATGGTTTTTTTGAAATTCATTCTTTACTCCTTGAAAAAATTTACGTATAATATCTCATTGTTTCTTAAAATTTTATGTATAAATTTAAGCGCATAAATTTATCAAAACGGGAGCGATGATGCTTAATATTTTACTAGTCGAAGACGACGAGGCTTTGAGCTCGGCGATAAGAGAAAAGCTGCTTGATGAGGGCTTTAGCGTGAGCTGCGCCTCCAATGGCAAGCAGGCAGCAGAGGCGCTGGATGAGGCGCATTTCGATCTGATCATCTCGGACGTGATGATGCCCAAGATGGACGGCTTTGAGCTTAGCAGATACGTTAGGCGCGACGGCAAGAGCCAGCCGATACTGATTATAACGGCAAAAAGCGAGATCGAGGATATGCAGACGGGCTTTAAAAGCGGCGCGGACGATTATATGAGCAAGCCGATAAATTTAAAAGAGCTCGTGCTGCGCGTGCATGCGCTGCTAAGGCGCGCAAAGATCGCAAACGAAAAGCGGCTTCTCATCGGCGGAAGCGAGCTTGACTACGATACGCTTAGCGTCCGCACCGAAGGCGAACGGATAAGCCTAGCGCCGAAGGAATTTCGTCTTTTGTTTTTGCTGCTAAGCTACGCGGGCAGAATTTTTACGAGGTTTGAGATAATGAGCGAAATTTGGGGTTACGAAACGGACAGCGACGAGCGCGTCGTCGATACGCACATCAAAAAGCTACGGGCGAAATTTGAAAACTCCAAGGACTTTGAGATAATCACCGTGCGCGGGCTCGGCTACAAAGCGGTAAAAAAGGAGCGAGCATGAAAAAATACCTCATCAGCCTCAAAAGCTTCATCGCGTTTTACTCTTCGCTCGCATTCGGCGTGATAAATTTCATCGTCTGCTTCGCGGTTTGCATGCTTTTTTACATAGGCATCGGCGGTAAGATCGGCGGGTTTTGGGACGGAGTGGCGCTGTGCGCGATCATCTGCCTAATCACGATGGCGCTAAATTTTACCCTGCTTTACTTCGGGCTTAAAATTTTATTCCGCCCGATCAAGCGGCTACTAGGCGCGATCACCGCGATCGCAAACGGCGATTTTGAGGCGCGCGCCGAGCGCAAGCTGCACGGACACCGCACTGATTACGTCTATATGCACGAGCTCGACGAGCTCGTAGTAAACGTCAATAAAATGGCGCAGAAGCTGCAAAAGCACGAGCAGCTGCAAAAGGAGTTCGTCTCAAACGTCTCACACGAGATGAAAACGCCGATCTCCTCGATCGCCGCGTTAAGCGAGATGATAGAGGGCGGCGTGAGCGAGGAGCGCGCGGTGCGATACGCAGCCTCCATCGGCGCGGAAGCAAACCGCCTAAGCAAGCTCTGCACCGACATGCTAAAGCTAACGAGACTTGATAGCGGCGCGGCGATCCGCCTAGATGAGACGGTACGTATCGACGAGCAGCTGCGGCAATGCATCATATCGCTGAGCCAAAGCTACGAAGGACACGAGTTTGAGCTAAATTTATCGCCGCTTAGCGTGCGATCAAACGCGGGGCTGCTAAATCAAATTTGGCGAAATTTAATCGAAAACGCGCTTAAGTACTCGCGCCCGAGCGGTAAAATTTTCATCCGTTGCCGCGCTTGCGATGGCTTTGCACAGGTGATCGTGAAAGACGAGGGCATCGGTATCGCGCGCGAGAAGCTGGATAAAATTTTTGACCGATTTTATCAGTGCGAAGAATCGCATAAGGAGCTCGGCAGCGGGCTTGGGCTTAGCATCGTACGCAGAGCGCTCGATATTTTAGGCGGACAGATCAAATACGAAAGCGAACCGGGCGTCGGAACCGAGGCGCGCGTTAAAATTCCACTTTAAATTTCAGATCAAGACGGCACGGATGAGCCGCGTCTTGCAATTCGTAGCTCGCCGTAAAATTTCGCCCACAGGCGCAAGCTACGCCGATGCAAGCTTTGGTGATACGGGCCCTGACAGCGCAATCCTGGCCGATGCAATCTTTGATGATGCAAGTTTTGACGACGTAAAAAAGCGCGGGCGTGTCGCGCGCCGCATTCACATAAAATTCTGCTTTAAATTTTATATCGATTTGCCGCGGACGCCTCGCGCGCCGCGACGAGGTCGGAATTCTGCTTTAAATTTACCGCGCGCTGCGACTTTGCCGCCCTTTACGACTTTGCCGCGCATTACGGCGGGCGGCAGGCTCGCTTAAATTTGCCGCGCTTTAACACAGGTAGCTGAATTTTGCCTGAAATCTACCGCTCACTCGCACTTTACGACAGGTAGCAAAATTTTTGCCGTAAATTTTAAAAGACACATTAAGAACACAATCACCTTATATAATCCCGCCCATAGATCGATCGGGCACGCCCCTAGCAGCCCGAGTCTGGCAAATAATAAAATTAAAAACAAAGGAGAAGCGATGAGTAAGGCCGTACTTCACTCAGTGTTAGCGATAGAAGCCATTTTATGGGGGCTTTTATCGGCTGTGATTATAGGTGCGTAAATTTTACGCTTTGAGCTAGGCGATCCGCCGAAATAATTTATAAAATTTACGAAATTTGCGCCCTACTTCGCATCTGCCGAAAAAGGGCGCACCTGCGCTAACGATTTAGACCAAAATTTAATCCACTCGCCGCGCGCGCAAACCTCACTACGTACAAATCCATACCGCAGCCGCACACAAACCTCTCTGTGCGCAAACACATCGCCGCGAATAAAGCAGCCGCGCAACTAAAAATCGAATAAAATTTTAAATACTACTAGCGGACGAACGAGCCTATTTCGCCCTATTTCGTCCGCGCCTTTTGCAATATGTGCTCGCTCGCAAAACAGCTTGCGATAGGAAAATGATTTGAACGGTGCGGATCTCAAAATACGCGACCTATTCCAAGTGCGCAAATTCACCACTTTTGCCGCTAAGCGATTTTTAAAAGCTCTCAAGCTAAAATTTATCCCGATTTAAGATCAAATTTAAACCAAACGGCGAAAATTTCACGAGAGACGCCGCAAATGGCGAAATCTCAAAGGAGCCTAACGTGAAAAGATTGATAGATTTCCTGAGACGCATTTATGCGGACCTGCTTGCAGGCAGGGCGCTACTACATCCGATCCTGCTTGCGGCTATATTTTTAGCGGCGAAATTCGGCGCGCTATATGCCATAGATGAAAAAATTTTAGGAAGCGGCTATGATTTGGGGATATTTGGAGAATTCGCTTATTACATATTTTTTGATTTTGTCGCAGGTGCCTATTTTATAGCTCTTTGCGCGCATATAATCTACGCTTCGCCTAAAGTCAAATCGCTTAAAATTTTACGTAAAATTTTACTCGCGGCAATCTTGGCGTCTTGCGCGCTGGGTTATTTTGCTTCGGACGTAAACTACCAAAAGCTAGGCGTCCTTGAAGCCTTTTTAATTGCCTCGCTAATTTGCATTTGCATCTATTTGGTCGCAACCGAAATATCAAATGACCACTCAAACGCGGTATTTTGGGGTTTTGCTTATGTTCTTAACTACATAGGTGCCTTATTTGTAATATTTCATGCGCAAGCCGCCGAAGTCGTAGCCGTCATTTTAATAATCCTTTGTCCGCTTACGTGGACGTTTTATTTCAAATACGAATTTCAAAAATCGCTCGCGAAAGACGCCACAAGCGACAATGAAATTTTAAATAGTGCAAGCAGCGATGAAATTTCAGAAAGCAAAGCGCGCGCGGAGAGTTAAATTTTAAAAATTTCACCACAAAGGGCTCAATTTATAAAATTTCGCCGGCGTCAAATTTTAAAATTTACCGCGCGACGCTTTTATCCGTATCCTCGATCACCGCCTCTACGAAACGGGCTGTATCAATTAGCCTAAAGCCCCATATTTTGGGATCTGCCGTGATTTTATTATAAAAATCTTCCAATTCTTTCGCGGGAGATAATTCGCCTAATTTAAACGGGGCAAATTTTACCTTTCTGATCTTTTTTAGATAAGGCAGCAGCTCCTTTAAATCCTTATGATTAAACCAGCGGTCCACTCTAAGAAACCCGCCGTTTTTAGAGCTCGCGATCTTGCTTTTTAAAAAATCATCCATGCCGGGCGGCTCTTTTTGCAGCACTCTGGTGCAGGCCAGATGATACTCGAGCTTTCTTTGACCTACCGCCGAGACAAAGCAAACGCCGTATCCCTGCTGCATCTGGATAGACAAAACGTCGCCCTCCTCAAAATACGGCGTTTTTTGCTTCGAAATTTTGGGCCGTTTAAGCGGTCTAGGGTTTTCGCTTTTTAGCTGAAGCGCCAATTTGTCAAGCGCTTTTTGGCGGCTCTTTTGAGATTTTTCAAAGACCTTATTCCACATCTGGCTTGCGCCGCCTTTTATGATAGCAAGGGCTTTTTCGCGGATCTCGTCGTTTAAAAAACCGATCTTCCAAAGCGAATACGCCAGGGCCGTCCAATAAATCTCGCTATAAAGCTCATCGGTGCAGAAATTCTCCGCCTGCGCCAAAACATCTTGCAGTATCGTTTCAACATCTTCGCCGTCCTTGTAACGCTCTGTGATAGTCAAGTAGATATCGTATCCGTCGTCGCTGTCGATAATTTTTACCCCGTCTATCGCCATTTTTTCTCCTTTATTTTGATCTTTTCTCTGCCGATTTCGCTGAGCCGAATTTTATTAAAATTTGAGCGCTTAAAAGATAAATCGCCATTGAAATTTCGCTTTAACGGCGGCAAGCTTTGCTTATAAATACAGCGCCGCCCAGTTTATAAAATTTAACTAGCTCAAAATTTGGATGAATTTTTAAAATTTCACTCGCAAGAGCGGCTATCTACCAAATTCAGGCTTTCAGACATTCTTAAATTTTAAGCTTTTCTCTTGGGGGTGGAAGGGGTTCTACTTGCGAAGCGTCGCCTTCCTTTTCTTCGGCACTGCCTCGCAACTGCAAGTAAACCAGCCCCTAAAAACACCACCATCCTCTCATCGCGCGCTGTATATTTTCAAAGTAAAATTTACGCTTGTAGCAGCGCTGCGCCAAGCTAGCACGTCTTTAAGTTTGACGAATTTATTTAAACAAACGCAGTAAAATCCGAGCGTAAAATTTAACGGAGTAAATTTTACTTTGCATCAAAGCGCGAATCTAGGAGCCAAAATGCCAAAAATCGTAATTTTTTTCAAATGCGTCTGCACAGATATTTTCGCGGGCAGGGTCTTGCTACATCCGATTTTACTTACGGCTGCGTTTTTAGTGGCTAGATCCGGCGCGTTTTGGCTGATAAATAACGCAATATTTGGCCTCGGTTACGACTGGGGTTTTCTGGGCCACGGCTTCTTTTTAATGTTTTACCACTTTATCATAAATGCGTATTTTTTAGTATTTTGCTCCTATATGCTATTTAGGGCTTCTTTTGCGCGCTGGCTCAAATTTATCTGGCTGGTGCTCGCTATTTTTATACTTATAGGCTGTATTTACGGCTATTTTGACGCTCATATAGACCGCCAAAAAGAAGGGGTATTCGTCGGCTTTTTTATCGCATCTTTAGTTGCGATTTGCGCTTATGTTCTAGTAATAACGATTGAGTTAAAAAGTTTCCTACCGATCGCATACACGGTCGTTTATCTGATTAGTTTTTCCGCCTCGATATGGATAGTTTTTAATACGCAAGGAAATTACACTACAATGGTTTTAAATATCCTTTGCCCGCTTGCGTGGACGTTTTATTTTAAATACAAATTTAAAGGAGCACTTGCTAAAAACGCCGAAAACGAGAGTAAAATTTAAAGTAGAAAGTCGGACAAATTTGGAGATTTAGCGAGTTAAATTTTCACTTCGTCTGCAAATCCGTCAAATTCAGGATAAAATTTTACTACCCAAATTTTAGCTGTGATCAAAATACGCAAGCAAAAAAGCTATTTTGCGTTAAAGTCCTCAAATTTAGTCGGTAAATTTCGCTCCAAAGGGCGGTTTTAAACGCCGATGTTTGACTAAATTTAGAAATCTTAAAAACTAGCCAAAAGATCCGAAACCCAAAATCCAAGCCGTGCCAAAAGTCCTAAGTCTAAAAATTTATCTATCGTTATACAAAGTATCATGACGATAAGTGCGATCATCCAGCGCTTTTGAGCTTTTTTGCCGATCTTGTGCGAGGTTTTGACGCCCGCGTAAACGCCTGCTAGCGAGCCAATACCGAGCAACGCGCCGATTTCGTAGTACACGAGTCCGTGCGCGGAAAGACTCAGAAAGCCCGCACTTGAGGAAAATATCACGAAAAATAGCCCCGTGCTGACGGCCTTTTTGATGTCGTAGTTTAAAAAGCTGATCAAAATAGGCATCACGAATACCGCGCCGCCGATACCCACGCTGATCGCTACGGCGCCTACCGCAAGCCCCACGATAAAGAGCAAAATTTTTGATTCGTTGGGCTCGCCAGTGGGCTCGGTCGGGGTTTTGAATAGTTTGATTAAATTTATAATCTGCACCAAAATGAGCGTGCCAAGTAGAAATTTTGAGGAGAAATAGCTTACGATAAAGCCGCTACTAAGCGCGCCGCAAAAGCCTCCGAGCCCCAGCACCAGTGCGGGCGCGACGTCGAGCATTTTGCTTTTAAAATTTACGAACGAGCCAAAAATCGAGCTGAAGATCATCTGCATGATGCTGATGCCGATGGCGTACTTGACGTCGTAGCCGAAGAGCATCATCACGGGCACTACGACCGTGCCGCCGCCGATGCCGAAAAACCCGCTGATAAAGCCTACGCAGGCGCCGATTAAAATGTATTCAAAAAACATCCGTATTCCTTATTTCAGCCCATTTGGTCTCTCTAAATTCCGCTTTTTGCGGCTTGTAATTAAATTTTACTGTTTTGCGAGTCTTTAAATTTAAGCGCAAAATTTAGTAAATTTAAAGCTTATAGTCGTTTTGCTCCGCGCATCCATTCGCGGTAGCGCTCGCGCGAAATTTTTACGTTTTCATATCGCAAGGCGTCCGCGCGAAAGCATTTTAGGCTCAGTTCATTACCCTCAAAGCCCGCAAAATCAGCCTGCTCGTAGATGTCGTAACCGCCCCGTATGCAGTCTAAAACGTCTACATATCTCTGCTCTTCGCTCATCGGCTCGGCAAAACTCACCAAATGCACGCCGTTTGGAGCCGCCCAGTAGCAGCCGTCCACCGCCAGCGCGTCCCAACCCCGCAGATAGTGCACGCCGTCCCAAACGAAGCTCTCCTTGCCGTCTAGCCAGGCGTCCGGCACGAAGCGCATGATCTGCGCTGAGGCTAGATCAAGCACACTGTAGCCGTATAGATCCTGGCGAAAAACGAGGTAAAATTTGCCGTCTGCGCGGCGGATCAGGCTAAAAAATTCCGCCCGATCGTCTATACAGCGCCAAGTTTTTATCGCGCGGCTTTTGAGATGGGCTACGCAGCTGCCATTTCCGTCGTCTATGCGGTGTAAGCTTTTTGTCTGCGGCGCGCCAAACAGCGTGTATTTGCCGCCGCCAAAGCTTGCCGTGCTGGGCCCATATGCGTCTTTTACGATCTCATATCCGCCGCTTAAATTTATCGTTTGGCACCGGGTAAAATTTCGCCCCTCGAAAAGAGTTTCCGCCTGTTTGATGCGCGCTTGGTACTGCGCGGAATTTACGGCGTTTGTCATCGTGCACTCCTTAAAATTTTATGAAGACGGGTTAAATTTTGCGCTGCCGCCAACGGCTCTCGCTTCTTGAATTTCATGCGAACCGAATAAATTTAGCCTCGCTAGTCGGCAAAATTTGAATGTTGGCGGCAGAGCTCAAGCATTGGCGGCGACCTACAACTATTAAGTGCAATCCGTGAGCGCTATGCACCCGCGCCTAAATTTTAAATCTTGCTTTGCGAATTTTTTAAAATTTACCCGCAGTTTCAGCATCCTGCGGATATCTTGCAATACCGCACCGCTTCCAAACGCTACGCATGGGAGGCTTAAAATTTTACTAGCATTTAAAATTTCGAGGCATTTAAATTCCACTATATTTAAAATTCTACGATATTTAAAATTCCGCGACGTTTTAAAATTCCACGAAAATCCGAAATTCCGCGAGTATTTGAAATTTCACAACCTTTAAAATTCCACTAGCACTTTAAATTTTATCCGACGCGAGCAGACAAACCACCCGGACGGACAGACTACTCAAATTTGCTCGCCTGCGCTGTGCCGCTAGCGATTACTCAAATTTACTCTCCCCTGCAGCGCCGCTAGCGTATAAATTTAAAATTTTACTCGCCCAAAACTGCGAATATTACTCGGATTTATCTCCCTCCTTGGCGCCCGAAATTTTATCCAGCACCTTTTTGCCGACCTCGCTTTGATTTAGCGCTTCGAGCATCGCGGCTAGCTGCGTGCCGCCCTTAGCGCTTAAAATTTCACCGAATTTACTCATCCCCTCACCCACGCTGCCTTCGTTTGCGATGATCTTAAGATCCGCCGCGCTTAGCGCCTTGGCCTGCTCTAGGCCGATGTCGCGGTTCGCTTCGATCTGTTTGATCGAAATGAGATAGGTCTGGTATCCCTGATTTTCGCCGATCTCGCGCGCCAGCTCGATCTGTGCATTTACGGGCGCGAGCTCTTTTAGCCTAAGCGCCTCGGCCTCTGCAGAACCTATCTTTAGCGTACCCTGCGCCTCCTTATCTTTCATCTCCAAAAGCGCCGCGGCGGCGAGAAACTGCTTCTCTTTATCGCCCTGCGCTACTAAAATTTGATTTTCTTTGATCGCTTCGGCGTCGCGGATTTTGGCGTTTTTGCGCGCTTCGGCGTCGATCTCGATCTTGCGCTGCTCCTGCTCGGCTTTTACGATCTCCACTTGCTTTTTGATCTCGGCCTGCTTGACGTCGTTTACCCGCACGACCTCCATCGCCTTTTCCTGCGTGATCTTTTGCTGATCCTTGATGAGCTGCTCGGCCTGCTCCTTTGAGATCGCGACTTCGCGCTCGTTTTCGACGGTTTTAAGGCCTACCATCTTATTGGCCTCCTGCTGGCGTACTTCGGTTGCCTGCGCGGCTTCGATCTCCGCGATCTGGGCGAGTTTGGTGTTGTTTGCGACCTCGACGCGGCTTTCCTTTTCGATCTGGGATTTTTTCTTCTCCATGATGTTTAAGATGACCTTGCTGCCGCTGCTATCGCGGATATCCATCAACTCGATGTTTTTAACGGGCTCGATACCCCAATTTTGCAGCTGCGTCTTTACCGCCTTGGTAAAATCATCTCCGAGCTCGGAGCGGATCTGCAAGATGTCCTCAAGCACGCGGCTCGAAAGGATCGAGCGGATCGAGCCTTGAATGATATTCCTAAGCTGATTGTTAAGATCCTCAAAATTATTGACGCGTTGCGCGGCTAAATTTGAATCCATAATCCTAAAAAACGCCGTGATATCTACGACGAAAGGAAGCCTGCCTAGATCATACGCCTCGTAATCCTCGATCTTGATGCTAAAGACCGAGACCGGCAAAACGATCTTCGTAACGCCCAGCGCCGGCACCCAGCTCGGGAATTCGTAGTAGCTGTTGCCGTTACCGGTATCTTTGCCGTAGCTCGTCGTCTTACGCGCGCTCTGGACGATATGCACTTCGTTCGTCTCCACTATGCGCCTGAAAAACAGAGGCACGATGATAAAAAGCGCGATTAAAACCCCGGCGGCGGCGCCTATCAAATATAAAATTTCACCCATTTTCTCTCCTTTAAAAATGCTAAATTTAAAATGGATTATATAAAAATTTACTTTGAAAAATAATAAATAATCGCGGCGACAGCGGTTAAAATTTACGCAATTTTAATGAGATTTTATGTAATATCGCAGTGTATATTTCAATACCTTTTAGGAGAAAAAATGAAAAAATTTTTACTACTGCTTTTGGCGGGCGCGCTTTTTGCGAGCGCAGCAGAGCTTAGAACTATCAAGGATATGGACGGAGCTGAGGTCAAAATCCCCGCAAAAGTTGAGCGTATCGCGGCACTCTGGCACTCGAACAATCAAATTTTACTGGCCCTAGGAGGAGCGGACAAGATCGTCGCTACCACCGATAACATCAGCAAAAACGCATGGTTTCTTAAAATTTATCCGCGCCTAGCGCAGATCCCAGTACTGCTAAAAAATAACGACGTAAATTTAGAGGAGCTGATGAGCCGTAACCCCGACGTAGTCATCGTCTCAACCGCATTGGCAGGCGAAAATTTAGCTAAGCAGGGCTTTACCGTTTTAAAGGCGAGCTTTAGCGATTACGAGCAGATGAGGCGCAGCATCAGGATGTGCGGCGATATGCTAGGCGGCGACGCGCCGCAAAGAGCGAAGGATCTGATCTCAAATCTCGATAAAAATATCGCTTTGGTTAGCGGCCGCACCGCAAATTTAAGTCCCGATAAGCGCCCGCGCGTCCTTCACATCGTAGGCGGAAGCGATCTTTTAAAGATCGACGGCAAGGGCACGCTGATCGACTCGTGGATAGAGCTGGCCGGCGGAACGAATGCGATCACCGCCACCAAAGGTCCGATGAAAACCATCACTGCCGAGGAGATCATCGCTAGCAACCCGCAGATCATAATCGTGGGCGGCGATCACAACGAAGATGCGGTAGAGAAGATCAAGGCTAGCCCGGTTTACAGCGGCACAGATGCGGTCAAAAACGGACGCGTTTACGGCAATCCGCGCGGGGTTTTTAACTGGGATCGATACGGCGCGGACGCAGTGCTTCAAATTTTATGGGCAGCCAAAACCATCCAGCCAGAGCTATTTGCCGACATCGACGTAAAGGCCGAAACGAAGGCGTTTTATAAAAAATTTATGAATTACGAACTAAGCGATACGGAATTTGGCTATATCTTAAAAGGACTTAACCCGGAGGGTAAATAAGACGCGGCACCGAACAAACGGCATCAGCGCTACACCTAGCAGGCAACCCGTGCCGAACAGTTTCATCGTGTAGTAGGCAGCGAGTACATCGGCACAGAATGTTTCATCGTGCGACGCACATCGGCGCCGAGCGACCGCCCGTCCTATCTCGACACCAGATAGACAAATCGTCTAGTCATACGAGCGGGCGTCGTATCGTCAAAACAAGCGCCGCTATCTCGCATTTTTGGCGCGTTGAAGTGCGGATGCCGCCCGCATAAAAGCGCATATCCCATCGGTGCTCGGCGAGTCGATACCTAAATGACGGCGTCGTTGCCGCATTGTCCCAACCGAAACGGCATCCTTAACGCGCGGCGTGCCGAGCAAAAATAGCCGTAACATGTCAAACAGGCGGTGCGAGGCGGAGTAAAATTTAAACCCACGGCGAGTAGAAAAAGACAAAACAAAGCTGCAGGATAAAATTTAAAGCAAAGGAAGCGGTCATGGAAATTTCATTTTTTACGACACTTGAGCCTTCTCTAGCGGGCGCTTGGATACCCTCATTTGCGATGGTGCTGATACAGTTCGCGTATATGTTTATCTACAAAGAGGTCGGCAAGCGCGCCACCGATACCTCGTGGTACACGCTCGCGGACAAGCGAAATGCGATCATAAGCTCGCTGATGCAAGTAGCACTGCTTATTTTATCGGTATTCGTGCCGCTTAAGACGGATAGCGCGTGGTTTTGGATCGGAGCGGTGATCTATATAGCGGCTTTTGCGGGCTTCATCAAGGCGTTTTACGACTATGCGGCAGCCCCTGCGGACAAGGCCGCACAAGGCGGCATCTACCGCCTATCGCGCAATCCGATGTATTTCTTTTATTTCCTCGGCATGGCTGGCGTTTGCGTCGCTTCGGCGTCGCTGTGGCTACTAATAGCGATAGTGCCCTTTGCCATATATAATCATCTCGTGGTCCTGGGCGAGGAGCGTTACTGCGAGCGAACCTACGGACAGGAATATCTAAAGTATAAACGCAAGACGCCGAGATATTTTTTGTTCTTTTAAGGGGAGCGGCGCGCGATTGAGCTTTAAAGCAAAGCGTAAATTTAGATAGCGATTTTAAAATTTTAACTAGACTTGCGGGCTAATTTTAAAATTTTGCCCGAAATTTTAAAGACTGCGAGATATAGGCTTAAATTTAGACTAAATTTAAGCCCGAAATTTCAAATTCATTCGCTATCTAGGCTAAATTTAAAATAGTCGGTATTTAAAAACGCCATTTTAAATTTACGCTTGCAGGCATTATGGCGTCCGTCAAGCGCGCGAGACTCCATAAACAGCGAAATCAATTACGACGGCAGCTATAAAGCAAAGCCCAATTCGCGCTTATACCCGCATATGCCGCTAATTTCCGCCTACATACGCAGACAGAGTGCTCGGATCCTCAGAAGCGAACCGATTGTCCGAAATAAAGTCATCCTCGCCC
This sequence comes from uncultured Campylobacter sp., assembly GCF_938002845.1. Taxonomy (GTDB): domain Bacteria; phylum Campylobacterota; class Campylobacteria; order Campylobacterales; family Campylobacteraceae; genus Campylobacter_B. The sequence continues at coordinate 16,101 of NZ_CALKZP010000059.1, forward strand.
GAAAGCACGCTCATCGCGCTGATACGCGAGATTAGCAGACGATCCTCGGCGATGTCCGCTCGATCCGAGCCGATAGTAAGCGACGTAATCGCCGTGCGTCCGATGACTGCGCGCCCGCCATCCATCGTGCGAAGCCCCCAGATGTCGTGCAGCACCGCAGGCTTGCCGTCCACCCGCCCTACGTAGAGCATCACGTGGCCGGGCATATACAACAGGGTTTTATACGCCACGCCGTTTTTGCCGATAAAGCTAAGCTTTTCATCCGCGCTCATCCCCGCCAGCGAAAAACGCTTGCCGCGGCCCGATTGCGCCTTAGAATTTCGCGGCAGCCACAGCCCGAAATTTGCCAAAAAATCTTTCGTCATAAGCGAGCAATCGCGAAGAAATTTATACCCGCCCCAGCCGTATTTCTGCCCAAGCAGGCTAGCGGCTACGATCTTTGAGTTTTGCTCATCTAGCGGCGCGGGCCAGAGCCTCGCATCCTCCGCGCTAACGAAATATCTCTTGCCGCCAAACTGAGTTAAAATTTCGCCACCGAATACGCTCCGTATGCCGAGTGTGCCGCCAAGATCGCGTTCGCCGCTAAAATCATACGGCAGGATCGTGCCGGTGCGCGCCCTAAAAAGTTCCACGCTGTTTTCGTCATAGACGGCGGCGCCGTCGCGCAGGATCGTTATAAATTTAGAATTTGCGTAGATATCCGCCTGCTGAGGACTGATGCGCTTTATCGCATCGCTTCTTATCCAACCCCACACGCCGTCGTTGCGCACGAACGCCCACACGCCGTCTCTGCTGTAATGCGACAGCAGCAGCGGATAGCCCACGCTCACGGCGGAATTTGCGGCGTAATCAAACGGCTCGCCCTCCCCCGGCTCGCTCGGATCGCCGAAAATCGGCAAGTCGCTTGGGATATTTCGCAGTAGCGCGTTTTTTACCGTTATAGCGGGCGCGGAGATCAGCCCGAACGCCTCTTCGTTCGCGTTTATACGAATGCTTTGATAGATCGCATCGTCGTATATCCTGCCTGCGGCGTCAAAGTGGCGCCCCTTGGCGTAATTAAGCCCCCAAAAAGTATCTATTCCCGCCTTCACGGGCGCATCATCAAACCAAATTTTAAAATAGCGGCTCTTAAACGCGCTTCCGCTTATGTTTTGCATCGAAGCGGGAGCCGGCAGCCGCTCGCTGTTTTGAGCGTATTCGAGATCTAAAACCGCGGGATTTTCCGGGATAAACTTATGGGTGGCGCAACCTGCAAGGATTAAAGTCGCGAAGATGAGAGATATTAATCGTTTCAAACAAAATGCCTTTTAAAAAATTTTGGCTATAATTTTGCCAAAAAATAGGAAAAAACTTGATAAATTTCATCGTTCAAAAGCTAAAAGATCGCAATATTTTCATCACGGGCGGCGCAGGCGTGGGCAAAAGCTACGTAATAAAAGAGCTCATCGAAAACTACCGCGCTCGCGGCAAGCTCGTCATCGTGCTCGGCAGCACCGGCATCAGCGCCGTAGAGATCGGCGGCGTGACCGTGCATAGCTTCTTCCGCTTCGGCATTTGCAAAAACCACGAGGAGCTAAAGAGCTTCGATCGCAAACAAAGCGGCAAACTAAGCGAGCTACGAAAAATTTTAGCCCTCGCAGATCTCATCGTGATCGATGAAATTTCGATGATCGGCGCCGAGCTTTTCGAGATGATCTATCTTAGAATTTCAAGCTCTAAATTTAACGGACGGCTGCTCGTTACGGGCGATTTTTATCAGCTTCCGCCAGTGCGTAAAGAGGGCGAGAGAGCGCCGCGCGCGAGCCTATTTAGTGACTCGGATTACGCCTTCGGCTCGTACGCATGGAGGCAGTGCGAGTTTTTTTACGTCGAGATGATAGGCTCCAAGCGCACCGCAGATGCGGCGCTATACCGCCTACTTTGCGAGCTGCGGCTCGGCATCACGAGCGAGCAGACGGCGGAGCTGATGCGATCTTTGATCATCGATGCCGCGCGAGCAGAACCAGATGCCACGATAATCTCGGGCCGAAACGCCGAAGTAGATGCGATAAATAACGCCAGACTAGCCAAGCTTAATGCGCCGCAAAGTAGCTTTGAGGGCGTTTATGAAGCGCTGCAAAGCGGCGTGAGCGAGCAAAAAATTCAAAAATGGATCGCCTCGCTAAACGCGCCGCAAAGTCTGACGCTGAAAGAAGGCGCGAAGGTGCTGTTTACCGCAAATAAAAGCGGCGAGTTTTTCAACGGCGAGCAAGGCGTCGTCGAAAAGATCGAAAAAAGTTCCGGTGGCGAGATCGAAAGCGTAGTCGTAAAAAAGCCCTCGGGTATACTATGCCGCGTGGGGCTACAAACATACGAACTAAGCGAAATCGCTGCAAGCGGCATGGATGCCGAGCAGATCGTGCTGGCGCGGTATTATCAGTTCCCGCTCAAGCTCGCATACGCCATCACGATCCACAAATCCCAAGGCATGAGCATCCAGCAGCTCATCTGCGACATCGACAGGATCTTTGCCAAAGGGCAGCTCTACGTGGCGCTTTCGCGTGCGACGAGCCTTGCGGGGCTGGGCGTGATATATACGCGCACGGAGCCCTTGCTGCGGTATTTGCAGCGCAACGCAAGCGTAGACGAGGCTGTGGTGAAATTTTATCAAGAGAATGAATTTTATAAAATTTTGGATCAAAAAATTTAAGGAAACGTATGCAACTAGACAGGGCGATAGCGCTAAGTAGAGCCAAACAAAAAAAGTGTATTTGCAAGGTAGTGATGATCTATGCCAAGATAGCATTTTTGTATCTGTTTCCGTTTATCATAATGTTTGCGATCGATGCGGTATTTAAAACAGACGATGATACGGATTACAAGATGATCGAAGTCTATCTTATCTACGCGGTGCTTTTGATTATTTATGTTGCTTGCATTTACGACGGCATTGCAGACGCCGCTTATGAATATAAACTATTTTACAAAAAAGTTTTGGTGCGCACGGCGATCTCACAGGCGTATCCGCAGCTTACTTATTCGCCAGGACGTGGCATAAGCGCGAAGGAATTCAGGCGAGCGGGAATCTTTGCAAACTCCGATTTTATCAGCGAAGATGAGATAAAAGGCGAATGGGATGGGGTAAAATTTAGCCTTAGCGAGGCGATTAGAATCAAAAAGAACTACGATCTGGGCATAGACAATACCTATGTGAAGCTAGCTTCGCTTGCGATGAGCTTATATGATGCGTATATGGATTTTAACGGCAGCGTGCTGATATGCGAATTCGGCAAGAGATTTTACGCCAAAACCATCTTGGCGAGCCGCGAGCTAAATACAAAAATTTTAGTCGAGAAGGAGCTAATGGACAACGTCGTTTTTAATAGCGAATTTCGCGTGTTTGCTGACGACAAGGTCGAAGCTCGCTATCTATTGACGCCTACGTTGATGGAGCGACTAAATGAGCTGAAGCGATACTATTATAAATTTAGCATCAGTGCGGCATTTATGGATAATAAATTTTACCTATTTCTAAACGGCGCGCCGAACCGCTTCGAAACAGAGCTATTTAGCATACCTCCAACTACCGGAACGACATATGCTCACCAATACGAACTGGCTGAAATTTTAGAATTAGTAAGCGAGCTGGGTCACATAACCGGGGAGCTAGAAAGCAAAATTTAATCAGCCCGTATCGTTTAAATTTAACGGGCTAAATTTGACCACCCTATTACAGTCCTGCTTCGGCTCTTAACCGCACAGCATACATCTCGCGTAGGCGCGGTACGTATTTACCGACCGCACCGCCCCCGATCGCTCTGCCGTCTGCTTTTACGATCGGTAGCACCATCAGCGTCGCCGCACTGATAAAGGCTTCATCGGCCTCATAAACCTCGCTCATTCCAAACGCCCGCTGCTGCACGCTAAGCCCCGCCTGCTCGGCAAGACCCAAGATCACCTTGCGGCGGATGCCCGGCAGTATGTCGTTTGAAAGCGGTCGCGTGATCAGAACGTCATCTTTGATGATAAATGCGCTGGAGCTCGAACACTCGGTAACAAGCCCGTCCTCAATCAAAAAGCACTCATAAGCGCCAGCCTTGTGGGCCTCGTGCTTTAAGATACACTGAGCTAAAAGCGAGATCGATTTTATATCACGCCTGTGCCAGCGGATCTCGGGCAGACTTACGATCTCGATCCCCTCTTTTGCGAGCGGATTATCAAAAATTTGCGTATGATAGACGAAAGCAAAAACGCTGGGCTCTATGCCGCGGACGTAATCAAAATCGCGCATCGCGGCACCTCTTGTGATTTGAGTATAGAAAGCGCCCTCTTTTACGCCGCCCTGCGCGATGAGCTCATATAAAATTTCCTCATATTTTTCGCGAGAATACGGGATCTTTAGCTCGATCTGCGCGGCGCTGCGCTCAAAGCGCTCCCAAAAATCCGCCCTGTCGCAAATTTTAGAATTTACCACGGGCGCTACTTCATAGATGCCGTCTCCGAGCACGAAACCGCGATCAAAAGGGCTTATCGCAGCCTCTTTGGCTTTGCAAAATTTGCCGTTAATATAAACTATCTCATCGCCGCTCATTCCGCTGATTTCAAACATAATCGCTCCTTGAAATTTCGCACCATTTTATCTTATAACAATTTAATTTAAGATATAATGCCGCAAAAATCGAAGGGAACCCGATGGATAAATCAAATTTTAAAGATAGGCTTTTAGAAATTATGTTTCATGTCTCGCATAAACCCGTGCTTTTCCGTGATCTGCTCGAAGCCAACGCCGAGTTTAACGACGGAATGCTCGTCGATCCTTCGAAGCTAAATTTTAAATTTAACTACGGCAAATCCTACGTGATCTTCGCCTGCTTCGCATTCGTCTGCGTAATGTTTTTGATAACGCTGACGCACGCGATGTTTGAAAAGATCGACTTTCACTTCTCCATTTTATTTACGATCATAGCGACATCGGCGGTTTTTATCGGCTTTGATTGCTTCAAAGCGTGGGCTAGAAAAAAGCTTACTCACGAGCTCATCAAACGCGCTTGGGCGAACCATTTCCTCTACTTCCCCTACGAAAAATACAGCCGCATAGTCGAAAATATCTACAACGAAGCGCTCAAAAATGACGTGCCTAGACGCGAGCTAGAACAATACGTGCTAAGCAAAATCGTAGAAGTTGGTGAAAAATAGTTTTAAAATACCGCAAAATTCTATAACGCAAAAAAGCATTACGATCCAAGCAAATTTTAAAATTTTATTGCGAAATATGCGGCACGTAGGCAAGACGTAAAAATTCCGGCTCGAAAAGCAAGCAGGTATGATGGATGAATTCCAAATTAAAATTCTATGGCGATACCGCAAAAACTGCGCCGTAAATTACGATAGATAAATTTTAATTAAAGTCTATACTTCCCTGCGCCACATTTCGCTACGGCTAAATTTCACTTCATAAAATTTTATCTATCGCTTCTTAAATTCTAATCTCGTTCACTTACTGCCGATTTAGCAATCTGTATTATGTAATTGAAGTTATGTTTAACTATTTTAGGGTAAAATCACGCAATATCTAAGGGATAATATTAAATTTAAGAAAAGGATAGTTTATGAAACTACTTTTTTGCATTATTTTTGCACTTTGCAGCAATGTTTTTGCGGGCAGTTTGGAGCAGATCAGATCTGCCGGAGTCGTTAAAATCGGTGTTCGTGATGGTAGGCCGCCTTTTAGTGATGAAAAAAGCGGTAATTTCGAAGGCTTTGAAATCAACCTTGCAGACGCTATAGCTAAGAGCATATTCGGTGATAAGCGCGGTAGGGTCGAGTTCGTCCCTCTAAACGCCAGCGATAGGATCTCTGCATTACAAAACGATAAGGTAGATCTTGCAGTCGCGACCATCACGATAACGCAAGATAGAAAAAGGCAAATCGACTTTTCTTATCCATATTTTTCGATGAGTTTGGGAGTTTTGACACGTAAAAGCGACGGCATCAAAAGTATAGACGATCTTTCAAACAAAAAGGTCCTAGTAGAGGGTAGCGGGACTACGGCAGAAAATTTTTTGTATAAAAATAAAATCCACAATCTAATCCATTGCTCCATTACTACCGAATGCTATGATATGCTTAAGCAAGGCAAAGCCGATGCTTACGTTAACGATAATCTCATCGTGCTAGCTTATTCCATTATCGATGATAACTTAGAAGTAGCAATCCAAAATCTAGGTAATCCGGAATTCTTAGGCATCGGGGTGCGCAAAGGCAATACCGAATTGCTTGATCTGATAAATAAAGAGCTTGTTACACTTAGCAAGCAGGGCTTTTTCGAACGTTCTTACGATGAAACTTTCAAGCCATTTTATCAAGGCGCTGCAGATAAAAAATATTTCTTACTAGATGGGCTCTATGCTATATTTTAGGACGGAATTTAGCAGTGTTTTATCTAACGCCTTCGACTAAAACATCATTTATAATAAGTGGATAATATGCGAAATCCCATTTTAAGGACATAAAATGAAACTACTTTTTATAGCGGCTCTATTTTGTGCGGCGCTTTTTGCAGATAGCCTAGATCAAATCAGACAAAACGGCGTCATTCGCATCGGAGTGCGCGACGCCCATCCACCGCTTTGCGAGTCTAATGGCGGCAAATTTGAAGGATTTGAAATCGATCTTGCAAACGCTATTGCTAAAGAAATTTTCGGCAAAAAAGAGGGCAAAATCGAGTTTATTCCACTAAGCGTAAATGATAGAATTCCATTTTTAGAGGCAAACAAGCTTGATTTAGTTATCGGTCTATTTAGCATCACCAACGAACGAAAAAGAAAGATCGATTTCTCCCTCCCCTACCTCTCCGTAAATTTAGGCATATTAACGCGCAAAGCCGACGCTTTTACCGATATCGCGCAGCTTCATGATAAAAAGATCGTATTCGAAGGCGACGCGACGGTAGCCGAGAAATTTTTCAAAACCAAGGGATTTAAAAATTTAGGCCATTGCGCTTCGGCTAAGGAATGCTACGAAATGATTCGAAATGGCGATGCGGACGGCTATATAAATGATAATCTCATCGTGCTTGCATATTCCGTCATCGATGATACTTTGGAAGTGCCGTTTAAAAACCTAGGCCCTAGCGATTTCATCGGCATCGGCGTACAGAGAGACAACAAAGAACTACTTGATTTCGTCAATGCAGAGCTCATCAAGCTAAGCAAAGAGGGCTTTTTCAAAAAGGCCTACGAGCAGAGCTTTGATCCATTCTATCGCGGTACGGCAGATAAGAAGTATTTTCTGCTAGACGGAATTTATAATATGCTCTAAGAGCTTGCTTTAAATTTTGAGTCCGGCTTTTAGAATTTTAATAAATAAAATTTCCTGCTTCGTTTGAAGGCGGAAAAGAGATTAAATTTAAGGATTTGCCATGAAATTGCTTCTTGCAATGTTGCTACCATTTATCGTTGCTTTCGCCGATAGTCTGGAACAGATCAGATCAAAAGGCGTCGTTCGCATCGGTGTTTACGACGGACAGCCTCCTTTTAGCGAGCTAAACGATGGAACTTTCGAGGGCTTTGAAGTTACAATGGCACAGGCCATAGCAAATGATCTTTTCGGCGAAAAAGGCGGCAGAATCGAGCTTATGCCGATGAAAGTCGAGGATAGAATTCCAGCATTAGTAAACAACCGCGTAGATATCGTCATCGCTACGATTACCATTACGCCTGAACGCGCGCAGCAGATCGATTTTTCAACACCGTATTTTTCGGTAAATCTTGGAGTTTTAACCCGCAAAGCCGATAGAATAAAATCCTTAGCCGATCTGAAAGAGAAAAGAATTTTGCTCGAAAGCGGCGGTACGGGCGAGGCATTTTTTAAACAAGAAGGTTTTGGAAATTTTACATTTTGTAAGATCGCCAGAGAGTGCTACCGCATGCTAAAAGACGGCGACGTGGATGCCTACGCGACCGATAATCTCATCGCAATGGCATATCCGGTAGTCGATAGCGAGGTGGAAGTACCGCTTAAAACGCTAGGTAAGCCCGATTTCATGGGTATTGGCGTGCAGAAGGGCAATAAAGAGCTACTGGATTTCGTCAATGCAGAGCTTATAAAGCTAAGCAAAGAAGGCTTTTTTGAAAAGGCATACGAAGGGACTTTTAATCCATTTTATCACGGCGCTGCGGATAAAAGATATTTCTTGCTAGATGGAATTTACAGCTTCTTGTAGGATTTGCGGCTCATTTTAAAATTTATTACGCAAGATTTATCACGTAAATTTTATCTCCTGCTTGCTATGCTTTAGCTCTTGCAGAATGGATCACATAAAATTTATCGCGCAATATTGCTTGTTTAAATTTTTCAAAAAAGCTTTTTCGCGGGCGAAACGGCATTTATATAAAATTCCACTCGTTTAAAAATTTACCCTGCATAAATTCCATGGCAGCTTGAAATTGCCAGAATTAATTTAGCTCAGATTTTCATTATTTCAAATTTTACTCAGAATCTCTTTACTAGGATTTTTTTACCTCTTGCAATCCGCTCAAAATGCCCCCTCTAAAAAGGGGTAAATTTTACAGTCAAGAATTTATTCTGCGCAAAGAGTAAATTTTTACTACTTAAAATTACAAATGCAGCCACCCCTCTGTCAAAAACCGATCAGTGATTTTCATATTGCAAACTGATCTATTTTTATGTATAATCGCAAACTTTATGAATTTTAAAGGATCAATATATGAAAAAATCCATCTGCTCCTCTATGCTTAGCCTCGCAGCGGTGCTCGCACTAGCACCCGCACAAGCGCTTTGCAATGCAGATTCTAATCCGCCGCTTATCCATACCCATAATAACCTCTATTCGGCGGGATTTAGCGGCAATACTAGCGGTAGCGGAAGTACCAGCCCAAATGGCAATATTACGACGATTACGGGCGTTGTAAGCGGCGGGACGGACTATTCCGGCAGCGTGATTTACGGCGGAGGAAGCGGCGACGGGATTGCGGGCTTTACCGAGTTAAACTCCGCCTCCAACAATAGACTTACGATTAGAGGCGCAAACGCTTACGTGGGTATCGCAATAGGCGCCGAGGCCAAGGGGGTATCAGATAATTACGTGAGCTTGGAAAACGGCTCTAAGGTAAATTTGGTCGTGGGCGGACAAGGTATAGCGGCATCTAAAACGGGCAACGAAGGCGAAGCGACGCGAAATCAGGTTTTTGTAAAATACGGCGCCGAAATTACGGGAAATGCCGATAACTTCGGCGGTAGCTCAAATAGACATTATAATATCATCGGCGGCAGAAGCGGAGCTGATAAAAAAGCCTCCTCTAACGCCGTAACGATCGACGGAGGCACTATCGGTAACGGCTCCGTTACAAACGTAATCGTAGGCGGCATAGTAAGCGGTAGCGGTGATGCCGTATCGAATAGAATAACTATCAAAGGCGGCACGTTTAGGGGGAGCTTCGATATATTCGGCGCGCAATCCTCCACAGGGCAAAGTAATTCTAATAGCGTCAATATAACGGCGCCTTATTACGGCGGCACAAGCACTATTACTTTAAGCGGTAGTGGTAGAATTTGGGGCGCAGCGGGCGGAAGCGGAAACTCTAGCGCAAATTCCGTATCCATAAGCGCAAAGCTAAAAGCGCAAAATTACCAAGTAATCGGCGGCCAAGCAAATAGCGCTAGCGCAATGAGTGCAAATCGCGTAGAGATCAATAACGACGATGCGATCGTAGGCAGCGCCACGGGCTCTTTGGGCGGCGCCTCGAGCTCGCGAAGCGTAGTCGATCTTTACAAAGGTACCGTAAAAGGTGATGTCGCGGCAGCAAGCGGCATTGCAGGCGAATCGGATGGCGATAGAGTTACTCTAGGAGCGTTCGATTCTAACAAAGGCGTGCATATCGGAGGCAATGTCTATGGCGCACGTGCGGGAAGCGTCAAAAACGCGGTCGTTTATATCAATAAAGAAAGAACGACGATAGCAGGAGACGTCTATGCAGGCTACGCTACAAGCGGCAGCGTCGAGAATAGCAACGTAAATTTTAGAGGCGGCACTATAAGCGGTACAATCTACGGCAGCAATAAGCCTACGGATAAAACTAATACCTTACATATAGAAAATTGGGTCGGCGGCGGCATTAAAAAAGCTAAAGACATTAAAAATTTCGGCTCTATAAATTTCAATGATTTATACTCCACGATCGAAGCGGATGCGCCGCTTACTCTAACCACTAATGGCAATACGAATTTAAACGGTACAAAGATAGATGGTATAAAATCAGATCTGGGCGAAGGAAAATACTATCTGATACATAATTCAGGCGGCGGCACGATCACCAGAGCCGCACAAACCGTGCAAGATAATCAAATTTATACGATTACCGACAAAGACCACTATCAAATCACCGGCACCACGATCGAGGTCGAAAACAGTAAGAATTTAATCATGCAGAAAGGCACTCTAACTCGCTCTTGGATAGACCCCAACTTCGATCAAAGCGAGCTAATGCAAAATCAAAATTCCAACAAGGCTGCGGGCGCTACTGAGCTATTCGGCAATAAAGGAAACACCGTAATAGTAAAGGAGAATGCAGGTAATCTAGGCGGCAAAAACATAAGCTCGGGTAGAGACGACGCTACCGACGGAAGCAACAGCGTCCACGACAACTACGCCAAGATCAAGGGCGGAAGCAACATAGGCGAGATCGACGGAGGATATTCAAATTCCGCTACCCCGCAAGAAATTTATAATAACCATGTAACTTTCGAAGCAAGCGGAATAGACGTGGGGTACGTAAATGCGGGCATCACTCATAGCAGTAGCGGCGGCGGAAACGTCCACGATAATAGCGTAACTACGAATGCTACTATAATCCGCAATAGCATTTACGGCGGCAATACTAGCAACGGGGAAGCCAAATCCAATATCGTAACTATAAACAACGGCAGCGTAGGAGCAATGGCAGTGGGCGGCAAGGGAAACAGCGCGATTTCCAACACTATCACTCTCAACTCGGTAAACGTAGGCGGAAGTGTATACGGCGGAAAGGCTAGCGGTACCGCTTCCTCCAACACTGTAAATTTAAACGGCAACACGCAAGTTGCTGGCAATGTCTACGCAGCGGAAGCCGCTAGCGGCAGCAACAACGTAGTAAATTTCAGAAGCGGCAGCGTAGCAGGCACGATATACGGAGTATCTAGCGCAAACGCTAGCAATTCTGGCAATAGCCTAAATATCCTATCTTCAAACTCGGGCAATGGCCTAAATGCGAGGAATTTTGCAAATTTCAATAAATTGGAATTCAACCTAGCCTCCCTTAGCGAGATAGAAAACGATGCTTCGTCTAGTACCAAAAGAGCTTTAAGCTTAACCGGCTCCGGCAATACCGACCTAAGCAGTACCGATATATTCGTAAACTCGGCAAGCGAATTTAACGCTTTAAACAATGCAAGCTATCCAGATGGCGATAATAAGAAATATACCCTTGCCTATAAAAGCGGAGGCGGTAAATTTACCGGATATGATCCGCGCTTTAAAGACAAGGGCTACGTAACTCAGCTAAATAAAAACTATGTCATAAAAGATGCCAATACCTTTAGCAGAAATATAGGTGGTATGCATATAAGCGAGGATGAGAAGGAACTTTATATCCAAAAGCTTATTAAGACTAACGAGAGCATAAATGGAGACTTTGATGCGGATGAACTGCAAAAGTATCTAGGTGCCGGCGGTCTTAACGGAAATAACATAGATATAGGCAAAGCGGGGGAGGATAAGAATTTTAACGCTAGAAATATCAACGCAGCAGGCACAAACAATACGTTAAATTTCATCAGCGGTCATAATGTAGGCGTAATAAGCGCAAGCGGTGGCGGCAACACCCTTAACATAGGAGCTAGCAATAGCTCTCCTGCGGCAGTAAATTCCTTAAGCGCTAAAAATATTAGCGGTTTTGACAGGCTAAACTTCTTTCTTCCTAACTCTATTAGAGCAGGCGATAGCGTACTTACCCTAAGCGACCCTACTGCCAATACCAATCTAAGCAACGTAAGCAATATCACGGCTTATATAAGCGGAGTAAGCGGTCCGATTAATCCAAGCAGCGAGATTCATCTAATCAATAAGCAAGGAAGCGGCAGCCTTATAACTCCTAACGCAGCCAATATGCATGCAACGCTAAATGTAGGAGTAAGCCTAAGCTATAGCCCTAAAATTTATCAAAGCGGCAATTATCTAAATTTAGGATTCGATGTTTCCTCGGCTCCTAGCGCGCGCGTAAGCTCTAATACCAAATCCTTCGCAGAAACCAGAGCTGCAAGCTTAGCTAGCTTAAAGAGCGG
>NZ_CALKZP010000060.1 GCF_938002845.1 uncultured Campylobacter sp.
GAGGGCGCCGTGCTCGTGCACTGCTATCACGGAGCCGATCGCACGGGGCTTGTGGTGGCGATGTACCGCGTGATCTGATCGGGGCTAGATGCCGCGCGCAGCGAGATGATAGAGGGCGGATACGGCTTTCACTCGATGTGGCAGGATATTGCGGGCTTTTTGACGCCGCAAAACGAAGCGCTCGTAAGAGCCGAGCTTGGAATTTAGACGAAATTCTATTTTTCCGCCCGCTCAAGCGGCGTGAAATTTACGAATTCGGAGCGCGTGAACTTGATTTAACAAAAGCTTGAGCGGCTTAAATTCGACTAGAGCCCGCCGGGCTTAAATTCGCAGACTACCGCGGCGAGTTATTGTGGCGGCGGCATTCGCGGGATGAGCCGCGGCGAGCCTAAATTTTTAGGGCAGCAGGGTTTGCGAGCTCGAAAACGGGCTTAAATTTAGCGCACCGCTTGCGCGATAAAATTACGCGCTTTAAAATTTCAAAAACGGAGACTACGAATGATACATCACTTTGCGGATCTGCTAGATCGAAAGGACGATTACTGGACGATGGTGCCCAACCGCGAGCGTTTCGCATTCGCGCTAAACGGCCCCGTGGCGGATAAGCAGAGCTTGCAGATCGCTACAATAGGGGCGGATACTCCTTTTTGGGAGCAGATTTTTGAGTGCGGGGATCTGCAGGAGCTTACCCTGCATCTTCCGAGCAAGGAGCAGATCGCCGCGCTACGGAGACTTAGGCAGCTTAAGCGTCTGCGCATTACGAGAGTTCAAGTAAAAAATATCGATTTTCTGGCCGAACTGCCGCTTTTGCAGGAGCTCGTTTTGGAATACGTCTCGGGATTTTGCGACCTTTCGCCTCTGCGCGAGCTGAAAAACTTAAGATCGGCGCATTTTGAAAATTTACGCAGAGTGAGCGATTTTTCGGGACTTAGCGGTATAGCCTCGCTGCGATATCTGTGCATTAGCGGCACGCTAAATTGGGATCAGCCGATTGTAGATTTCGAGTTTTTCAAAGGCCTAACGGGTCTTGAAGTGCTAAAACTAACCTGGGTGAAGTGCAAGGCTCCATATCCGGCGCTTTTGCCGCTCGCCGCTCTTAAAAATCTAAAAAAGATAAGCCTGTATCCGCACGCCTTTGCGCTGGAGGAGTACGCGCTTGCGCAGCTTATTTGCGAGGGCGTAGAGGGCGCGCAAATGCCGCTTGCTGTGGAGTTTAAAGATACAGGCTATGTATATTTTCTGGGGCGAGGCTCGGGATACACCAAAATGGGGGCGAAAAACGAGCTGCAAAGGCGTGCGGAGTTTGAGCAAAAATTTGAGGCGTGCAAGCAAAAGGCGCGGGAAATTTTAAATTTATAGGTAT